>NZ_BADK01000878.1 GCF_000333595.1 Azospirillum sp. B506
CGATCCCGGCGGCCCCGCAACCACCGACAGCCCGGTCCCCGGCAACGATCTGCGGCCATCGCGCCCGACCGACCCGGACTTCGTCTGAAGCCACAAAAGGAAAAAGGCGCCCCCGAGGGGGCGCCTTTTCCATGTCGCAGACGCTTATCCGCAGTCAGCGGCGCGCAACCATCAGCTTCTTGATCTCGGCGATGGCCTTGGCGGGATTCAGACCCTTCGGACAAGCCTTGGTGCAGTTCATGATGGTGTGGCAGCGATAGAGGCGGAACGGATCCTCAAGGTTGTCGAGGCGCTCGCCCGTCATCTCGTCGCGGCTGTCGGCGATCCAGCGATAGGCCTGGAGCAGGATCGACGGGCCGAGATACCGGTCGCCGTTCCACCAGTAGCTGGGGCAGGAGGTCGAGCAGCAGAAGCACAGGATGCACTCGTAGAGGCCGTCCAGCTTGGCGCGGTCCTCCGGCGACTGCAGACGCTCGCGGCTCGGGGCCGGGGACTGCGATTGCAGCCACGGCTTGATCGAGGCCAGCTGGGCATAGACGTGATTCAGGTCGGGGACCAGATCCTTCACCACCGGCATGTGCGGCAGCGGATAGATCTTGACGTCGCCAGGCACGTCCTCGATCGCCTTCAGGCAGGCCAGCGTGTTCGTGCCGTCGATGTTCATCGCGCACGAGCCGCAGATGCCCTCGCGGCAGGAGCGCCGGAAGGTCAGCGTGCTGTCGACCTGATTCTTGATGTAGATGATCGCGTCCAGGATCATCGGCCCGAACTTGTCGAGATCGACCACATAGCTGTCGACGCGCGGGTTCTGGCCGTCGTCCGGGTTCCAGCGGTAGATCTTGAAGGTCTTGGCCCGCTTGGCGCCGTTCGCGACGTTGACGGTCTTGCCGACGCCGACCTTGGAGTTGGCTGGCAGGTTGAATTCAACCATGGCTGATTTCCTTTATCCGGCGGGCCTTAGTACACACGGGCCTTCGGCGGGAAGACATCGACCTCGTCGGTCAGCGTGTACATGTGGACCGGGCGGTAATCGATCTTCGTCTCGCCGTTGTCCGCGACCCAGATGACGGTGTGCTTCATCCAGTCTTCGTCGTCGCGGTTCGGATAGTCCTCACGGGCATGGGCGCCGCGGCTTTCCGGACGGTTCTGGGCGGAGTGCAGGGTGGCGACCGCCTGGCCCAGCAGATTGTCCAGCTCCAGCGCCTCGACCAGATCGGAATTCCAGACCAGCGAACGGTCGGAGATGGCGATCTCACCCTTCTTGGCGAAGACCGCGTCGATCTTCTTGACGCCTTCGTCCAGGACCTCGCCGGTGCGGAAGACGGCGCAGTTGTTCTGCATCGTCCGCTGCATCTCCAGCCGCAGGTCGGCCGACTTGATCGAGCCCTTGGCGTTGCGGATGCGGTCGAACCGCTCCAGCGCCTTGTCGCAAGAGTCCGGCTTGACCGACGGGGCCTTGCCCGGCTTGACGATCTCGGCGGCGCGGATGGCGGCCGCACGGCCGAACACCACCAGATCGAGCAGCGAGTTGGAGCCCAGGCGGTTGGCGCCGTGGACCGACACGCAGGCCGCCTCGCCGATCGCCATCAGGCCCGGCACCACCTGGTCCGGGTTCCCGGCGGTCGGCGACAGCACCTCGCAGTGAACGTTGGTCGGAATGCCGCCC
>NZ_BADK01000877.1 GCF_000333595.1 Azospirillum sp. B506
ACGCCGGTTTGCCTTTCACTGCCCTGTGGCCTGGATCGTCTTCGGCCAGACCATGGATGCGTGGGGCTGGCTGGGCGCCCTGGTGATCGCCGGGTCCGCGCTCTACACCATGCACCGCGACGCGGCGGACGGCCGCAAGGCGGCGCGGACTTAGAGTGTGATCGTTTCAAGCGGTATCGCTTGAAGCGTGAATCACACGAAAAACCAGACTCTAACCGACATCCGTTCCGGCGCTGCCCGTTTCCACGCGCAGGGCTTCCTTCGCCCGCCCCCAATGGGCCGGCGTCAGGTTGGCGCGCACGGTCTGCACGGCTGCTGCCAGCACCGCGGCGTCATCGGTGAAGCCGGCGATCAGCAGCCAGTCCGGCACCGCATCGAACGGCAGCACGAAATAGGCCAGCGCCGCCAGCAGGATCGCCTTCGCCCGATAGGGGGTCGCCGGATCGGTCGCGCAGAAATAGGCAGCCAGCAACTCTTCCAGGAATGGGATCCGGTGCAGGTTGGCGCGCAGCTTCTGCCAGAAGCGGCGGCGGACCAGCCGCTCGTCGCGTTCGACCCGGTCGGGATCGGGAACCGCCAGCTCGGTGCCGGTGGCAAGGGAGGGAGAGACGGACGATACGGTCATGGACGCTGAAATCCCTTTCGGAAACGGCCCTTCGGAAGACGGCGGGCAGCTCCCTCGCCGCCATGATGTTTCACCCCATACGGTGTGGTATGGTGCAGTGGCCATCTGGTGGACACGCCATCTGGCAAACAACAAGTGCGAACGCATCCTGTTGGACACAAGGCCGGCGCCCGGCACGGACCGGCTGCAATTAAGGAGGAGATGCCATGAACATCCAGGGTCTGTCCGCCGTCGTCACCGGCGGCGCCTCGGGCATGGGGGCGGCGACGGCGCGTCATCTCGCCGGTCTCGGCGCCAAGGTGACCGTGCTCGACGTCAACGAGGACGCGGTGCTGAAGACCGCGCACGAGATCGGCGGGCTGGGTCTGGTCTGCGACGTCACCGACGGCGCCTCCGCCGAGCGCGCGTTCGATCAGGCACGCTCCGCCCATGGTCCGGCGCGCATTGCGGTGAACTGTGCCGGCATCGCTCCGGCCCAGCGCATCGTCGGCCGCGATGGGCCGATGCCGCTGGAGAAATTCCGCTCGGTGATCGAGGTCAACCTGATCGGCAGCTTCAATATCCTTCGGCTGGCCGCCGCCGACATGGCAAAGCTCGACCCGCTGGACAGCGGAGAGCGCGGCGTGATCGTCAACACCGCCTCGGTCGCCGCCTATGAAGGACAGATCGGCCAAGCCGCCTATGCCGCGTCGAAGGGCGGCATCGTCGCCCTGACCGTCTGCGCCGCCCGCGACCTTGCCCGCAACGGCATCCGCGTGATGACGGTGGCTCCCGGCCTGATCGGCACGCCGATGCTGCTGAACATGCCGCAGGAGGTTCAGGACAGCCTCGCCGCAACCGTCCCCTTCCCCAAGCGCTTCGGCAAGCCGGAGGAATATGCCCGCCTCGTCCAGCACATCCTGGAGAACGAGATGCTGAACGGCGACGTCATCCGTCTGGATGGCGCCATCCGCATGGCACCGCAATAACGGTCAGGCTGGCGATGGAGCGGCTCCCCCTGCCCGGGGCCGCTCCCGTCTTCAGGCTTCGGCCATCGCCGCTTCGTCCGCCCGTTCCGCCTCGCCCAACAGGTCGATCAGCAGGGTCGTGCAGTGCTGAAGCCGCTGGTCGGCGGTGGCGGTCGCCATGTCGCGACCGGTCATCGTCTGCCATTCCTGCAGCATCAGCGCCAGATGTTTCCGAACGTGGTCGTCCCGATCCAGTCGCCGCGTCGCCATGTTGCCTCCCGGTTTCCAAGCCGCCTGTACCAAAGGTCAAAACCGATGGACGCGCACGGTCGCGCGCCCCGCCCTTTGTGTGCCCTCTAATTAGGTAGTCATCCAGCCCACCAACAGTCAGAACCCAAGATGGTCACAGCTGGACCGGACTCTCCGTCTGGCTGCGCCCCAACGACAATTCCGCCATGCCCTGTTGGTAGGCTGGACCTGCACCGACCATTTCAGCGCCGTGCTATTCATTGAATGGACCGGAACGGGCAGCAACCGGTAAGCCCCCGGCCACAAGACCGAACAGAGGAAAGGCAACCGCTTCATGACCGATGCAACGGTGAGCGCCAAACTGCTGGGCCTGCCCGGCAGCCTGCGCAGCAACTCCAACTCCCTGGCCATTCTGCGCGGATTGCAGGACGCCCTGCCGGCCGGTGTCGGCATGGACATCCGCGACCTGCGCCTGCCGCTCTACGACCAGGACATCGACACCCCCGACGCCCCGGCGGAGGTGCATGCCTTCCGTCAGGCCATCGCCGACGCCGACGGCGTGGTCATCGTCACGCCGGAATACAATTACGGCATGCCGGGCGTGCTGAAGAATGCCCTCGACTGGGCCTCGCGCCCCTATGGCAAGTCGGCGCTGATCGGCAAACCGGTGCTGGTGATTTCCAACTCGCCCGCCTTCACCGGCGGCGTGCGGGCGCATCAGCAGGTGAACGACACGCTGCTGGCACTTCCCGCCAAGCTGCTGGGCGGTCCCCAGGTGGTCGTCGGCGGTGTCGGCGAGAAGATCAAGGACGGCAAGCTGGCCGATGAAGCGGTGCTGAAATTCGCGGTCGGCGCCATCGACAGGATGCTGGCGGCGAAGTAACGCCCCCAAGCAAAAAGGGCCGGCACCCCGAGGCGCCGGCCCTTTTCTTATCCGATCATCTTATCCGATCACCGCGGCGGCGGCGATCAGCGCAGGTTGCCGCAGGCGCGCTGGATGCGCTTGCACGCCTCTTCCAGCGCTTCCGTCGAGGTCGCGTAGGAGATGCGGAAATGCGGGGCGAGGCCGAAGGCCGACCCCTGGACGACGGCGACGCCTTCCGACTCCAGCAGATAGGTGACGAAATCCTCGTCGGTCTCGATCACCTTGCCGTCCGGGGTCGTCTTGCCGATGGTGCCGGCGCAGGACGGATAGACGTAGAAGGCACCTTCCGGCTTCGGGCAGCTGAGGCCGGTGGCCTGGTTCAGCATCGACACCACCAGGTCGCGGCGCTCGCGGAACACCTCCGCACGCTCCTTGATGAAGTCCTGCGGACCGTTCAGCGCCTCGACGGCGGCGGCCTGGGCGATGGAGGTCGGGTTGGAGGTCGACTGGCTCTGGATCACGCCGATGGCCTTGATCAGCTCCTTCGGGCCGCCGGCATAGCCGATGCGCCAGCCGGTCATCGCGTAGGACTTCGACACGCCGTTGACGGTCAGGGTGCGGTCGTACAGCGACGGCTCGACCTGGGCCGGGGTGACGAACTCCAGGCCGTCATACAGCAGGTGTTCGTACATGTCGTCGGTCATGACCCAGACATGCGGGTGCTTGACCAGCACGTCGGTCAGCGCCTTCATCTCGGCGCGGGTGTAGGCCGCACCCGACGGGTTCGACGGCGAGTTCAGGATCAGCCACTTGGTCTTCGGCGTGATCGCCTTCTCCAGGTCGGCGGGCTGCAGCTTGAAGCCCTGCTCGGCCGGGCAGGAAACGGCGACCGGTGTGCCTTCCGCCAGTTCCACCATGTCCGGATAGCTGACCCAGTAGGGGGCCGGGATGATGACCTCGTCGCCCGGGTTCAGCGTCGCCATCAGGGCGTTGTACAGCACCTGCTTGCCGCCGACGCCGACGGTGATCTGCTCCGGCGTGTATTTCAGGCCGTTCTCGCGCTCGAACTTGGCGCAGATCGCCTTCTTCAGAGCGGGGGTGCCGTCCACCGCGGTGTATTTGGTGTCGCCGGACTCGATCGCCTTGATCGCGGCGGCCTTGATGTTGTCGGGGGTGTCGAAGTCCGGCTCGCCGGCACCCAGGCCGATGACGTCGCGACCGGCCGCTTTCAGTTCGCGGGCTTTGTTGGTCACGGCGATGGTCGGCGACGGCTTGATGCGCGAGAGACGGGACGCGATAATCGACATGGCGGCGGGCCCCCTCAGGGCTATAGGACGGTGTGGCGGAGGCGTCGTGGACGCCTGCCCCTCCGGGTGGAAGGCGCGAGGCGGGACCTTACTTCCGCTCCACCCCGGTTGCAAGGCCGGTCGGCCGGTGAAAACCGCGCTGTCCGGTGCTTTTTTCGCCCTGTGGCGATGCCGTATCGGAGAACATCGCCGCCACTCCCGGCCGTCGGGCGGTCGATCCGGCAGCAGCGCCAAAATCAGAATCCGGTTCCTCCCAGCATTGATTCTTGCTGCACAAATGATCGTCATGATGATGGATCCCCGTCATGCCCACTTCACTTGACAGTCCGGGTTTGGCGGTGTGTAAGTCCGGCCGGGGGCGAATTCAAGAAAGGGACAAGAACCGTGTTTTCCCGTATCGTGCTTGCGGCAACGGCCGCGCTGATGCTGACCGGCGGCGTTGCTCTGGCCCAGGACGTGATCCAGACCCGCAAGGCCGGATTCGACGACTTCAAGAAGGCGATGGGCGAGATCAAGGACGCGGTTGGCAAGGGCGATCTTGCCGCCATCGGCCCGGTCACCGACCGCATCGACGCTATCGCCGCCAGGATCCCCAGCCTGTTCCCCCCCGGCTCCGACAAGGGCAAGACCGCGGCCAAGGAGTTGATCTGGGCCAACTTCCCGGACTTCACCGCCAAGGCGCAGGGCCTTCAGGCCTCCGCCCAGGCCCTGAAAGTCGCCGCCGCGTCGGGCGACAAGGCCGCGACGGGAAAGGCGTTCGGCGCCATGGCCGACAGCTGCAAGGCCTGCCACCAGCGCTACCGCTCCGAATAAGCGGCATCCCCGCTGGAAAGGCCCTTCCCCACCGGCGTGGGGAAGGGCTTTTTCTTTGCCTCGTCCTTATTTGAAGACAGGTTGCGGCGTGGCCGGCGTGCTGGCCGGCAACAGCGGATAGTCAACGCGCGGCTGCTGACCGGTCAGCGCGGTCAGGAAGGCGGTGATCTTGTCGATCTCCTGCTCGGACAGGGTGGCGCCAAGCTGGCTCGATCCCATCACCGCCACCGCCTGCCGCAAGTCCCACACCTTGCCGGAATGGAAATAGGGGGCGGTCAGCGCGACGTTGCGCAGGGTGGGTGCGCGGAAGACATACTCGTCGTCGGCGGTCTTGGTGACGGCGAAGCGGCCCTTGTCTCCCGGCGGCAGGATCTCGGCCCCCGGCTTGGCGACGACCCGAAAGGGGAAGTAATCGTGGCCACCGACATTGACGCCGTTGTGGCAACCGGCGCAGCCTTTGTCGATGAACAGCTCCAGCCCGGCCTTCTGGCTGTCGGTCAGCGCATCGGCCTTGCCCTCCAGATATTGGTCGAAGGGGGCGGCGGGGGTGGTCAGCGTCGCCTCGAACGCCTCGATGGCCATGGCGACATTGTCGAAGCTGACCGGGTCCTTCTCGTTGGGGAAGGCATCGGCGAATTTGGCCTTGTAGGCCGGAATGCTGTTCAGCACCGCCATCACGCGGTCGGGCGTGCTGTTCATCTCCACGCCGGCCTGGATCGGCCCCTTGGCCTGCGCCTTCAGATCCTCCGCCCGGCCGTCCCAGAACTGGGCCACGTTCAGCACCGCGTTCAGCACGGTCGGCGCATTGCGCGGCCCCTTCTGCCAACCATGGCCGACCGAGGTCTCCAGCCCGTCGACACCGCCAAGCCCCAGATTGTGGCAGCTGTTGCAGGAGAAGATGCCGCTGGCCGACAGGCGCGGATCGAAGAACAGCATCTTGCCGAGATCGATCTTCTCGCGGGTGACCGCATTGTTGCGGACCATGGGCAGGGTGGCGGGCAGCGGCTTGAACAGCTCGCGTGCACGGGCCATCAGGGCGTCGCCACCGGCAGCGGTTCCAGCTGCCGCCGGATCGGCGGCCGATGCGGCGCCGGCGGTCACGGCAAGGATGCCAAGGGCGGCGACGGTGGCGACCAGCAGGCCTTTCAGCGCTGCGGTCGGGCGGTACCCGGTTTGTGCGTGCATGACTGGCGGTCCCCCGGCCGGCCGACCTCCCAACCACAACCTGAAGGTCTATTCAGGCAAAGGCCGATCGATCCCGAAAATCGGGCCGGCATCATTGGTTTCGTGGTGTTTTGTGCGGATCAATCTAGAGTCATTCTAGACTGGTGAGCACGAAACCCCAGACGACGCATTGTCGCACACAACCAATGGCATATGCCGGCGAGACCGGCGCGGAGCCGGCCGGCCGCTTCAACCGGCAGCGCGCAGCACCATGAAAACCAACCCGGCCGACGCCGCCAGGATTGCCAGCGCCAGCGCCGCCGAAGCGCGCCGCGGCTCTGTCGCCGCCAGCCGTGCCGGCAGGATCTTGCAGCCGGTGACCATCGGGCGGATCAGGTTGTCGCGCTTGACCAGAAGATGGAAGAACACCGCCGCCACATGCAGCCCGACCAGCACGAAGATGCCGTTGGCGAGTAGCCGGTGCAGCGAGCTGAGCAGCGCCACGGTGGCGCCGGATGCCAGCGGAACCAGCGGGCCGTCGACCAGGATGTCGTCGCTGGTGAACAGCCCGCTGCCCGCCTGGATCAGCAGCACCAGCAGAAGCGCCACCACCATCAGCGCGCCCAGCGGGTTATGTCCCAGGGTGAAAGCTGCCTCCCCGCCCGCCCGCGACCGCCGCAGATAGGCGCGGATCGCTGCCGGTCCCTTCACGAAATCGGTGAAGCGCGCGGTCTGGCTGCCCACCATCCCCCAGCCCAGACGGAACAGCACAAGGATGAGAATTGTTTCACCCGCCAACATATGAACGGCAAGCACACCAAGCTCCGCCGACAGAATCGCGACCGCCACCGCGGCGACCAGCGCCCAATGAAACAGTCGGGTCGGCAGGTCCCAGACCCGCAGCTCGCGCCCGTGTTTCTCCCGAGTCGCGGTATGACCACTTGCCATCGCTCGATCCTCGCAGTGTTCGGCCGTGATTCCGGTGTCCATCATCTGCGGCAAATGGAGGGATTCTTTATCCTGATCCTGAAAACGCCGCAGTCCCGTGGTGGCAAAGGTCGATGGAGGTGTCAACAGGCTTGAAGCACCGCCCGGACGGCGGATATGAGAATGCGACGCATCAGCCGGCCTGCCGGCGCAAAGACAGCCAGAACTCCCCAATCACCCCCGGCTACAAGGACCAAGGCCATGCCCGACAAACAGCTCCTCCACCTCGTGTTCGGCGGCGAACTCGTGCGCCCGGACTCGGACCAGTTCGTCGATCCGTCGAAGCTGCACATCGTCGGCATCTTCCCGAACTATGAGGAAGCCTACAAGGCATGGCGCGGCGCCACCGGCCAGACCATCGACGACGCCCACACCCGCTATTACATCGTCCACATGCACCGCTTCCTCGACCCTGCGGCGGGCGACCACAAGCACTGACCGCGAGTCCGCCGGCGCGCGCAGCAGACCCCCAATGCGGGACCCTGTAGCGGGAACAGCCCGCGGCGCGCCGGCGTTGACCGGCCGATGACCGTATACTTCACCTCGGACACCCATTTCGGCCATGGCGGCGCCCGCGGCCGGTTCCGCCGTCCCTTCGAATCCACCGCCGAGATGGACGCGGCAATGGAGGCGAACTGGAACGCCACCGTCGGTCCGGACGACGAGATCTGGCACCTCGGCGACTTCGCCCTGCATCTGGAGCCTGAGGCCATGGCGGCCCTGCTCGGCCGGCTGAATGGCACCAAGCATCTGATCGCCGGCAACAACGACGGCCCGGCGACATTGACGCTACCCGGCTGGGCCAGCGTCGGACATTACGCCGAACTGACGCTGGACGGCATCGATCTGGTGATGTGCCATTACGCCTTCCGCACCTGGAACGGCATGCACCGCAAGGCGCTGAACCTGCACGGCCACAGCCACGGCCAATTGAAGCCGCAGCCCCGGCAGATCGACGTCGGCGTCGATGTCTGGAATTTCCACCCGGTCACGCTGGCCGACCTTATGGTCCCCCGGCAGCGGCGGAAGACGGCATCCGCTTCAGGCAGCCCCTAAGGTCGCCTGGCGCAGCCGCTCCATCAACAGGCGGCAAGCGGCCTCGGCCGGAACCGGGCGGCCGGTCAGCCAGCCCTGGACCTGGGTGCAATTGTGGCGGCGCAGGAAATTGGCCTGCTCGGTCTTCTCCACCCCTTCGGCGACCACATGCAGTCCCAGCATGTCGGCCATCGCGATGATGGTGGAGACGATGCCGGCATCCTCGCGCTCGTTCGGGACGCCGTTGATGAAGGAGCGGTCGATCTTCAAGGTGGTGATCGGCAGGCGCTTCAGATAGCTCAGGCTGGAATGGCCGGTGCCGAAATCGTCCACCGCCACCCGGATGCCGAGGGCCTTCAAGGCCGCCAGCACCGACAGGGCATGGTCGAGATCCTGCATCACTGCCCCTTCGGTGATTTCCAGCTCGATCAGGCCGGGCGGCAGGCCGTGGCGGTCGATGATGCGCTGGAAATCCTCGGCGCTGCGGTTGCGCAGATGCTTGGGCGATACGTTGACGGCAACCGGCACCGGTTCCATCCCGGCATCCAGCCATTCGCGCATCTGGCGGCAGGCCTCGTCCAGCACCCAGTCGCCGAGGGGCACGATGAAGCCGGTCTCCTCCGCCACCGGAATGAACTCGCCCGGCGGAATCATCACCCCCGGCTCTTGCTCCCGCCCCGGCTTTTCCCAGCGCAGCAACGCCTCGAACCCCTCCAGCGAGAAGTCGATCAGCGACACCTTGGGCTGGTAATGCAGGCGGAACTGCTTCTGCGCCAGCGCTGCCCGCAGGTCGCCGTCCAGCGCCAGCTGGCGCCGCGCCTGTTCGGCAAGCTCGGGACGGAAGAAGGCGTGGCGGCGCCCGCCCATCCGCTTGGCGGCATAGAGCGCCGTCTCGGCCGCGCGCAGAAGCGCCTGGGGATCGTCGCCGTCCCGCCGCCCGACAGCCTCGTCGCCGGCGAGATCGGTCGGGTAGACGGCGATGCCGATCGCCGGGCGGACATAATGTTCGCAGCCCGGCAGGGTGACCGGCGCGTCGAAGGACGCCAGGATGCGCTCGGCAATCTCCGCCGCCTCGTCGGCGTCGCGGACATCCTCAAGGACAACGGCGAAATCGTCGGTGCCGATCCGGCCGACCTGATCGGCGGTACGCACCGAGGCGACGATCCGCCGGGCCACCTCCTGCAACAGCGAGTCGCCGGCCTGATGGCCCAGCGTGTCGGTGATCAGCTTGAAGCGCGACAGGTCGAGGCAAAGCACGGCGAACGGCCGCCGATGAAGGCGGCTGCGCTCCACCGCCGCCTCGACCAGCGATTCGATCATCGCCCGGTTGGGCAGGCCGGTCAGCCGGTCACGGGTGGCCAGCCGCATCAGTTCGCGTTCCTGACGCAGCCGGTCGGTCACGTCGGCCAGCACGCAGACGAAGCCGCGCCGTCCCTGAACCACCAGCGGCGACACGCTGAGCGAGGCATCGATCCGCTCGCCGGTTCCGGCGCGCTCGATTCCCAGGGCCTGCTCCCGCACCGGCTCCGGCACCTCCGCCTCCGCCGCCAGGGCGGCCAGCAGCGAGTCGATCCGCGCCCGGTCGGCCGCGGCGAACAGCCCGGACAGCGGCCGGCCGCGCAATTCCCCGGCAGCCACGCCGAACAGGGCCATTGCGGCGGGGTTGTGCTCCTCGATCCGGCCACGGGTGTCGACCAGCAGGATCGCCTCGCCGACATTGTTCATGATGCCGGCCAGCCGCTCGTCCCGTTCGATCAGGGCGATGGCGGCACGGCGGAAGAACTCCATCGCGCGGGCCATCGCCCCGAATTCGTCGCGGCGGTCGCGGCCGGGGATGTCGATGTCGGTCCGCCCCTCCGTCAGCAGGCGCATCCGGTCCGACAACGCTTCCAACGGCCCGACCGCAAGCTGCGACAGCAGCAGCGATCCCGGCCAGCTCAGCGCCAGAAGGGCGACGAGAAACAGCAAAAAGCCGGACGCTTCCATCAGGAAGTCGCGGTCGAGATCGTCGATGTCGCCGGCGGCGGCGATGGCCCAGCCCCAGGGCTCGAACCGCCCTTCCGCCGTCACCGCGCGGTTCATGGCGGACCAGCCCGCCGGGACAATGCCGTCCGTGAAAATCCTGACATGGAACGGTTTGGCCGACAGGGCCAGCAGCGCCGTCCGCGCCCGGTCGCGCGCCTCGTCGCCGGAGATCGCACCGGAGGTCGCCGACCGCTCCAGATCGCGCAGCAGCAAGCCCGTCGAATCGACCAGGGCAGCAGCGATCTGCCCCCGCTCGACGATCATGCCCTGCCGCAGCAGGTAGAGCGCGGGAATCGCCGCCATCAGGCAGACGATCAGGCCGATCCAGGTCAGCCAGCGAATCTTGCGGCGCAGCGTCATCGGGCCTGGCGTCGCTCTCTTGTCCGTTAGACAAACGGACGGTTGGTCATTCTGAAGGGAAAGTGACGAGTCCGTTTCAATCTTGCAATGCGATTCTTCTTCGCACGCGCAACGGCACCCTGTCCAACCCCTACAAAAGTTGCATGCTGCGACGCTTTGTCCCGCTGCCGCCCGCTTTTGCCGGCCGCCATCCGCCTTGTCCGGGGAGGGCGGCGGCCGACAGCGCGTCCCCTCACCCCTGACTCGGATAGAGCCGCTGGAAGCCTTCGGTGACACGGGCGATCACCGCCGGATCGCGCTCGCGCCAATAGCGTGGGTCACGCATCAGGGTGCGGAGTTCGGCCTCGCCATCACCGCGACCCGGCGGGTTGCCGGCCATCGACAGGGCCGCCGGCTCGCTGCCGGTCATCATGGCGTACAGCGCCATGACACCTTCGTAGCTGGTCGCCAGCCCTTCCACCGCGGCGGGCGGCAGCGCCTTGCCGGCCCAGGCCAGCAGTTGCCGCGACACCTCGCGCCAGCGCTCCTCGCCGCCAAAGCGGGCGACCAGCCGCTCCACCTCGCGCTCCGCCTGGAACTCCGCGGCCATGGCCTGGATCAGCGGAATCATCCGCTCGGCGGCGAGATCGTAGAGAAGCTGCGCCTGGGTCGGGGTATAGCCGGCCTCATGCAAGCGGCCGTTGATCTCCGGATCGGGCTGGAACAGGCCATGGTCGCAGGCGATGCTGTAGCCGTCCGGCGTCTCCGGCGCCCCCAGCAGCCGGCGAAACTGCGCCGGATCGATTCTGGCTGGATCGAATGTGGCCGCATCGAACGGACTGGGCTGGGTGGGCGACTCGGACGCTGCGTCCGATGGCGGCTGCCGGGACTGGCCTTGCGAGGAGAGGCGGCGTTCCAGTTCCAGATAGGATTTCAGCAAAGCCTCGACACGCAGGCCCCCGGTCCTGGGATCGCGGAACTTCTCCGGGATCGGCAGCGGCGGGACCGCATCGGCCAAGGCGGGAGCAGCGGCTTCGGTCAGCAGAGTATCGGCCATCATCAACTCCTAAAGAAATGGGGAAGAAGGTGGACGCACCACCGGTCAGCCCGCCCGCCCACGCGCGACCAGCGCAAGGATGGTGGCAACCAGTTGGCGCTGTCCTTCGAGGTGACGCAGCGCCGCTTCCGACGCCTCGGCTCCCAGCGCGCGGTCGAGCGTCATCGCCCGCAGCACCGCCAGCACCCGCGCGCCATCGGTCCCGGCGAAGCAGCGGGCGAAGCTGGGCGCTGGATCGGCGTCGGACGCCGAGGCCGGTGCCGGATCGGACGAAAGCGGCGGCTCCAGCCAGTCCCAACCGGTCCGCTCGATCATCGGACGGTCAGCCATCGACCGCTCCGGGATCGGCTACGGGCGGAACAACCAGAGGGGCAGAGGGAGAAGGTGTGGAAGAAGGTGTAGGAGAAGGTATGGCAGGAGGGAGCGCGGAAGCCGCCCGCATCAGCTTGGCGGGCACGCCGAAGGCTTCGCCCAGCCAATGGGCGGTCGCCGCTGCATCCACCGTGGCCTCCGCTTCCGGTCCCAGCGCCTTGACGCTGTCCAGCCAGCGCAGCGCAGCCTGCACGTCGCGCTGCGCCTGTGCCTGGGCGAGCGGGGAGCGGTGCTGCAACTCCACCAGCCGGCCGTCGACGGTGATGTCCGGGATCTCGCCGCGCCGGCGCAGGATCGACACCGCCCGCAGCACCAGCGGCGTCATCAGCTCCGCCTGCAGCCGGCCGTAGGTGGCACCGAGCAGCCGGGCCATCTCGACCGCGCGTTCCAGCACCTCGGTCGCGGTCATCCGCGCCGATTCCACCGGCCCCAGCCGGTCGACCAACAGCGCATGGCGGATGCGCCCGCGCAGATCGTCCAGCACCAGTTGCGACACGTCGAACCGGCCGGGATTGGCCAGCGGCGTCAATCCGGCGGACCCGACCGCCTTGGGGATGATCGTGCCGGGCACCAGCCGGATGGTGGTCGGGTTCAGCACGCCGTCATCATCAGCCTGCCAGATGCCGGTGACGGCGATGGAGGCGTTCTTCAGCACCAGCTCCACCACCTTGTTGGCGGTCTTGATGTCCGGCAGCGCCTTCATCACCGGCGAGCGGCCATAGGTCTCGCCCGGCGCCTTCAGCCAGCGGAAATTCACGAAGGGAGATTGGGCGAAGCGTCCCTGTGCCAGCCAGGACGGCTCGGCCAGCCCACTGTCCAGCACCACGCCCCAACGATAGGCCGTACCGTCGGGCAGCACCGCCTCGACCAGCGGGAAGCGGCTGTCGGGTTCCCCGGCCGCCTGTTTGCGCAGCTCGTCCGGTAGATCCGCGCCGGGAAAGCGCTGGAGGATCTGCGCCAGCGTCGCCTCGCTGCGGCGGAAGGTGGCGTCGAGCCGGCCGTCCGGCCCCTCCTCCAGCACCGCCTCGGCGAGCGGCACGGCGGTGAAGCGCAGACTGGACGGGGCGCCGGGGGCGGCTTCCTCCATCAGCAGGCTGGCGGTGCCGACGGTGACAAGGTCGAGGAAGGCCTGATGGATCTCCACCGCGAAGTTGGAGCGGTCGAAATGGGCCTGGACGATCCCGGCGGCACGGTCGAGCAAAGGGGCGACCCGGTCGCGCTCCACCCCGGTCAGGGTCGGGCCGGGCTGGAAGCCGAACCAGCGCGACCAGGGCGGCGTCAGTTCCGACAGCAGGCTGGCCGCCAGCTGCTCCACCGCGTCGGGGGCGGTGCCGTCGAACAGCCGGTCGACCCGGCGTTCGCCCGGCGTGCCGCCGCCGCGGAAGGGCCGGCCGTTGGGCAGCGCATGGTCGTAGCAGTCCTGCCAGTGGCTCTCCCACACGCCGCGCCGGTCGCGGGCGACGCGGTAACGCTCCAGCAGAGCCTCCGGCTCCGACAGCTCCCTCGCACGGCTGGCGGGCGTCTTCACGGCTGCGGATGCGGGCATTCGCGGTCTCCTCGGGTCAGGTGGCGGTGCAGTTGCCAGGGGGTCAGGACCCGGCGGACGCGCAGGCCGATCAGGCGCTTGACCGCCTCGACGCAGGTGAAGGGTCCCCAGGGAGCGGGACCGTCCGGGCGGCGCAGCGGGGCGGCGTCCACAACGAGTCCCTGGGCGCGGTACCAGCCCGGCAGGTCGAAATCGGCGGGCAGATCCAGCACCGCCACGTCGGTGAAGCCGGCGAGCGGATCGACCGCCACCCAGCGCTGCCCGTCGGTCAGCAGGGCCAGGCAGTGGCGGAAGCCCGGTTTCAGCAGACGCAGCCACCACAACGGCGCCTCTCCGCGATAGACCACCCAGGCCGCCGTCCAACTGGCGGTCATCGCGCAATCCCCTTGTCGCGGAGGGCCGGAGCGATGACCTCGAACGCCTCCCGCCACAGGCTATGGGCACGCTGTTCGCGGAAGCGCTCCGGCACCGGCGCGCTCTGGCGCCGGCCGTAATGGACCAGCACATGCAGATGGTCGCGCATCAGCTTGCGCATCCGGTAAAGCCGGTCGACCGCCCGCAGAACGTCCTGCGGTTCGCAGGGCCGTGCGATCTGCCCGCAGCCGGCGACGATCCGCGCCCCGGCCGCCTTGGCGTCCTGCGCCTGCACCGCCCAGAACCACGCCTCCTCCGCACCGGCGAAGGGTTCGCCATCGACACTGTATGGCTCCGCCTTCAAAGCCACGGTCTGGGACAGGCGGGCGGCGGACAAGGCGGGGGCGGCCGGACTCAGCATGCTGGTCTCCTTGCGGCTTCGGATGTTTGAAAGAGGGGGCACCGGTCCCGGGATGCGGCGGCACCGTCCGTTTGCGTTATGTTCCCACAAACACCGGCGGTCAACGGATTTATGAAAAAGTTCCTAGGGACGGTGTCGCCACTTTATGAGATTATCGTCCCATGCTGAAACACACGGACATCTGGCGGGCCATCGACCGTCTTGCGGCACAGCACGGGCTCTCCGCCTCCGGGCTGGCGCGGCGCGCCGGACTGGACCCGACCACCTTCAACAAAAGCAAGCGCACGACCAACGACGGCAAGCTGCGCTGGCCGTCGACGGAAAGCATCTCCAAGGTGCTGGACGCCACCGGCGCGTCCCTGTCGGAATTCGTGTCGCTGGTCGGCGACGGCGCCGGCACCACGCCGCTGCAACGGGTTCCGGTGATCGGCTATGCCCAGGCCGGATCGGCCGGCTATTTCGACGACGCCGGCTTTCCCGCCGGCAGCGGCTGGGACGAGCTGCTGTTCCCCAGCCTGGGCGACCCGCACGCCTATGCGCTGGAAATCTCCGGCGACAGCATGGAGCCGGTCTATCGCGACGGCGACACCATCATCGTCTCACCGGCCGCCCAGATCCGCCGCAACGACCGTGTCGTCGTCCGCACCAAGGGCGGCGAGGTGATGGCCAAGCAGCTGATCCGCGAGACGGCGACCAAGATCGAGCTGCTGTCGATCAACCGCGCCCACCCCGACCGCAGCATCCCGCTGTCGGACGTCGCCTGGATGGCCCGGATCATCTGGGCCAGTCAGTGAGGGTTGGGGGGAAACACCTCCCCACCGGGCGCGCGATCCTAGGAAAAATTCCCTTTACCGGCCGCCCCGGCAGGCGTTACCGTCCATTCCATGGACCGAGCCGCCCACCTGGACGACCTTCACCGCACCCATGACGTCAAGCCGCCGAGGCAGGAACTTCGCGTCACGCTGCTCGGCGGCACTGGCCGCGCCAACGCCATCAAACTTGCGGCAACGCTCCGCCTGCACAGCACACTCGCGGCGCAAGCGCGCCTCGCCACCGCCCGGCGCCGCGGCGCCCTGACCGCCGCGGCCTGCCGGAGCGATGCGTGGCTGGCCCGTCTGGCCGCCACGCTGGCCCATCACCGCCGGGTGGCGGTGGCGCTGCTCGATCAGCGGAACGCATATTCCCAGTAGAGCGCCCGCGCCCGCTGGAACAGCGGCCCGGCCGGGAGGCTGCGGTCCTCCACCTTGATCACCGGCACGCATTTGGCGTGGTTGCCGGTGGAGAAGACCTCGTCGGCCTCCAGCACGTCCTTTGTAGTCAGAGTGCATTCCTCCACCGTTACGCCGTCGTTGCGCAGCAGGGCGATGACGCGCTGGCGGGTGATGCCGTTCAGGAAGCAGCCGTTCGGCACCGGTGTCCTTACCACGCCATTCGCCGCGATGAAGATGTTGGAGGTGGCGAATTCCGCCACATTGCCGATGGCGTCCAGCATGATGGCGTTCTGGAAGCCACGCTTGCGCGCCTCGGTCAAGGCCAGACCGGCATTCGGATAGAGGCAGGCGGCCTTAGCCTCGGTCGGGGCCATGCTCGGGATGGGCCGGCGGCGGGTGGAGATGCAGGCGGCGAAACCGGTCGGCGGCGGCAGCGGATCCTCGTAGATCGACAGCACGAAGCGCGTGCTCTCCGGCGCCGGGGCGACGAAGCCGTCATCGGCGTAGAACATCGGGCGGATGTACAGCTCCGCCTCCTTGGAGAAGCGGCGGATGCCGTCCCAGCACAGCTCCTCGATTTCGCCGGCGGTGACCATCGGCTCCAGCCCCATCACCTGGGCCGAGCGGATGGCGCGGGCGCAATGCAGGTCAAGGTCGGGGGCCACGCCCTGGAAGGCGCGCGCGCCGTCGAAGACCGTCGAAGAGAGCCACAGCGTGTGGGACAGCGGTCCGACGATGGGCGGGTTGCCCTCCACCCACTCGCCCTGGATCCAGCTCCACGCCTGCCTGCCAGCCGCCCAG
>NZ_BADK01000876.1 GCF_000333595.1 Azospirillum sp. B506
CGTTAAGGTGCGGCGCAAGTGGCCCCGTAGCTCATCAGGATAGAGCGCGAGTTTCCTAAACTTGAGGCAGCAGGTTCGAGTCCTGCCGGGGTCACCACCACCTAAAAAAATCGCGGTTCAGTGGGCGACGATGGCGCAGACCGTTGCCTTCGTCGCCTTGGCCAGATCGGCGGGCGCCAGCACGATCTGCAAACCGCGCCGGCCGCCATTCACCACCATTTCCGGCAGCGCTTCGGCGCTCGCGTCGATGAAGGTCGGCAGCGGTTTCTTCTGGCCAAGCGGGCTGATGCCGCCGACCAGGAAGCCGGTGGTCTTTTCCGCCAGCGCCGGATCGGCCAGATCGGCCTTCTTCGCCTTCGCCGCCGCGGCGATGGCCTTCAGGTCCAGCTTGGCCGCGACCGGGATGACGGCGCAGGCCAGCGCCTTGGGCTCCAGCTGGACGATCAGGGTCTTGTAGACGATGGCGGGGTCGAGCCCGAGCGATTCGGCCGCGTGCAGGCCGATGGCGTCGGCCGACGGGTCGTACTCGTACTCCATCAGCCGGAAGGAGACGCCCGCCGCCTTCGCCGCATTGACCGCCGGGGTCACCTTCGCCGCCATGCTCCACACCGCTCACTGATAACTTGCGGCGGGAGCTTGGCAGGCGTTGCAAGGGGTGTAAAGCCCTCTCCCCGAAGGGGAGGAGCAGGATCCTCAGTCCATCCCGCGCGAGGACGGGTTGCCGATCATCGTCAGGAATTCGCGGCGGGTCGACGGGTCGGTGCGGAAGGCGCCCAGCATGCGGCTGGTCACCATGGTGACGCCGGTCTTGTGGACGCCGCGGGTGGTCATGCACTGGTGCTGCGCCTCGACCACGACGGCGACGCCCTCGGGCTGCAGCACCTCGTCGATGGTGTTGGCGATCTGCGCCGTCATCTTCTCCTGAATCTGCAGGCGCTTGCCATAGGCCTCGACCAGACGCGCCAGCTTGGAGATGCCGACGACGCGGCGGCGCGGCAGATAAGCGACATGGGCCTTGCCGATGATCGGCACCATGTGGTGCTCGCAATAGGACTCGACCCGGATGTCGCGCAGCACGACCATCTCGTCGTAGCCGTCGGTCTCCTCGAAGGTGCGCGACAGGATCTCCACCGGGTCGATGCCGTAGCCGGCGAAGAATTCCTCGTAGGAACGGACGACGCGGTCCGGGGTGCCGACCAGCCCTTCGCGCGTCGGGTCGTCGCCGGCCCAGCGGATCAGGGTGCGCACGGCTTCCTCCGCCTCGGCGCGGGACGGGCGGGCGGCAGCGTCCGGCCGGGACAGGCCGGGGCCGCGAAGCACGTTGTCGACCACCGGAGGCTTGGCGTGCGGGGTCTTGGTAGCCGTCACGGGAACATCCTTTCCATAACTGGGAAACACCCTGCCTGAACCGCCGGACACGGACCAACGGCTGTCGCGCAACACGCCCATCGTGTCTGGCATCACTCGTGTCTGGCGTCAGTACGGAGCCGATGCCTCGGTGGATCAACCGAACGGCCCGTATGACGAAAAGGAGCTATCTTTGAACGGAGTGGCGGCGCCTGCCTTTCCGTTTCCGCCCGATTTCTGTCGCAGGGCGCCATTCGGAAGTCCCTAGATAGGGCCCAACCTATAACATTCAAGCGATGGACAAAGTACTGCCAGCCATGCGGATTGTCAAATCCGCGTGTTAGTTTCTTCCATTATTCACATGCATTCTATTGTATTATTCGTTTACGTCCTGATCTTCCCGATCAGTTCAGCTGCATCGGCTGGTGCGGGCTGTCGAGCGAGAAGGCGGGGATCGTCACGTCGAAGGCACGGCCATCCTGTCCTTCCATGCCATAGGTGCCGGCCATGATGCCGGACGGCGTGCCGAGCGGGGTGCCGCTGGTGTACTCGAAGTGATCGCCCGGCTCCAGAACCGGCTGTTCGCCGACGACGCCGGGGCCCCGCACCTCCTGCACGCGGCCCATGGCGTCGGTGATGCGCCAGTGACGGGTGCGCAGCTGAACCGTCTCGTTGCCCTCATTCTCGATGCGGACGTGATAGGCCCAGACGAAGCGCCCCTCGGCCGGCGAGGACTGGTCCTCCAGGAACACGGGCTGGACGGTGACGCGGATGTCGTGGGTAAGGGCGGTGTACATGAGGGACGATCCGATGAACGGCCCGATGAACGGCGCCGGCCGAAATCGGGCCGGCGGCTGGGGGTTCCGGATAGCCGGGCGGCGCTGGACGACAGAATAAAGTCCCCCCTCCGCACTGTCCAGAACCGGTCCTGACAATCCTGCGACATGTACGCGCTGAGATGGATACAGTCATGCATCGCATCAGGGTCTCCACGGTCTTGCGACCGGGGGGCGACGATGATATATGCGCAAGTCCCAGCAACGGCCGAAGAGCCTTGTCCATGTCTCGTTCGCACGCCCTTCGCATCCGACGACGGAGCCTCGCACCGCGCATCGCGGTTGCGGCCGTCCTTGGGTCGCGTGCGAACGCCAAAGGCACATCGGGGACCTGACACCCCGGCCTTCCGGCGGCGGCGCGATCCGCCCTTCAGAAGCCTTCTGAGAAGACCTTCTTCCCGCCGGGAGCCCCACGCATGATCATCACCGTCGAAGAGCCCAAGCACGCCGCCGCCATCGAAGCCCTGCTGGACGCCTCCTTCGGTCCGGACCGCTTCACCAAGACCGCCTACCGGCTGCGCGACGGCGTCGACTCCATTCCCGCCCTGAACCTCGTCGCCGTCGAGCATGACGAGCATGGGCGCGAGGTGGTGGTGGGCACCATCCGCTACTGGCCGATCCTGGTCGGCGGCGCCACCCCGTCCATCCTGCTCGGTCCCATCGCGGTGGCGGCCCATCTGCAGGGCAGCGGGCTGGGCAGCAAGATGATCCGGATGAGCCTGAACAAGGCGGTGGCCCTGGGCCACAAGTCGGTGATCCTGGTCGGCGACGCCCCCTATTACGAGCGGTTCGGCTTCTCCCGTGCCCTGACGCTGGGCATGCAGATGCCGGGCCCGGTCGACATGAACCGGCTGCTGGGCCTGGAACTGGTCGAAGGCGCGCTGGCCGGTGCCGCCGGCATGATCGGCAAGCCGGAGCAGGCGGACGTGCAGGATATCGCCATCGGCGCCACCCCTGTGATGAGTTCGGTGCTGGCTGCCCCGGCTGCGAACGCGCCGGTCCTGACGGGAGACCCCCCCGTCCCTTTCAGCGCCCTGTTCAACCGGACGGCGGCGGAGCGACTTTGGACTGACCGGGTGCGCCGGACCGACTGGTTCTGGCGCGACGGCCTGCAGGCCGGGGCGGCGTGACCGGTCCGGACCATGGTCCGGACCATAATCCAGATCGCACAAAAGACCCTGTTTGCAATCGGGTGTGGGGCGAAGCGGGATTGACTCGATTCGTCCCGCACGCGATACCATCTTTTTCAGGAGCGACGCCGGACCGACGGCGTGCCGCGCGCCACGCAGCACCGTGAGCGCGCTATTCGTTTTTGTTCCAAGCGGAAGGGTGCGGGTTGACCAAAAAGCTCTTCATCAAGACACGGGGCTCCCAGATGAAAGTGTAGGAGTCCTCCCCGATGGCGGACGTCAAAGCAACGGGGGGATACCAACCAGTAGACGAACCGGAGGGCAGCCGACATGATGATCATGTACGCATGCCACATCCGTGAGAAGGTGGCCGAGAAGGTCTTCTGCGAGGTTGGGCCGGCTGCGCCAGATGAAGCAGGGCAAGGGGGAGGCCGAGGCCGTCGGCATGATACAAGTCGGTCACCGGACGAGTCGCCCAGGCCGAC
>NZ_BADK01000875.1 GCF_000333595.1 Azospirillum sp. B506
GGCTTCCCCCACCGGGTCGCCGCAGACCAGGGCCAGCGCCGCGTTCCACGACCACACCGCCACCGGGAAGTTGAAGGCGGAGATGACGAGGCAGGGGCCGGCCGGGTGCCAGGTCTCGCGCATCGCGTGGCCCGGGCGCTCCGAGGCGATGGTCAGGCCGTAGAGCTGGCGCGACAGGCCGACGGCGAAGTCGCAGATGTCGATCATCTCCTGCACTTCGCCCAGGCCTTCCTGGTAGATCTTGCCGGCTTCCAGCGAAACCAGACGGCCGAGATCCTCCTTGGCGGCGCGCAGCTCCTCGCCCAGCAGGCGGACCAGCTCGCCGCGGCGCGGGGCCGGAACCGAGCGCCACGCCTCGAAGGCGCGGGCGGCGTTGGCGACGATGTCCGACACCTGCGACGGCGCGGTCTCCGCCACCGTCGCGAGGGTGGCGCCGTCGACCGGCGACCGGGCGGTCAGCCCGGCGCCGCTGGAAGTCAGGCCGAAACGGGAGAGGATGTCGCTGTGCTGCACCGGGGTGGCTCCTTGGGTCTGCAAAATCTCCCGGTCTCCCCAGGGGGGAGAGGGGACATTGGGCGGGAGAGTTAAATCACGTCCCCTTGCCCGCCGCACGGATTTCGGACAGCGTCCGCGTCGGCGTCAGGGCTTCGGGGTCGAGCTTGATGTGGAGGATCGCCGGCAGGCCCGACGCGCGGGCGCGCTCGAAGGCCGGGGCGAACTGGTCGGTGGTCTCCACCGTCTCGCCATGGCCGCCATAGGCGCGGGCGAGGGCGGCGAAGTCGGGATTCTGCAGGCGGGTGCCGGACACGCGGCCGGGATACTCGCGCTCCTGATGCATGCGGATGGTGCCGTACATGCCGTTGTCGACGACCAGCACGATCACGGCGGCCCCCTCCTGCACGGCGGTGCCGAACTCCACCCCGGTCATCTGGAAGCAGCCGTCGCCGGCGAAGCACAGCACGTCGCGGGTGCGGTGCTGCAGCTTGGCGGCGATGGCGGCCGGCAGGCCGTAGCCCATCGAGCCGCAGACCGGCGCCGCCTGGGTGCCGAAGCGGCGGAAGCGGTGGAAACGGTGGATCCAGGTGGCGTAGTTGCCGGCGCCGTTGGTGAAGATGGCGTCATGTTCCAGCCGCTCGTCCAGCCAGGCCATGATGCGGCCCATCTGCACGTCGCCGGGAATGGCGTCGGGCGGGGTGCTCCAGGCTTCATAGGCGGCGTGCGCGGCTTCGGCGCGGGCGGCCCATCCGGGCTTCGCCGTCACGTCCAGCCCCGCCACCGCCTCCAGGAAGGCGGCCGGGGTGGCGACCATGCCCAGCGTCGGGCGATAGACGCGGCCGATCTCCTCGGCGCCTGGGTGGATGTGGACCACCGCTTTTCCGGGATCGGGAATGCCGAGCAGCCCATAGCTCTGCGACGGCACCTCGGAGAAGCGGTCGCCCAGCAGGATCAGCAGGTCGCTGTCCTTGACCAGTGCCGTCAGCTTCGGGTTGATGCCCAGCCCGATGTCGCCGGCATAGAGCGGGTGGCAATGGTCGAACAGCATCTGGCGGCGGAAGGTCACCGCCACCGGCAGCGACAGCTTTTCGGCAAAGCCTTGCAGTGCCGTGACCGACTCCGCCGTCCAGCGGGAGCCGCCGGCGACCAGCAGCGGCCGTTCCGCCTTGGCCAGCAAATCGCCGAAGGCCGCGACCTGCGCCGGCGTCGGGGCGCTGTCCACCGGCTCGGCCAGCGGAGCGGCCTCGACCTCGGCGGTCTCGGTCAGCGTGTCTTCGGGCAGGGCCAGCACCACCGGGCCGGGGCGGCCGGACATCGCGGTGTGGAAGGCGCGGGAGATCATCTCCGGCACGCGGTCGGCGCTGTCGATCTCGGCGACCCACTGC
>NZ_BADK01000874.1 GCF_000333595.1 Azospirillum sp. B506
CGCCAGACCCATGACGTCGAGCAGCCGGCCCAGCACCGCCTCGCCCACCGGGGCGGTCAGCGGCCTGCCGGTGGGGCGGGCCGGCGTGCCGCGCCGCAGCCCGGAGGTGCCCTGCAGCGCGATGGCGCGGGCGGTGCGGGCGTCGAGGTGGCTCTGCACCTCGGCCATCAGCCGCTCAGGGCCGTCCCACAGGATTTCCACCGCCTCGAACAGCGGCGGCAGGGACGCTTCGGCAAAGCGGAGGTCGATGACGGACCCACGGACGGCGATCACCCGCCCATCGCCGGACATGGCGGGGGTGGGAGAGGGGGACGGCGGATGAGGGACGGGCGATGGCGCGGACATGCTCACTCCAGCCGGTTGGCAACCGTGCAGGGCGGTGGGCCTTCAGGGCGGTGGGCTTCGCCGCATCGCCGGGACTGGAAACGCCTCCGGCCCTTTCCCGCCGGGTGGGGAAGGGGGCGCCGGAATGCCTTTGCGGATATCTCCGATCGAGGCGGCGCCATCGGGGGTGGAGGGCAACACGTCAACCAGTTCGACCACCGGATCCGACGATAGACCCGATCCACCCTTCGCTGCATTGCGTCAAATCAAACCCTGTCCCCAGGAATTGTCCTGACCGGAGCGGGGGACGGTCCCTGCCGTCGGCCGAGCGCCCGGTCCTCCGCCCGGATGCGCACGGCCAGCATCGCCGCATTCAGGATCGAAAAGACGATGGCGTAGCCGGCCATGCCGAAGGCGAGCGGAAGAGCGGCGATCTCCACCGCGACCGCCAGATAGTTGGGATGGTCGGTGAAGCGGTAGGGGCCGGTGCGGACCGGCGGCACCCCGTCGGGCACGACGATCCGGGTGGTCCAGCGTCGTCCCAGCGTCGCCTGCACCCACAGGCGGAGCGCCTGCATGACGAGCAGGACCGCCAGCCAGACCGGCTCGACGGGCACGCTCCCCGGAGGCCCCGATGCGCCTCCCAGGGCGACGCTCCAGAGACCGGCCAGCCACCCGACATGCAGCAGCACCATCCACGGATAATGGCCGCGCCCATGTTCCCGGGCACCTTGGGCCAGCAGCGCGGCCCGGTTGCGCCGGTCGATGACCAGTTCGCTGAGGCGCTGGGCCGTCGCCAGCAGCTTGACTACGATCGGAGCCGTCACCGTACCCCCCGCCGCATCCTGATCAGGTTGGCGGCAAACCCGGGGCCGAGCGCCAGTCAGCGCCGCGCGGTCCGGCAAGCCCGCCCGGCGCGCGCGGTCGAGCACGAACAGCACGGTGGGGGCGGACATGTTGCCGTGGTCGGCCAGCACCGCCCGTTCATGGTCGAGGCTGCCGGTCTCCAGCCGCAGCACCTCCTCCAGCGCCGCCAGCACGCGGGTGCCGCCGGGATGGCAGATGAAGCGGCCGATCCGCTCCTCCTCCGCGCCGCATTGGACAAGCAGCCGGGACAGGGCGGGGCGCAGGTGGGCCTGCAGGAATTGCGGCAGCGCCGCTGACAGGACGATGCCGAAGCCGCCGTCGTCGATGCGCCAGCCCATGATGTCCTGCGCCCGCGGAAACAGATGCTGGCCAGCACCGTCGATGACGGCGAAGGCGCGCTCCTCCGCACCGCCGCGCAGGACGCAGGCGGCGGCGCCGTCGCCGAACAGGGCGGTCGCCACCAGATTGGCGCGGCTGCCGTCATCCTGCCGGAAGGCGAGGCTGCACAGCTCCATGGTCACGAACAGCACGGTGCGGCCGGGTGTCGCCGCCGCCAGCCGCGCGGCGGTTGCCAGCCCCGCCACGCCGCCGGCGCAGCCGAGACCGAACAGCGGCAACCGCTCGATGTCCGGCCGGAGGCCCATGGCTTCGGCCAGCTGCGCGTCCAGGCTCGGCACCGCGAAGCCGGAGGAGGAGGAGACGACCACGCAATCGACCTCCGCGGGATCGACGCCGGCATCCGCCAGGGCCGCGGTCGCCGCCTGGACGAACAGGGCCTCGGCCGCCTGCCGGTAGGCGGCCATGCGGTCGCTCCAGCCATGGGGGGCGGCATACCAGTCAGCCGGCCGGGCGCAGTGACGCCGGGCGATGCCGGTGTTGGCGAAGACCCGTTCGAACTGGGGGAAGCCGGCAAGTCGGTCGCCGAAGATACGGGTGGTGAGGAGGGCGGCCTCCTCCTGGGACAGGACATGGGGCGGCAGGCCGAGGCCCAAGCCAAGCAAAGCCACGGGTGGGAACAAGGGGCGGCTCCATTCGGGGGCCGCAAGCGGGATGCTGGCGGCGCGGCGGGTGGGGAACACGCCGGCAGGGCCATCTATTCGGTGCCGCGACGGGGTCGAAAAAATCGATATGCGACCGAATAGCCGCCGGGGGTGGGGTGTTGTCCGCCAGCGCCGCGATATGGCCGAACCGTTACCCATCGAATTCCAGGAGACGTCATGAAGAGCACTCGTTCCAAGGCTGGAAGCAGCGTCCTTGCCGGTCTGCTGTGCGCCACCCTTCTCGGCACCGGCCTGCTGGTTCCAGTCTCCGCCCGCGCCATGGGCGACGATACCACCCCGACCTGCAAGCCGGGCGAGGTCTATGACAAGAAGACCAGGCAATGCGTGAAGCAGAGCGGCGCCAACCTCAGCGATGACAACATCGCCGACTATGCCTATTCGCTGGCGAAGGCGGAGCGCTATCAGGAGGCGCTGGACATCCTCGCGACGGCGCGCAACCAGGACAGTCCGGTTGTGCTGAACTATCGCGGCTACGCCACCCGCAAGCTGGGCCGCGTACGACGAGGGCATCGGCTATTACCTGAAGTATGGTGGCGGCCGACCCGTCCTATGTCAAGGTCCGGGAATATCTCGGGGAAGCCTACATGCTCAAGGGACGCTCCGATCTGGCGCGGGAGCAGCTGGCGGCGATCCGTTCGATCTGCGGCACCGGATGCGAGGAGTACCGCGACCTGGAAGAGGCCATCGCCGCGCCGGCCAGGGGCTGACGCCACCGGCGGGAGCGCCTTCCATCCCATGCGGGAGGCTCTCCCGCCGTCTTGTCCAGTCACCGGGAAGGCGGATGATGGCTATCGTCGAGAGCGGCTGTGAGGCATATGGTTGGGCGGGGCCGGTACAGTGCCAAAAGGAGCGGATCGGCCCGGACGCCATGCGAGGGAGCGGTGAGATCGCCAGCGAAGCGGAAGTCAGGCGCGGCTTGTCCGTCACCTTGCCGCGCCTTTGGCGCTATGGCTTTGTCCTGTCGCGCCAGCGCGACTGGGCGGACGATCTGGTGCAGCAGACCTGCCTGCGGGCTTTGGAGCGGCATGGCCAGTTCCAGCCCGGTTCCCGCATCGACCATTGGCTGTTCGCCATCCTGAATTCGGTCTGGCTGAACGAGGTTCGGGCGCGGCGGGTCCGCTTCGGCCAGGGAACCGTCGAGGCGGAGACGAGCCTGGAAGTCGACGGCGCGCGCGAGGCCGAGGCGAAGGTGCTGGCCGGGCAGGTGATGCGGCTGGTCGGCGACCTGCCGGAAGCCCAGCGGGCGGCGGTGTTCCTCGCCTATGTGGAAGGCCTGACCTACCGCGAGGTTGCGGCGGTTCTCGACGTGCCGGTCGGAACGGTGATGAGCCGTCTGGCGGCGGCGCGGGCAAAGCTGGCGGACAGGATGAGCGACGGAGCAGCACGATGACCGGAGAGAGCGACCAGTCCCCGATGCCCTCCGACGAGGAACTGACCGCCTTCATCGACGGCGAACTGGAGGAGGAGCATCGCACCCGCCTGCTCGACCTGATGGAGCGCGATCCGGCGGTGGCCGCACGGGTGGAGCATCTTTCCCGCGCCAGCCTGCCCTTCGGCGAGGCTTTCCAGCCCTTGCTGGACGCCGCTCCGACGGCCGATCTGCAACGGATGCTCGACGGGATGTCCGTGCCGCCGGTTGCCGCCAACGCGGTCGTTCCGTTGGCCCGCCGCCGCCTGTTCGGCGCCATCGCCGCATCGGTGGCGGCGGGTGTGCTGGGGGACCGGATGCTGGTCCGGCTGCTTGGAGCCGGCGACAGCGACGATCTGGCCGACGATGACGGCGGACCGGACCGGGAGCGCCACTGGCATGGCGTGGTCGCGCAATATATGGGGTTGTACACGCGGGAAACGGTCGGCGGGTCCACGCCCGGCCGCGACGTCCAGGCGGCACAGCTCGCCGCCCTGAACCGGCCGCTCAACCTGGCCCTGACGCCGGAGGCGGTCGAGGTCGCCGGGGCGGAATTCCGCCGGGCGCAAATTCTGTCCTACGACGACATGCCGCTGGCCCAGATCACCTATCTCGATCCGCGCAGCGGTCCGCTGGCACTCTGCATCCTGCGCCGTCCCGGCACCGTGCGCGGGGTGGAGCAGGACAGGCGCGGCGGGCTGTCCATCGCCTATTGGACCGGGCCGGACCATGCCGCCCTGCTGATCGGCCGGTTGCCGCCCCAGGAGCTGACGGCCAAGGCCGAAGCGGTCCGCGGGCGGCTGGCGATCTGAGACGCTTGCCGATCCGGCCGGGACAGGCTCGCCGATGGCGGCGCCGTCCCGGCCGGAAAAGCCTCAGCCCATAAGCCCTTAGCCCATTAGCCTTCAGCCGATCTCGAACTTGATGCCCTGGGCGAGCGGCAGCGCGGAGGAGTAGTTCACCGTCGCGGTCTGGCGGCGCATGTAGGCCTTCCAGGAATCCGACCCGGACTCGCGGCCGCCGCCGGTCTCCTTCTCGCCGCCGAAGGCGCCGCCGATTTCGGCACCGCTGGGGCCGATGTTGACGTTGGCGATGCCGCAGTCGGACCCGGCGGCCGACAGGAAGCGCTCCGTCTCACGCAGGTCGGTGGAGAAGATGCAGGAGGACAGACCCTGCGGCACCGCGTTCTGCAGCGCGATGGCCTCGTCCAGCGTGTCGTAGGTCAGGACATAGAGGATCGGCGCGAAGGTCTCGTGCCGCACCACCTCGGTCTGGGCCGGCATCTCGACGATGGCCGGGGTGACATAGTAGGCGTCGGGGAAGCGGTCGGTCAGCGTGCGCTCGCCGCCCGTCACCGTGCCGCCCTCGGCCTTGGCGGCCTCCAGGGCGCGCTGCATCGCCTTGAAGGCGTCGGCATCGACCAGCGGACCCATCAGGATGCCGGACTCCAGCGGGCTGCCGATCGGAACCGAGGCATAGGCCGCCTTCAGGCGCGGCAGCAGCTGCTCCTTGACCGAGCGGTGGACGATCAGCCGGCGCAGCGTGGTGCAGCGCTGGCCGCAGGTGCCGACGGCGGAGAACAGGATGGCGCGCAGCGCCATGTCGAGGTCGGCGGACGGCGCCACGATCATGGCGTTGTTGCCGCCCAGCTCCAGGATCGAGCGGCCGAAACGCTCCGCCACCACCTTGGAGACTTCGCGGCCCATGCGGGTGGAGCCGGTGGCCGAGACGATGGGGAAGCCGGGAGGGGCGACCAGCGCCTCGCCGATCTCA
>NZ_BADK01000873.1 GCF_000333595.1 Azospirillum sp. B506
CGGCTGGGCGGCGGTCCGGGCGCAGATAGGCCAGGATGTGGCGGATGGCGGCCAGATGCATGCGGCGGGCGCCGGACCGGGCCTCGCCCTCCTCCTCCGCGTTGCGGTGGAAGCGGGCCAGCACGTCACGTTCCAGCGCGTGCAGATCGTCGCCGGTCACCGCCTCGCGCGTCGCCACCGCGATCTGCGCGCCATTGCGGACGGTCAGCACCCCGCCGCGCACGGCGCAATGACCCTCGCGCCCGTCGGCGGTGCGCCAGCTGATGACGGAGATCGCCAGCGCCGTCAGCAGATCGGCATGGCCGGGCCAGATGCCGAAGGCGCCGCTGGCATCCTCCGCCCGCAGATGGCGGATGCCGGTGAGCTTGGCAGCGATGGAGGTTGGGGTGGTGATCAGGAGGCTCAGGTCGCTCATGCGTCCCTCCCGGCGCGGTCGCGCTCGCGAATCTGGTCCAGGGTGCCGGTCATGAAGAAGGCGCTTTCGGCCCAGTCGTCGCACTCCCCGTCCAGGATGGCGCGGCAGCCCTTCAGCGTCTCCGCCAGCGGCACGCTGACGCCGCCATGGCCGGTGAAGGCCTCCGTAACGAGGAAGGGCTGGGTCAGGAAGCGCTGCAGGCGGCGGGCGCGGCGCACGGCCAGCCGGTCGGCGGCGCTCAGCTCCTCCATGCCCAGCAGCGCGATGACGTCCTGGAGTTCGCGGTAATGGGCGATGGTCCTGCGCACGTCCTCCGCCAGCCGGTAATGCGCCTCCCCCACCACCTGCGGATCGAGCAGGCTGGAGGTGGAGGCCAGCGGGTCGACCGCCGGATACAGCCCCTCCGCCGCCATGGCGCGCGACAGCACGATGGAGCTGTCGAGATGGCTGAACAGCTCCGCCACCGCCGGGTCGGTGAATCGTCCGCCGGGGACATAGACCGCCTGGATCGCCGTCACCCCCGCACCGGGGGTGGAGGCGACTCGCTCCTCCAGCTCGGCGATCTC
>NZ_BADK01000872.1 GCF_000333595.1 Azospirillum sp. B506
ATGGCGAAACGGTGGGCCTTGTCGCGCAGCCGCTGCAGGAAATAGAGAACCGGGTCGCGCGGCTCCATCGGAAAGGGCGGGGGGTTTCTCCAGGAAGAAATGTTCACGCCCGGCATCGCGATCCGGCCCCTTGGCGATGCCGACCAGCGCCACGTCGTCGATGCCCAGCTCCGCGAACACCTCCAGCGCCACGTTCAGCTGCCCCAGGCCGCCGTCGATCAGCACCAGATCGGGCCAGCTTCCCAGACTGCGCTCCGGATCCTCCTTCACCGCCCGACCGAATCGGCGGGTCAGCACCTCGCGCATCATGGCGAAGTCGTCGCCGGCCGCGCCCTCGCTGCGGATGTTGAACTTGCGGTAGGCGTTCTTGATGAAACCGTCCGGACCGGCGACGATCATCCCGCCGATGGCGTGCGCGCCCTGGATGTGCGAGTTGTCGTAAACCTCGACCCGCTCAGGCGCGCTGTCCATGCCGAAGGCGGCGGCAACCCCCTCCAGCAGCCGCGCCTGGCTGGAGCTTTCGGCCAGCCGGCGCCCATGGGCCTCGCGGGCGTTGGTCAGGGCATGCTCGACGATCCGGCGCTTCTCGCCGCGCTTTGGCTCCGCCAGCTCCACCTTGTGGCCGGCACGCACCGCCAGAGCCTCGCTCAGCAATTCCAGCTCCGGCAGGGCGTGGCTGACCAGTACCAGCGGCGGAGCGGCCTTGTTCTCATAGAACTGGGCGATGAAGGCTGCCAGCACCTCCTCGGTCTCCGCCGCCTTGTCATGGCTGGGGAAATAGGCGCGGTTGCCATAGTTGCGACCGCCGCGGAAGAAAAAGACCTGGATGCAGGTCACCCCGCCCTCGGCATAGGCGGCGATGACGTCGGCATCCTCCACCACCCCTTCGACATTGATGTCCTGGTGGGCCTGGATGGCGGTCAAGGCGCGGATACGGTCACGGTAGCGGGCCGCCGTCTCGAAATCCATCGCGTCGGAAGCGGCCATCATCCGGTTCGCGAACTCTGCCTGGATGTCGCGGCTCTTGCCCGCCAGGAAGGCGCGCGCCTGATCGACCTGCGCCTGATAGTCCGCCGGGGTGACGCGGCCGACGCAAGGCGCGGTGCAACGCTTGATCTGGTATTGCAGGCAAGGCCTGGTGCGGGAGGAGAAGACCGTGTCGGCGCAGTTGCGCAGCAGGAAGGCGCGCTGCAACGCCGTGATGGTGCGGTTCACCGCCCCGGCCGAGGCGAAGGGACCGAAATAATCGGCGTCGCGCCCGCGGGCGCCGCGATGCTTGGTCAGCTGCGGATAGTCATGGTCCCTGGTGATCATGATGTGCGGAAACGTCTTGTCGTCGCGCAACAGCACGTTGTAGCGCGGCATCAGCTTCTTGATCAGGTTCGATTCGAGAAGCAGCGCCTCCACCTCGGTGTGGGTGTTGACGAACTCCATCGTCTCGGTCTCCGCGACCATGCGCTGGAGCCTGACCGGCAGCTTTGCGACCTGGGTGTAGTTGGTAACCCGGCGCTTCAGGTTGCGCGCCTTGCCAACATAGAGGACAGCCCCGTCGCCCGCCAGCATGCGGTAGACGCCCGGCGTCTGCGGCAGGGTCTTCAGATGCTCACGAATGATCTCGACGCCACGATTGATGTCGGCCGGACGCCGCTTCGGGCGCACAGCTGCGGCGTGGCCGGCCATTGCTTCGGCGGATGCATCGGCCGCGGCACCGGTCGCACCATCGTCTGCGACCTCATCCGAAGTGGAGGTCAGGGTGTCGGAGGATTGCGTTTCGGACATGACCAGAATGTCGTCGAGCCGCCGCCGCGGGTCAACCGTTGGGCACATGACAGACGCATGTGGATCGACTCACCCCTCCGGAAGAATAT
>NZ_BADK01000871.1 GCF_000333595.1 Azospirillum sp. B506
CTACCGCGAGATTTCCAGCGTGTCCAATTGCGGAGATTTCCAGCACGGGCGGATGAAGGCCCGTTGCCGCGCCAAGGGCGAGAAGCAAACTCAATTCGTCCATACCCTCAACGGATCGGGTGTGGCGGTCGGGCGCTGCCTGATCGCGGTGCTGGAGAACTACCAGCAACCCGACGGTTCGATCCTGGTTCCCGAAGCGCTCCGCCCCTACATGCGCGGAGTGGAGAGGATTTCCATCTGATGTTCGACCTGCCGCTCGACCTGTCCCGCACACGGATCCTCGTCACCAATGACGACGGCATCCACGCGCAGGGATTGAAGGTCCTGGAAGCCATCGCGCATGAGCTGTCCGACGACGTCTGGGTCGTTGCGCCGGAGATGGAGCAGTCGGCGGCCAGCCATTCGCTGACCATCAACCGGCCGCTGCGCCTGCGCAAGCTGGACGACCGCCGCTTCACCGTGGACGGGACGCCGACCGACTGCGTGCTGCTGGCGGTCAACCATGTGATGAAGGACGCCCGTCCGACGCTGGTTCTGTCCGGCGTCAACCAGGGTTCCAACATCGGCGAGGACGTGACCTATTCCGGCACCATCGCCGCGGCGATGGAGGCGACGCTGCTGAACGTTCCGGCCATCGCCATGAGCCAGCATTACGAACCGGGGCAGCCCATCGACTGGTCCGCCGCCGCCGCCCATGGGGCGGACGTGGTGCGCAAGGCGGTGACGGTCCCCTGGCCGAAGAATGTGCTGTTGAACGTCAACTTTCCGGCCCGCCCCGCCGCGGAGGTGACTGGTATCCAGGTGGTGCGCCATGGCAAGCGCAAGATCGGCGACGAGCTGTTTGAGCGCGTCGACCCGCGCGGCAAACCCTATATCTGGATCGGGACGCTGCGCGGCGAGGCCGACGTGGCTGACGACACCGATATCCATGTCGTGTTCAACGGCGGCATCTCGGTGACGCCGATCTATCTCGACCTCACCCACACACCGACGTTGCAGACGTTGAGGCAGGCCTTCGTGTGACCTACAACCCGCGCAAGATCCGCTTGCTGATGGCCCTTCGCGGGGCCGGCGTCACCGACACGAAAGTGTTGGCGGCCATCGAGCGGATCCCGCGCGAGCTGTTCGTCCCGGAAGCCTTCCAGGACCGGGCATGGGAGGATGTGGCCCTGCCCATCGACCTGGGCCAGACCATCAGCCAACCGCTGGTGGTCGGCCTGATGACGCAGGCGCTGGAGCTGACCCCGCGACATCTTGTCCTGGAGATCGGCACCGGTTCCGGCTATCAGGCCGCGGTGCTGTCGCGGCTGTGCCGCCGGGTCTTCACGATCGAGCGGCTGAAACCGCTCCTGCGCGAGGCGGAGGAGCGGTTCAGGGCACTCGGCATTCACACGATCACCACGCGGCTCGGCGACGGGACGCGTGGGTGGCCGGAACAGGCGCCCTTCGCCCGCATACTGGTCACAGCCGCCGGTGGGCCGGAGCCGCCAAAAGACTTGACGGATCAACTCGCCGTTGGTGGTGTCATGGTCATTCCGCTGGGGAGCGATCATCGCGATCAGAAGGTCGTGCGCTTCCGGCGTTCCGAAGCTGGCCTTATCCGGGAGGACCTGTGGCCCGTCCGTTTCGTTCCGCTGCTGTCCGACCCGCCGCCATCGGTCCGTTCCGCATGAAACCTGAATTTTCCAAGCGTGTCCTGCCGGCACTGGTGCTGTCCACCGCTGTCCTGGCGCTCGGCGCCTGCGAGCGGGTGGGGGGGCTGGCCCCCTTCACCCATGTCTCCGAAACGCCGGAATCCGCTGCCGGCGCCATCACGGTGCAGAAGGGCGACAGCGCCTATACCCTGTCACGCCGCTACAATGTGCCGCTGCGTGACCTGATCGAGGCGAACAAGCTGGCGCCGCCCTACCGGCTGGAGGTCGGCCAACGGCTGGTCCTCCCCACGTCGCGCCAGTACATCGTGCAGAAGGGCGACAGCCTCTACAGCATCTCCCGGATGCACAATGTCGACGTCAGCGAACTGACGCGGTTGAACAACCTGACGCCACCCTATGCCGTGCAGGTCGGCCAACCCCTGCGCCTGCCCGGCAGCACCGACGGCAACGGGACCATGGTTGCCTCCGGGACGGCCTCCGGCATGGCAACCGGCGGAGCCGTGCCGCTGACTCCGCAGGGTTCCCCGGCTGGTCGCGGATCGGTGCAGGCGGCCGAACTGCCGCCGCCCGGTGCGTCTCCGTCCTCGGGCTCGGTTTCCTCTGGCAGCATCGCCGCCACGCCGCTGCCGCCGCCGTCCAAGCCCGGTTCCGCGCCCGAACCTGCCCCTGCCGCCGCTCCCCCGTTCGCGTCGGGCGATACCACCTATCAGCCTGGGCAAGCCCCGACAATGCTGCGCCCGCCCGGCAGCAAGCCGGCACCGACGCCGATTCCGGCGCCTGCCGCGCAGTCCGCTCCTCCACAGCAGGAGGTTGCTGCAGCTGCCCCGCCGCCCAAACCGGACCCGAAGGCCGAGGTCGCCGCCCCGCCGCCGCGCGGCGGCGCCCGCTTCCTGTGGCCGGTGAAGGGCAAGCTGATCTCCGGCTATGGGCCGAAGCCCGACGGGCTGCACAATGACGGGCTGAACATCGCCGCGCCGAAGGGCACTGCCGTGGTTGCCGCCGACAATGGCGTGGTCGCCTATGCCGGCAACGAGCTGCGCGGCTTCGGCAACCTGCTGCTGCTGAAGCATTCCGACGGCTGGATCACCGCCTATGCGCATCTCGACAAGATCGAGGTGGAGCGCGGCGCAGCGGTGAAGCGGGGGCAGGTGATCGCCCGGGTCGGCCAGACCGGCGGCGTGTCCTCGCCCCAGCTGCATTTCGAGCTGCGCAAGGGCAGCCAGGCCGTCGACCCGAGCGACCAGATGGACCGCAAGGTCAGCGAAGGGGCGTCCCGAGGCGGCCAGCCAAGTCCTGGATGAACTGCCAGGCGACCCGACCAGACCGGCTTCCGCGCGTGACCGACCATTCGACGGCCTCGGCGCGCAGCCGGTCCTCCGGGATGTCCAGGCCGAAATGGCGGACGTACCCCTCGATCATCGCGAAATAGGTGTCCTGGTCGCAGTTGTGGAAGCCGAGCCACAGACCGAAGCGGTCTGACAGCGATACCTTCTCCTCGACCGCTTCCGCCGGGTTGATGGCGGTCGACCGCTCGTTCTCGATCATGTCACGCGGCATCAGGTGGCGGCGGTTGGACGTGGCGTAGAACACCACATTGTCCGGCCGCCCCTCGATCCCGCCGTCCAACACCGCCTTCAGAGACTTGTAATGGGCGTCGTCATGGTCGAAGGACAGATCGTCGCAGAACAGGATGAAGCGGCGGGCCTCGTCCTTCAGCCTGATCAGCAGTCGAGGCAGGGTGGGGATGTCCTCGCGGTGGATTTCCACCAGCGCCAGTTCGCCCGGCCGCTCCGCGCAGATGGCGGCATGGGCCGCTTTGACCAGCGAGCTTTTGCCGGTGCCGCGCGCCCCCCACAGCAGGGCGTTGTTGGCCGGCAGCCCGGCGGCGAAGCGGCGGGTGTTGTCCAACAGGATCTCCCGCTGCCGCTCGATCCCCTGCAGAAGCATGATGTCGACGCGGTTGACCACCGGGACCGCTTCCAGCCGGTCGGGATCGGGGTGCCAGACGAAGGCGTCCGCCGCGCCGAAATCCAGCGGCCGTTCCGGCGGCGGGGCCAGACGCTCCAGCGCTTCGGCAATGCGGGTCAGCAGAGGGACGAGCGCCTGGTCGGCACCAGACTTATCGCCATCGCGTTTGCCGGAGCCTTTTTTTGAGTGCGACATAATTTTCCGGATTTTTTTCTGGATGTTCCATGGAAAGTGGGTGCCCGCGCAGCCATCTTTCCGACGCCTTCGCACCGTAACACAGCAGGGCAAGCACACAAGCCGTGGCCGCCCCGCGGATTGTGGCGCATCACCATTGCATCCCGGTCATGGGCGGCTATAGTCGCGGCGTCCCGGCGGAACGCCGACCCGGTGCCGAGACCAAACCTGTAAGGAGCTTCCAGATGTTCGTTTCGACGGCTTATGCACAGACGGCGGCCCCGGCTGGCGGCGGCGGTGACATGCTCGTCCAGTTCGCGCCGCTGATCCTGATCTTCGTCGTCTTCTACTTCCTGCTCATCCGTCCGCAGCAGAAGAAGATGAAGGAGCATAAGGCGATGCTGTCGGCCATCCGCCGCGGCGACCGCGTCGTGACCGGCGGCGGCATCATCGGCGTCGTCACCAAGGTCGGCACTGACGACGAGATCACCGTCGAGATCGCGGAGAACGTGCGCGTGCGTTGCCTGCGCTCCACCGTCAATCTGGTGCTCGCCAAGACCGAGCCGGCCGGCAAGTCCGGTGGCGATGCCGCTCCGGCCGCCGAGGGCGAAGCCAAGCCGGCCGAGACCACCGTCGCCGGCGGCATCGGCAAGCTGTTCGGCCGCAAGTAAGCCGTAGCCGGGCCCCTCTTCCGCGGGTCGGCCCGAAGGCGCTTCCCGTCCGGCCAGGCCGGCCGCCTTATGACAGGGCGGACCGGCCGCCCGGACCGGGTGTCTGATCGGATTCGAGTGACGCATGCTCTATTTTTCGCGCTGGAAGATTTACCTGATCCTGGCGACCTGCATCGCCGGGTTCGTCCTGATTCTGCCCAACTTCCTGGGCCGCGGCACGCTGGCGGCGCTGCCGTCCTGGTATGCCGACACTCGGGTGTCGCTGGGTCTCGACCTGCGCGGCGGATCGCATCTGTTGCTTGAAGTCGACATGGCCACCGTCATCCGCGACCGCGTGGAAGGTCTGGTCGATGGCGCGCGGCAGCAGTTGCGCACCGCCAATGTCGGCTATACCGCGCTGAACGCCGGCGAGCGCGCCGTGACCGTCCAGCTGCGCGACCCGGCCCAGGCCGACGAGGCGGTGAAGGCCCTGCGCCAGCTCTCCAGCCCGGTCGGCCGCACGGCGCTCGGCGTCGGGCAGCCGGACCTCGACGTGACCGTCAATGGAGCCACCGTGACCGTGGCCTTGAGCGAGGTCGCTCTGCGCGACCGCGCCACCCAGGCCATCGAACAGTCGATCGAAATCGTCCGTCGCCGCATCGACGAGACCGGCGTGAACGAGCCGACCATCGCCCGCCAGGGCAACGACCGCATCCTGGTCCAGCTGCCCGGCGTCGAGGATCCGGACCGCATCAAGCGGCTGCTCGGCACCACCGCCAAGATGACCTTCCGGCTGGTTGACGTGAATGCCGATCCGAACACCGGCCGCGCCCCTCCGGGATCCGAGATCCTGCCATCGGCCGAGGGCGACCGCTACCAATCAAAATACGTCATCCGCAAGAAGGTCGAGGTCGATGGCGCCACGCTGCAGAACGCATCGGCCGGCACCAACCCGCAGACCGGCGAATGGGTGGTGAATTTCGAGTTCAACACCGCGGGCGCCAACCGCTTCGCCGAAGTGACCAAGCAGAATGTCGGCCGGCCCTTCGCCATCGTGCTCGACAACAAGGTCATCAGTGCGCCCGTCATCCGTGAGCCGATCACCGGCGGCCGCGGCCAGATCAGCGGCAACTTCACCGCCGCCAACGCCAACGACCTCGCCGTCCTGCTGCGCGCCGGCGCCCTGCCAGCCCCGCTGAAAGTGATCGAGGAGCGCACGGTCGGTCCCGATCTCGGCGCCGACTCGATCCGCGCCGGCCTCACCGCCGTGGTCGTCGGCTTCCTGATGGTCTGCGCGTACATGATCGCGTGCTACGGGCTGTTCGGTGCCTTCGCCTGCTTCGCCCTGCTGGTGAACATCGTGCTGACCATTGCGGCGCTGTCGCTGCTGCACGCCACGCTGACGCTGCCGGGCATCGCCGGCATCCTGCTGACGCTGGGTCTGGCGGTGGACGCCAACATCCTGATCAATGAACGCATCCGCGAAGAGACGAAGAAGGGCCGCGGCGTCTTCGCCTCGATGGAAGCCGGTTTCAGCCGCGCCTACAGCACCATCGTCGACTCCAACCTGACGACCGCCATCAAGATGGCCCTGCTGTTCGTCTTCGGCACCGGCACCATCAAGGGCTTCGCCGTCACCATCACCTTCGGCATCCTCATTTCCATGTTCACCGCCACGGTGCTTGTGCGCCTGATGATGGTGACATGGCTGCGCCGGACCCGTCCGGCCGTGTTGCCGGTCTGAGAGGTCATACGATGTTCCATCTCCGCCTCGTCCCCGACAACACCAAGATCCCGTTCATGAACGGCCGCATCGCCGGCCTTGTCGTGTCGGCGATCCTGTCCATCGCCTCCATCATCCTGTTCTTCCACCCCGGCCTGAATTACGGCATCGACTTCCGTGGCGGCATCGTCATCGAGGCCCGCACTCCGGACGCCGCCGATTTCGCCTCGCTGCGCCATACCCTGTCCGGCCTCGGCATGGGGCAGGTGGCGTTGCAGGAGTTCGGCTCGGCCCAAGATGTGCTGATCCGCCTGGAACGGCAGCCCGGCGATGACGCCGCCCAACAGGTCGCCGCCGACAAGGTGCGCAACACACTGGCACAAGCCATTCCCGGTACCCAGGTCCGCCGTGTCGAAGCGGTCGGCGCCTCGGTCAGCGGCGAGCTGTTCGCCAACGGGATGCTGGCGCTCGGCCTCGCCATGCTGGCGATGCTGGTCTATATCTGGTTCCGCTTCGAATGGCAGTTCGGCTTCGGCGCGGTGGTGACGTTGATTCTCGACATCACCAAGATCGTCGGATTCTATGCCGTCACCGACATCCAGTTCAACCTGACGGCCGTGGCGGCAATCCTGACCGTCATGGGATATTCGGTGAACGACAAGGTCGTGGTCTATGACCGCATGCGCGAGAATCTGCGTATCTACAAGAAGATGCCGCTGCGCGATCTGATCGACATGTCGATCAACGAGACGCTGAACCGCACGGTCGGCACCTCGGTCTGCACGCTGCTGTCCATCATCCCGCTGGCGCTGTTCGGCGGCGAGGCGTTGCAGGACTTCGGCATCGTGCTGATCTTCGGCGTCATCCTTGCGACCAGCTCGTCTGTGTTCATCGCAGCACCCATCTTGCTGTTCCTGGGCGAAAACCGCCTCCGGCGCGGTTCGCCCGATGCCGCCCCGGCGGGCAAAACCCCTGCGACCACGCCGTAACGCCGGACGCTTGGGGAAGGAGAGGGCTGCATGACAGACATCATGCCGATGATCCCGTCGGATCGTCA
>NZ_BADK01000870.1 GCF_000333595.1 Azospirillum sp. B506
GAGGGCAGGGGCAGTTCAGCGCCCAGCGCTCGTACAGGATGCCCGCATGGGCAAGATGCCCTGCGATCAATGCCGATCGGCTGTCCGGAGTTCCGGCTTGCTTGCGTCGTTTTCCAGATAGACGGTCAGCTCACTCAAGGGCACGAACTCCTGACAAACGAACTCATACAGCTTGAGATATCTCTTGAAGCAATGCAACACAGCGAATCGCACAAGCGACCGTTGGCCGCGCCATCACCGGCTGCGCTGGAGACCGATGGTCACACCCACCGCGACCGCCAACAGCAGCCCAACGAAGGCGGCCACGCCGCTCCAGCCGAACCTTAGCCAGAACAGCCCGCCGAGCGTCCCGGCGAGCGTCGAACCCAGATAATAGCAGAACAGGTAGATCGACGATGCCTGGCCCCGCGACACTGCCGCCCGCCGGCCGATCCATGCCGACACGATGGAATGGGCGCCAAAGAAGGCAAAGGTGAACAGGGCGATGCCGGGAGCGATGCCGAACAGGCTGTCGATCTCCATCAGCGCCAGCCCGGCCACCATCAGTGTCACCGCAGCCGCCAAGGTGCGGTTCGACCCGAATCGGCCCGACCAGCCGCCGAACAGCGGAGAGCTGACCACGCCGAAGCTGTAGACCAGGAACACCGCGCCGACGATGGCCGACCTCAGTTCAAAGGGGCGCTCACTCAGACGGAAGCCGATATAGTTGAAGACGGTGACGAAGCCGCCCATCAACAGGAAGCCGAGCGAGAAGAGTCCGAGCAGTGCCGGATCGGTCAGCAAAGCCCGCCACGCCCTTACCAGCGCCGGCAATCCGGCGGCGCGGCGGATGAAATGCCGTGACGGTGGCAGGGCCAACCAGACTGTGACGGCCGCTGCGACCGCCAGCGCCCCCACCACCCCGACCGCCAGCCGCCAACTGCCGAGGTCGGTAACGACGGCGGTCAGCACCCGGCCCGACATGCCGCCGATGGCGGTCCCGCCAATATACAGCCCCATGGCGACGCCGGCAGATTTCGGATCGACCTCTTCGGAGACATAGGCCATCGCCACCGCCGGCAGGCCGCTCAGAGCCAAACCTTCCAGTGCCCGCACCGCCAGGAAGCCGTGCCAGCCCGGCATCAGCGCGCCGACGATCCCGAGGAGGCCTGCACCGAGCAATGCCGCGACCATCACCGGCTTGCGTCCGATGCCATCCGAGATGGCCCCAGCCACCAGCAGCGCCACCGCCAGGATGCCGGTTGTCAGCGACAGCGACAGGCTCGATTCCGCGGGTGTCACCCCGAATTCGCGCACGAAGTCGGGCAGCAGCGGCTGGACACAATAAAGTGTGGCGAAGGTGGAGAAGCCGGCCACGAACAGGATGCTGCTGGCACGCCGGTAGGCCGGCGTGCCGGACACCAGGTAAGCTGGCGATTCGTTATCCTGCACTGTCAAAATCCCTCACTGCCGCAATTCCTTCTGCGATTCAGGACATTTGCCGCGGTGCCATGCGAACGGCCAGCGGACATTGTGCGACGAGGGAAAAATTGTCTAAACTCCCAATGTCTTGTCCGCCATGCTCCGGGCGCAATCCGCCGGCGGTCAGTCCGGAATCGTGTCCAGCCGATACTTGGATGTTTCACGGCTTCTCACGGTTTGATTTCCGTACTATGGTCCGGCTGAAACGGCTCGGACTTTGCGGCTGCGGCAGCCATAGTCCTATCGATTTCTCTTCTTTTGCTGAGATCGGTAATGGAAAAAGAATATTTCGTCGATGACTACGAGAAGCTGGTCGCTGCGTTGAAAAGCGTCGATCCCATCGACGTGGCGATGAGCAAGGCGGTCGGCGGCGCCTACGAGATGTTCGGTCAGATCGAATGCCAGGTGCTGGAGCAGCATGGACTGGCGAACGGTATGTCCGTTTTCGATTTCGGCTGCGGCAGCGGGCGGCTTTCCACTGCGCTTTCGCAGAAATGGGAAATCGAATATCTTGGGGTGGACGTTGTCGAAGACCTCCTTCGATTTGCCGCCTCGAAGGCCCCTCAACACTACCGTTTTATTCTGAATCACGCCCTATCGCTTCCTGTACCCGACGCTTTTGCCGATATCTGTTGCGCCTTCAGCGTCTTCACCCATCTCAGGCACGAGGATTCCTATCTCTATCTGACGGATCTGGTGCGTGCCGCAAAGCCGGGCGGCCGCATCATTTTCTCATTTCTGGAATTCGCCTCTTCTAACCACTGGACGATATTCATCGACACGGTCAGGGCCCGTCGGCATTCGGTCCTCCCGCACATGAACGTCTTCATCGAGCGCAATGCGATCTCACGCTGGGCCGCCCATCTTGGGTGTCCGGAGGTCGACTTCATCGATTCGCATGACCCGCGCTGGAACGGCCATGCCATGGGGCAGTCCATCGCCGTGCTGACCAAGCCGGCTGCCTGAACGGGACGCTCTGGGCTCGGCGACATCCAGGGGGCACCGGTGGATGGCGGACGCCATCCGTGGCGACCCGTGCTGAGGCCTTGCACTGGACCTTGGCGGGGCCGCGCCGTATAACCAGTGCCCCACACAATTCGTTGATTGTTCGAGCCATGCACGATCTTCGCGCCATCCGTGAGAATCCCGAAGCCTTCGACCGCGGCCTTGGCCGCCGGGGACTGGCGCCGATGTCGTCCTCCGTGCTCGACCTCGACGGCCGTCGCCGCGCCGCGCAGACCCAGATGCAGGAGATGCAGGCCCGCCGCAACGAGGCGGCGAAGGAAATCGGCCTCGCCAAGCGCGAAGGGCGGGACGCCCAACCGATCCTCGACGAGATGGCGACCCTGAAGGACCACCTGCCCCAGGTGAAGGAGGAGGAACGCGCGCTCGGCGCCGAACTCGACGCCATCCTGGCGAGCCTGCCCAACATCCCGG
>NZ_BADK01000869.1 GCF_000333595.1 Azospirillum sp. B506
TGATTTCCGGGGGAGGCAACGTCGAAATGGCGTACGCCGCCGGCCCACAGGGCGCGCAGCACCGCCGGCTCAGGGTTGCACTTGACGGCATAGAGCACATCGCCGCCGCGGGCGACGGCCTCGGTCGCGCCGGCAAAGGCCTTCAGGAAGCTGTCGGCGGTGTCGGCCAGCACCCCGGGACGGATGCAGTGCATCGGCTCTTCCGGGCGGTGCAGGGCGACGGCCTGAGCGACCGTCGAACGGCGGCCGGTGGACAAGGAAACGGCGCTGCTGTCGTTCAGGCCGACGCGGCGCAGGGGGGTGACGGCGGAACGGGAACGCAGGAAGCCCATGGCGCACTCCTATCCCCGGACGACGGCATCACAGCCGGTCCGGTGAGCAGACGACTACCCCACGCAGCCACGAAGCGGCCAGCACAGGGCCGGGCGTGGGTGGCGCAGCGGAATCGACGATCAATCAGATTTTGGAAGGGGGCAGACGGAAAAAAGCCGGTGCGAGCAGCGGCCCCGGGCTGTGAAGCTCCAGGCAACAGCGCGTCGTTTACCGGCTAATGGGCTACCGTCTCACAGCCCCACCGTGGGCAGCGTACATACTGACCTCCCTCTCGGGACCGACCCACTGGAATGGTCGGTTCTGCCAAAAAGGACGCGGTACGTCGTAGCATAACCACAGAGGGCCATAGGCACGTGCGGGTGCGTCGTGCCGATTGATTTACGCTTTTCCGCCCGTGATTCAAGTGAATTTTTTGAGGCGGGAATGAGGCGAAATCAGGCTGTCTGCGCAGTCTCCGGCTGGAAAACCGGAAAGCGTGCGGCGATGCTGTCGCCGGTCGGGGTGGCCACCCAGCCGTCGGGACGGCTGAAGAAGCGGATGGTGGTGAAGCAGGGACGC
>NZ_BADK01000868.1 GCF_000333595.1 Azospirillum sp. B506
CCGCCTCCTTCGACTTCTGCGGCCGGCGACGGTCGCCGACGCGCTGGCGGCGCTGGCGGCCGGGGGCGACTACGCCCGCGTGATCGCCGGCGGCCAGTCGCTGATGCCGATGCTGAACATGCGGCTGGTCCAGCCGCGCCTGCTGATCGACCTAGGCCGGCTGGAGGAGTTGCGCACGCTGCGCGCCGAAGACGGTTGGCTGACCGTCGGTGCCGCCGTCACCCAGGCCGAGGTGCTGGCCCGCCCGACGTTGGCGCGGGAGGTGCCGCTGCTGGCCGCCGCCCTGCCGTGGGTTGGCCATTTCCAGACCCGCAACCGCGGCACGCTCTGCGGCTCGGTCGCCCATGCCGATCCCAGCGCCGAGACGCCGCTCTGCCTGGTCGCCACCGGCGGCGAGGTGGTGCTGCGCAACCTGCGCCGCCGCCGCACCGTTGCCGCCGCCGATTTCTTCCTGGGGCCGCTGACAACGGTGAAGGCCGCGGACGAGATCGTCGAATGCGTCCGCTTTCCCCTGGCCCGGCCGGGAAGCGGCCATGCCTTCCGCGAACAGTCGATGCGGCACGGCGATTTCGCCATCGCCGCCTGCGCCGCCACGGTGGACGCCCAATCCGCCAGCCTCGCCGTCGGCGGGGTGGCGGACCGGCCGACGCTGCGGTCCTGGCCGCTCGTCGATGGTGGACTGCCGCCCGATCTCGACGACGCGCTGAACGCCTTCGCCTGGAATCTTGGGGGTGACGACGATCAGCACGCCACCGCGCGCTACCGCCGCGACCTCGTCCGCCGGATCGGCCGCACCGTTCTTGAAGAGGCCCTGTCATGCCGCCGCTGAACCCCACATCGACGCTGGCGGCGGAGACACGCCACGCCGTCTCCATCGTCCTGAACGGCAAGCTGCGCAACGGCCATGCCCATCCGCGCCTGCTGCTGAGCGATTTCCTGCGCCATGAACTGGGCGCCCACGGCACCCGCGTCGGCTGCGAGCACGGCGTCTGCGGCGCCTGCACCGTCCGCATCGACGGGGTGGCCGCCCGTGCCTGCCTGACCCTGGCGGTCCAGGCCGACGGCCGGCGCATCGACACCGTCGAGGGGCTGGCCGAGGCCAACGAGGGACGCATGACCGCGCTCCAGGAGGCGTTCCGCCGGCACCATGCCCTGCAATGCGGCTTCTGCACGGCCGGCATCCTGATGTCGCTGACCGATTACCTGGGCCGCAACCCCAAACCAACCGAAGAGGAGCTACGCGACATGCTGAGCGGCCATCTTTGCCGCTGCACCGGCTATGCCGGCATCGTCCGCGCCGTGATGGAGGTCACGGGTCAGGCGATGACGGAGGTCACCCATGTTTGACCTCGGCCGCAGCATCCTGGCCAGCGCCGAGCGCAGCCCCGGCGCCCTGGCCATCGTCGACGGCGCCCTGCGCCTGACCTACGCGGAGTGGCTGGAGCGCATCCGCCGGCTGGTCGGCGCCTTCGACCGGCTCGGCCTGCATCCCGGCGACCGCATCGCCACCGCGCTGCAGAACACGCACGAAATGGCGACCATCCATTGGGCCTGCCAGCTCGCCGGCATCGCCGTCGTCCCGCTGAACTGGCGGGTGAAGGCGGACGAGCTGGATTATTGCCTGCCCAACGCCGAGGTCCGCGCCCTGTTCTATCAGGACGTGTCGGTCGAGGCCGTCGGTGAGTCCGCCGCGGCGCGGGCGCTGCCCCGCATCGTGGTCGGCGACGGAGACCACCAGGCCGACCACCGCTTCGCCGACCTGCTTGACAGCGAACCGGCTCCGGCGCAGCCGCGCGCCACGGCCGAGCATGTCTCGCTGTTCCTCTACACCTCCGGCACCACCGGCAAGCCGAAGGGCGTGCCGCGCCGCCACCGGACCGAGCGTGCCGCCGCCATCGCCCATGTCGCGCAGAACTGCTACCGCCGGGGCGAACGGACGCTGGGCGTGATGCCGCTCTACCACACGATGGGGGTGCGCTCGCTGCTGGCGATGGCGCTGGTCGACGGCTGCTTCGTCTGCCTGCCGCGCTTCGACACCGGCCGCGCGCTCGACCTGATCGCGGCGGAGCGGCTGAGCTGTCTCTATCTGGTGCCGACGCTCTATCACGACCTGCTGGCCGATCCGAAATTCCCAGAGACCGACGTTTCGTCGGTGCGCAAGCTGGGCTTTGCCGGGGCGTCGATGACCGACGGCCTGTTGAAGCGGCTGGACGCCGCCTTCCGCCCCGAGCTGTTCGTCAATCATTACGGCTCGTCCGAGATCTACACCTTCACCATCGATCAGAACGCCCCGGCCAAGCCGGGGTCGGCCGGCAAGGCGGCGCTGAACCAGCGCATCCGCATCGTCCGCCCCGGCAGCTTCGATCCCGACCAGTGCGCCGCGGCCGGAGAGGAGGGGCAGATCGTCGCCGACCTGTCGGGCGACGAGTCCTTCGAAGGTTATTGGAAGCGGCCGGACGCCGACGCCAAGGCGCTGCATGCCGGCTGGTACTTCACCGGCGACATCGGCTTCCTCGACGCCGACGGCGACCTCTTCGTCACCGGCCGGGTCGACGACATGATCATCACCGGCGGTGAGAACGTTTCGCCGGTCGAGATCGAAAGCGTGCTGTCTCTTCATGACGGCGTGCTGGAGGTCGCGGTCGCCGGCCTGCCCGACGAGCGCTGGGGCCAGCGGGTCGTCGCCTTCGTCAAGCGCGCCCGCGGCGTCGAGGCGACGGATCTCGACGACCATTGCCGCACCTCCGGCCTCGCCAACTTCAAGCGCCCGCGCGAGTACGTCTTCCTCGACGAAATCCCGAAATCGCCAGTCGGCAAGATCCTGCGACGCAAGCTCCAGGCCGGCGAATTCACCCTCGAACATAGCCCGACACTCTCCTGAACCCAGACTTCATCCATGGAGTTTCAAACCGTGACCCCCTACCGCTTCGACAGCGCCGACCGCCTGCTCGCCGATCTCGACGGCTTCCGCGTGGAGATCGACGAATCCCTGGAACGCGCCGACATCGTGCTGCACCGTCCACCCTTCAACATCGTCAGCATGCTGCAGCGCGACCAGTTCAGCGCCGTGTTCGCGGCGCTGGACCGCGACCCCAAGGTGCGGGTGATCGTGCTGCGCGCCGAGGGCGAGAACTTCTCGTCCGGCGGCAACATCGCCGGCTTCATGGAGAAGTCGGCTGAGCATGTGTCGGAACTGGCGGTCAACATCGCCGCTCCGGAACGCTGCCGCAAGCCGGTGATCGCCCAGGTCCGCGGCTATTGCTTCGGCGTCGGTTTCGAGCTGTCGCTCGCCTGCGATTTCCGCATCGCGTCGGAGACCGCGCAGTTCGCCCTGCCGGAGATGCGCATCGGCATGATCCCCGGATCGGGCGGCTCGGCCCGCCTGCTGCACATGATCGGCATCTGCCGGACCAAGGACATGGTGATGCGGGCCAAGCGCATCTCCGGTCGGCAGGCCGCCGATTGGGGCTTCGTCACCGATTGCGTCGCCGACGCCGAACTGGAAGCGACGGTCGCCGCTCTGGTCGACGAGCTGCGTGGCTTCTCGCCGCTGGCCCAGCGCACCATCAAGGGCGTGCTGAACAGCGGCAACAATGTCTCGGTCAACGGCGCCATCGAGATCGAGGGGCAGGCCTACGGCCGCCTGCGCGGTTCGGAAGACTTCAAGGAGGGCGTCGCCTCCTTCCACGAAAAGCGCAAGCCGGTCTTCACCGGCTGCTGAGCGCAACAGCCGGCGCGCCAGACAGCGCGAACTCCAGGGGCCGCAATCAATGGATGCGTGCGCCACCCTCTCCCCTTGCTCCAGAAGAGGGTGGCGCGTGCCCAGGGGCAGGCATTGTAGGATTAAGATCCATACTAATTCTTTACAGGAAAGTAATATTTCTGAATCATCATAAGCAGGAATCCGCCAATGGATTTGAAAATCGTCTCAAAAAATCGTCTTGAGGAACGTCCTATGAAGATTCGGGCAATTTTTCTTTCTTGCATACTGGCAATGGCGGCGGTGGCAGGGGTGGTATCGATCACCTTCTTGGCTGCTGAGTGGGGCAATTACCGCCGGTCAGTTGACGCCGGAACCCTCTCCGAGGCGTTGGGTGCGGTGCTGCGGGTCACCGAAAAGGTCGTGTTGAGCCGGGGTGTGCAGAATGGAGCCCTGCTCGCGGACGCTCCGGCCGGCGACGAGTCGCGCACCAAGATCGATGCCGCCCGTCGCGAAATCGTCAAAACGCTGGCGGAGGCGAACCGCACTGTTCAGGCCGCCGATTACCCCGGCAGGCCGGCGGCGCTCGGTATATTGCGCGCGGTCGAACAGGCCTTGGCCGCACTCCACAGTGAGGTTGACGCGGCGATCGCCCGCCCCAAGTCCGAACGCGATCAGGCATTTGTAAAGGGATTCGGTGAACGCGTGGTTGCCCGGGTCGGGGAACTGAACGGCATCGCCAATGGATTGGAACAGGGCGTGGCGCTCGCCGACGCCGACGTCGCACGGCTTGGCGGCGTCGCCCGCCTGTCCTGGGACATGCGCGAAGCCGGCGGGCGCCGCGTTGCCATCTTCACCACAGTTGTCGGTGCCAAGCGGATGCTGACCAGCACCGAAATCGAGCTGGCCGCCGCCCTGGCCGGAGAGACACGTCATGCTTGGGCGCGCCTCAAAGCCACCGCCACGCAGATTGACGGCGCGCCCGCCCTCGCGACGGCATTGCAGGGCACCGAAGCGGCCTTTTTCGGCGCCACCGATGCCCTCATTGCCGATCTGATCGTCAGGGGGCGGACGGGTGGTGACTACGGGATTTCCTTTCAGGACGCCTGGTCGCGTTTGGTTGGCGGCGTGCAAACCGCGCTCGCGGTGCGGGATGCCGCCATTGCGGAGGCGTTGAGCCAGGCGGAAGCGGCGCGCAGCAGCGCATTCGTCCGCTTGCTGCTCGCGGTCGGCGGTTTGGCGCTTGTCGTGCTCACGGTGATCGGCATCGCGATCCTGATAGGCCGGCGGATCGTCGACCCGCTGGTCGGCATGACGGCAGTGCTGTCGAAACTGGCGCAGGGCGAACGCGAGGTGGTGGTGCCGGCGCGTGGGCGCACCGATGAAATTGGCGAGATCGCCGCGGCGGTCGAGGCGTTGCGTGTGACCGCCAAGGAAGCCGATCGGCTGGCCGCCGAGCAGGCGAGCGAGCACGCCCGACGCCAGGAACGGACCCGCGCGATGGAAGTGGCGGTTGCCGGCTTCGACAGCTCGATCACCGCCATCCTGGTCGCAATGGACGGTGCCACCACCGAACTCGACGGCACGGCGCGCACCATGACGTCGGTCGCCGACGAGGCGAGCCGACAGGCGGCCATGACGGCGGCGGCGGCCGAGGAGACGGCTGTGACGGTGCAGACGATCGCCGCGGCAACGGAGGAAATGACCAGTTCGATCCAGGAGATCGGCCGTCAGGTCGCCGGCTCCAACGCGGTCGCCGCGACGGCGCTGGCGCAGGCCCAAGAGACCACCGGTACGGTGCTTCACCTGACGGAGGCGGCATTGCGGATCGGAGAGGTGGTGAAGCTGATCCAGGACATCGCCAGCCAGACCAACCTGCTGGCTTTGAACGCGACCATCGAGGCGGCGCGCGCCGGTGAGGCCGGCAAGGGATTCGCGTGGGTCGCCAGCGAGGTCAAGCAACTGGCCACGCAGACGCCAAGGCCACCGAGGATATGCGGGCGCAGATCGCGGCGGTGCAGCAGGCGACCCAGGGGACCAGCCTGGCCATCGACGGGATCGGGAAGACGATCGCCAGCATCAACGAAATCAGTGCGGCGATCGCCGCTGCGGTGGAGGAGCAAAGCGCCACCACCAGCGAGATCACCCGCAACGTCCAGCAGGCGGCTCACAGCACCACCGAAGTCAGCCACACCATTGCCGACATGAACCAGACAGTCGGGCAAACCAGCAGCGCGGCAATTCAGGTGACCGGTGCGTCGAGCGCGTTGGCCGGCGAGGCCAAGGTTCTTCGCCAGGAGGTCGAGAGCTTCCTTGCCAGCATTCGCGCGGCCTGATCGTTCGACCGGTTCCATGGTTCCATCAGATGTCACGCCACGCGACGCGGATGGAGTCCGGGCATCCGAGGTCGAGCATGCGGTTCCGGGTCCGGACCGCGACCCCGCCGCTCCCCGGTTTGGAACCTTGACCGTCACCGAATGACGCGCTTCCAGCGACTGGAGAACGCCTCGATCAGGGCTCGGACGGCGTGTGCTCCGCCATGGCTGCGGCCACGCCCGTCCGGTCGTAAGCCCCGTCGGCCACGAACACGGCCAGGGTGCTCCCCAACCTGGTCCAGCGGAGCGCCGATCGGCAAGCCGTCATCAACGCCGTGGTCGGTCAGGGCCGCCGCGAGGATCCGACCGGTCACCTCACCTCAGACCGGCCCCGCGGTTCCATACCGACCGAGCGCAGGCCACCAGGATCGCCATCGCCCTGCACAACCGCATGCTCGACCTCGGACGCCTGAATTCCGTCCGCTCCGCCTGACCGGCAGGGGAGCCAGGGCAATTTCCTGGCCTCACCCCCTCCATGCTATACGCCGGCTGCAGTATCAGCCGGCCTCTTTTGCGGTTGGAGCGGACAGAATCCCCCGCGCCGTTTCCTCATCGGTTACCAAGACATTTGCGTAGCCGCCCTTGAGCATCGCCGCGATTGCTTCAACCTTGTCCGCCCCGCCTCCGACACAGATCCGGACGGGTACCTTCAAAAAATCGTCATAGGGCATCACGATGTGGCGGTCATCCAACTCGGTCCGAACCGGGTGGCCGTCGTGATCGTAGAAGTATCCCGACACGAAGCCGACGGCCCCGCGCTCCCGATAGGCGCGCAGGATTTCGACGGACATGAAGCCGCTGTCGTTCAGCAACGTCTCGCTGCCGACATGAGTCACGCCGAACAATGTCATGGTGCAGGACCGCAGAAGCCTGAAATGCTGTTCGATCACCGGTTCGCGCATCAGCAGCGATTTGACCTCGGGACTGGAAACGATCCCCGGAGCATGCAGGTTGATGCAGCGCGCGCCGGCCCGCACCGCGATGTTGGATGTGCACAGTTCCGGCGAGAAATCATAAGTGGCGATTGAGCTGCCTGTGATCTGGGTGATCGTTGCGCCAGGCAGATGGATCGGCGCCAGCGCCTTCGACAGCGCCATCACCGTCCGCCCCCAAGCGACTCCAAGTATGCTGTCGTTGGTCAGCCGCTGTTCGAGCAGACGCGCGCCGAACCGGGCGATCCGCACCGCCAGCGGTTCGCTTGACCCTCGGCTCGGCACCACGAAGCACTCATCGATACCGGCCCGGTCGCGCAGTTCGTTTCCCAACCGCAGCAGGTCCATGCGGTGCAGGTCGATGGAAACCGAGACGATGCCCTCGTCACGGGCCTTCTGCAGCAGATTGTAGACGGAAGCCCGCGAGATCCCGAACTGCGAGGCGATCTCGTCCTGCTTCAATCCTTCCTCGTGATAGAGCCACGCCGCGCAAAGGACCGGATCCAACTCGAACTGCGTCGTGGTGAAGCTTTGGCGCCCGCCGCGTCGTGCCGCCGTGGCGTTCGTTTTCGGCATTCCCTGTC
>NZ_BADK01000867.1 GCF_000333595.1 Azospirillum sp. B506
ACTCGATCTGGCGACACTGATCGTGAATACCCTCACGCTGGAAACAGCCCCGGAGGACGTCGACCCGGACGCCCCCCTCTATGGCGCAGGGCTGGGCCTCGATTCCATCGACATCCTGGAGGTGGCGCTCGCCGTCTCGAAGACCTACGGGGTGAAGCTGCGGGCGGACGACGAGAACAACACCAAGATCTTTACCTCGCTGCGCACCTTGAACAGCCACATCCAGCAGCTCAAAGCCGCCTGATGCCGTCCGCCGCCGCCTGGACCAGGGGAGGGGCCATGGCGACCGCCGGCCTGTCGCTCTTCGCGCTCTACCCGCTGCTGGTCCATGGCGCCATCGTCGCCGAGCTCGACGCCGACACCGCCCTGATCCTCGCGCTGGTGCAGGCCGGCGTGACCGGGCTGGTCGTCGGCCGCGCGGCGCCACGCTTCCGCTGGATCGCGTTCGCCGGTGCCATCGCCCTGTTCGGCCTGTCCTGGCGCTCCGCCCGCGACGGGCTGCTGGCGGCGTCGGCGATCGGCCATGCCGCCATCTATGTCGGGCTGCTCACCCTGTTCGGCCGCACCCTGCTGGCCGGGCGGGAGCCGTTGATCGCCTGGATCGCCCAGCGCATCCGCGGCAGTCTGACCGACGAGATGCTGGTCTACACCCGCCGCGTCACCATCGCCTGGTGCCTGTTCTTCGCCGGCCAGCTGGCGATGTCAGCCCTGCTGTTCGCCTTCGCCCCGCCCGCGGTCTGGTCCTTCTTCATCAACGTCCTCGACCTGCCGCTGGTCGCCGCGATGTTCCTGACGGAATACGCCTATCGCCTGCGCAGGTTCTGGAATTACCCCCACGGCTCCATCGCCGATGTCGTCCGCGTCTTTTCGGAGCGGCCAAATCCATGATGCTTCCGCCATGACGATGCTGTCCACCACCCGCCTGCCGCTGCTGCGCCACGACAGCCCCGGCGCCCTGTTCGCGTGGCATGACGGCAAATCGGTGACGGTGCGCGCCTATCTCGCCGCCGTGCGCGATCTGGCCCGCCGCCTGCCCGACGGCGCCTATCTGCTGAACCTGTGCGGCGACCGCCTCGGCTTCGCGGTCGGGTTGGGTGCCGCCCTGCTGCGCCGGCAGATCTGTCTGCATCCTCCCAACGACACCCCAGCGACGCTGCGCCAGCTGGAGGAAAGCTATCCGAACCTGATCTGCCTGACCGACGCTGGTGCCAGCTATCCCGGCATGGCCTGCGTCGAGGCGCTGCCCGCGAACGGCCTCGACAGCCTGAGCGGATCGCCCTTCGATGCCGACCTTGCCTTCCCGGCCGATCAGGTGGCGGCCATCGCCTTCACCTCCGGCTCCACCGGCCGGCCGATGCCGCAGGTGAAGAGCTGGGGCACCCTGGTCCGCAGCGTCCTTGGCGCCGGCACCGCGCTGGAAATCGCGGCGCTCGGCCCTGCCGGTCTGGTCGGCACCGTGCCGCATCAGCACATGTACGGTCTGGAATCGGTCATCCTGCTGGCGCTCCAGCATGGGCTGGTCCTGCATGGCAGCCGCCCCCTTTTCCCAGCCGACATCGCCGCCTGCCTCGCCGACCTGCCCGGCCGCCGCATCCTGGTCACCACGCCGGTCCATCTCCAGGCCCTGCTGGCCGACGGCATCGATCTGCCGCCGCTCGACGTCATCCTCTGCGCCACCGCTCCCCTGGCCCCGCAACTCGCCATCGACGCCGAAGCCCGGCTGGGCGCCCCGCTGCACGAGATCTACGGCTGTTCGGAAACCGGCCAGCTCGCCGTCCGCCGCACCAGCGCCACGGCGGAGTGGCTGTGCATCGACGGCATCCGCCTGCGCCAGGACGAGCAGGGCACCTGGGCATCCGGCGACTTCCTCGACGGCGAGACGCTGCTGGCCGACGTGATCGAGCTGAAGAGCGACACCCGCTTCGTCCTGCACGGCCGCTCCGCCGATCAGGTCAACATCGCCGGCAAGCGCAGCTCGCTCGCCTTCCTCAACCACCATCTGAATTCGGTGGACGGGGTGACGGACGGTGTCTTCTTCATGCCACGGGAAGGGGACAGCGGAACCACCCGCCTCGCCGCCCTGGTGGTGGCGCCCAGCCTGACCGCCGAGACCCTGCTGGCCCGCCTGCGCGAGCGGATCGACCCGATCTTCCTGCCGCGTCCCCTGCGCTTCGTCGATGCCCTGCCACGCAACCCGACCGGCAAACTGCCGCGAGAGGCATTGCTGAGGATGCTCGACGACCGCCGGCCCGACTAGGTGCCGCCGCCCGTGCCGAACCAGACCGAGCTCCACTTCCCCGCCGACCATCCGACCGCCGCCGGCCATTTCCCCGGCAACCCGATCATTCCGGGTGCGGTCCTGCTCGACAGCGCCCTGACCGCCATCGCGGCGGCGGAAGGCCTCGCCCCCGGCCCCTGCCGCCTGCGCTCCGCCAAATTCCTGTCCCCGGTCCGCCCCGGCGAACGGATGCTGGTCGAATGGCAAGCCGGGCCGGCAGGCGGCATCGCCTTCACCGGCAACGTGGATGGCCGCCCCGTGATGACCGGCGCCCTCCTGGTCGGCGACCTCCTGGCCGACAGCGTGACCTCATGAAGCTCCCCCTGCGCGCCAAGCCAACCGGTGAAACCGGGGCCGAGACAGCAGCCTCCCCCATCGGACCGACGCCACTGCGCCGCCGCCGCAAGGAGTGGATGAATCGGCCGGAGCGCAGCACCACCGCCGCCATCAAATTCATCGTCTGGGTTGCGCTGCGGCTCGGCCGGCGGGCGGCAAGGCTGCTGCTCTATCCGATCTGCCTCTATTTCGTCCTGTTCTCACGCAAGCCGCGCCGGGCCTCGGCCCTGTTCCTGTCCAAGGCGCTGGGCCGCCGGCCCGGCTTCGGCGACCTGTTCCGGCACTATCACGTCTTCGCCGCCTGCCTGCTCGACCGCGTCTTCTTCCTGAACGACCAGTCCGACGATTTCGACATCCGCGTCCATGGCGAGGACATCGTCATCGACCTGATGCAGCGGGGGGAGGGCTGCCTGCTGCTCGGCGCCCATATGGGCAGCTTCGAGGCGATCCGCATGCTGGGCCACCGCCAGCGGGACCTGCGCGTCAGCCTGGTGATGTACGAGGAGAATGCGCGCAAGATCAATTCGGTGCTAAACGCCATCAACCCGCTGTTGTCGATGGAGGTGATCGCACTGGGCCGGCCGGATTCGATGCTGCGCGTGCGTGAAAGGCTGGACCAGGGACATTTCGTCGGGATGCTCGCCGACCGCACCTTGGATGGCGAGGAGGAGGTCCGCCTGCCCTTCCTCGGCCAGCCGGCCGGTTTCGCGCTCGGCCCCTTCCAGCTGGCGGCGATGCTGAAGCGGCCGGTGGTGCTGATGGTCGGGATCTATCGCGGCGGACGGCGCTACGACGTCCATTTCGAGCGGATCGCCGATTTCTCGGACCTGAAAAAGCAGGATTGGCCGGTCCAGGACCGGCCGGGCCTTGTGCGCTGGGCGGCCGGACGCTTCGCCGACCGGCTGGAGCAATACGCCCTGACCTCCCCCTACAACTGGTTCAATTTCTATGATTTCTGGAAATAGACC
>NZ_BADK01000866.1 GCF_000333595.1 Azospirillum sp. B506
TGGTGGATTTGCCGGACCCCGACAGCCCCATGATGACGAAGATCTCACCGGCGCGGACCTGAAAGCTGGCGTCGAGGACACCGACATTGACGTTCAGCTTTTGCAGAACCTCCGCCTTGCTGGCGCCCTGGCGCAGCATCGACAGCGCGGGTTTCGGATCGGCGGAGAAGACCTTGTAGACGTTCCGCACCTCCAGGCGGACCGCGGCGTCGTCGCCGGTGCCGGTCCTGGCGGCTCCGCGGGGAAAGCCCAGGCTGGCCGGCCCACCGACCGAAACCGCGCTTCGCAACATCGTGTTCATCGACAGGCCTCCCCTCGATTGGCGACAGCGCGACCTGCGGTACTGGGAGGATCGTTTTGCATCGTGTTCATGGAAGCATTCCCTGTTCGACAAGGCTGTCGTAGATGGCCAGCGCCCCCGCTTCGGCTGTCGGGTTGACCAGCAGTTGGCCTTTTCCGCTCTTGCTCTCGGTCGCCGCCCTCAGCCGGTCCAGGGCCGAGCCGCCGCGCTTCACGCGCATCAGCTTGGGCTTCGGGCGCCATGGCCGATGCTCGCACTCCGACAGGAAGAGATCGGCGGTCACCTCGACGGTCACCGGTACCGCCACCGGCTCGATGACGCCCCGCCGGGCCGGGCCGAAGGCCGAGGCGCGAGCGGGCGGGGCGGATGGATGAACGGTCGCCACAAGGCGGCCGCTGACGGTCAGCGCCCGGCGCTGTCCGCGCGGCAGCGCCTGGACGATGGCCGCTTTGCCCGGAGTAGCGTCGGATGCATCGGCCGGGCCGACCCGTACCACATCGGGAACCATGGCGGCGTCAAGGCCGCGGGCGATCAGATAGGGCAGCATGCCGCTGCCCTCGCCGTCCTCGGCCTGCCGTCCGGTCAGGACCAGCGAGGGGGCAAGGCGGCGCAGATGGGCGATGAGCGCCTCGACCGGATCGGCCCCGTCCGGCAGAACCAGAACCGTCAGCCGCTCCAGCCCCATGCCGAGATAGGCGCGCAGCGCGTCGGCATCGGCGGCCGGTCCGGCGTGGATCGCCGTCAGCCGGCGCGGGCGCAACGCCAGCGCCATTTCCAAAGCCTGCGCATCGGTGGCGCCGCGGCGGGCGCGGCCGGAGACCGGGTGGCGGCCGATGGACAACAGGACGGCGACATTGCTCAGGACCGCTTCAGTCATTGCGGCGCTCCCGGATAAGCCGGATCAGGGCGGGCATGACGTCCTGCGCATCGGCGACGATGGACAGGTCGGCCCGCTTGATCATTTCGGCGTGAAGGTCGGTGTTGATGGCGATCACATGCTTGACGCCGGTGATACCCTGGAGATGCTGCGGTGCACCAGCGATGCCGAAGGCGAGGTAGCAGCGCGCGCTGACCACCGTGCCGGAGGCGCCGACCTGCCGTTCTCGCGGCAGGTGGCCAGCGTCGCAAACCACACGGCTGCCGGCGCGGGTGGCGCCCAGCGCCTCGCCCAGTTCGGCGAAGCTCTGCCAGTCGGTCACGCCGTTGCCGGCGCTGAGGATGAAGTCGGCTTCCGAAAGGGCGAGCGCGTCGGGATCCACGGCCAGCCGGCGGGCGCCGCCCAGGCGGGGCAGAACCTCCTCCCCGGCCACCATCGGCGTGGCGAGGTCGAGCGGCCGCGCCTCGTGCCGCACCCCGTCAAGCGGGGCGAAGGCGTCGGCCGCCACCGTCATCAGCCGGGTGGGGCGGTGCCCGGTCTCCAGCGATCCGCCGGACGACTGGCGGGTGGCCCGGTCTGGGGAGAGGCTCTGCACGCCGGTGAACAGCCGCTCTCCCGCCGCCGCCGCGACCCGCCGGGCAACGTCGGCACCGTCCGGGCTGTCCGGGAACAGGATGTGCCGGGGAGACAGGGCCGCCATCAGCGCCGATGCGGCGGCGGCCCGCCGTTCCGGCACGTAATCGTCGGCCCAGCCCTCGGGCAGGGCGACATGGCGGTCCGATCCGGCCTCGGCCAATGCCGCGCCCGATCCGGTGGCGACGGTCACCACCGCCCCGCCGCCACCAGCATCCGCGCCATCGGCCAGCAGGCGGGCGGCGGCGATCACCTGCCGGTCATGCTCGCTGACCTCGCCGCCGGGGCGGTCGAGCATGGCGAGGACCAGATAGGCCGGCTCGGCGATCACCCGCAGCGGGATGGCGGGCGCTGCGGTGACGGCGACACCCGCCGGCGCAGCTGTGCCGGGCGAGGCCGCATCGCGCGTCCAATCGTAGCGCGGGCGCGGCAGGTGCTGGACCAATGCGGCAGTGCGAAGGGCGCGGGGATCGCGGCGGCGCTCGTTGATCGTGGTGGGAGCGACCGGCTGGCGCAGCAGGCGCGGACGCGGGCCGGTCAGGACGGTGCGGGCGGCGCGCTCGGCACGGGGATCGACGCGGCGGCGGATGATCGGGGAATTGCTCATCGGGTGGTCTCCGTCGCGGCGAGCACCAGTTCGGCGATCTCCGCCACCTCCGGTCGGGGACCGACGACGCCTTCCAGCATCAGGGCGCAGTTGGGGCAGGCGACGGCGACCATGGAGGCGCCGGTCTCGCGGGCATGCTCCATGCGGACGTCAGGGATGCGGCGTTCGCCCGACACGTCGGTCAGCGGGGCGCCGCCGCCGCCGCCACAGCAGCTCGACCGCAAGCCGGAGCGCAGCATTTCCCGGCGCTCCACGCCGATTGCGTCGAGCAGGGCTCGCGGCGCCTCGATCTCGCCATTGTAGCGGCCGAGATAGCAGGGATCATGGAAGGTTACGCTACGCCCGACCGGCTTGGTCACCGTCAGTACGCCGGCGGTGATCAGCTCCAGCAGCAGGGCGGTATGGTGGACGACGGTCCAGCTGCCGCCGAAGGCGGGATATTCGTTGCGCAGCGAGTGCAGCGCATGGGGATCGGCGGTGACGATGCGGGCGAAGCGACGGGCGTTCAAGGTCGCCACGTTGCGGGTCGCCAGCGACTGGAAGGTCGCCTCGTCGCCCAGCCGGCGGGCGACGTCGCCGCAATCCAGCTCCTCCTCTCCCAGCACGGCGAAGTCCACCCCGGCACGGCGCAGCAGCAGGACGAGCGCCCGCAGCGAGCGCTGGACCCGCAGGTCGAAAGCGCCGTCGCCCACCCACAGCAGCGTGTCGCAGGAGCCGCCGGCCGGCAGCCGGCGCAGCGACAGGTCGGCCGCCCAGTCCCAGCGCCGGGCGAGCGCGCGACCGCCGGGATTGTCGGTGGCCCGCAGTTCCTCCAGCATGACGGCGGCCTTGCCGGGGGTGGCCCCCAGCTCCAGTGTCTGGAAGCGGCGCAGGTCGACCACGGCGTCCACATGCTCGATCATCATCGGGCATTCCTGCACGCAGGCGCGGCAGGTGGTGCAGGACCACAGCGTGTCGGGATGGATCATCGCATCCGGCCCGATCAGTGGCAGCCCGGCTCCGCCATGGGCCGTGCCGACGCCGCGGCCGGGATGGGGGTTCCCGGCATAGGCGGCATCGCTGGCCTGTTCGTCCATGGCCGCGACCAGATCCTGCACCAGCTTCTTCGGATTGAGCGGCAGGCCGGCAGCATAGGCCGGGCAGGCGGTTTCGCAGCGCCCGCACTGGACGCAGGCATCGAAGCCGAGCAGCCGGTTCCAGGCGAAATCGACGGGGCGCTCCACACCAAGACCGCCCGGCTCGGTCTTCTCCGCGGGAACGAGCGTCAGCGGCTTCAGTCCGGTATCGCGCCCCTTGCCGTCGTGGAAGCGGGCCGGACGGGGGTGGAAGGCCAAATGCAGAGCGCCATGCACCGCATGCTTCAGCGGCCCCTTCCACACGCCCCACACCAGATCGGCCAACGCCACCCCGGCAGCCGCGATCAGCACGAGGGCCAGCGCCTCCGGCATCACGCCGCCCAGTGCCTGGTCGAGCGCCACCACCAGCAGGCAGCCCGAAAATGTCAGGAGCGACAGGGGAAGGCGGGCGAAACGCCCTTGCGACAACTCGCGCGGGCGCAGCACTTGGCGGCGATGCCGGACCATCAGGGCGCCGGCCAGCATGACCGCCAGCACCACCGCCAGCAACAGCCAGAGGAGGCGTGATCCACCGATGGCGACGCCCATCGCCACCAGCAGCGCCAGCGCCGCCAGGAAACCGCCGGCGACCAGCGCGTGGAAGCGGGCGTTGAACGGTGTCCGCCCCACCACATGGTGGACGTCGACCAGATAGCGGCCGGGCAGGGCGCGCAGCCCGGCGACCACGCCGACCGTCGCCGGCCGGCCGGCCAGCCAGCGCCGCGACTGCCAGGCGGCCAATGCCGCGCCGATGGCGAGGACGGCAAGGACGACGGTGGTAAGAGCGGTGGCGATCACGTCGGACGGCTCCTGTCGCTTGGCTGGGGGCGCTGGGCGGGGGTGGAGGTGTCAGATGTCCTTGCAGAGACGGGCGGCGTCGTAGATTGCCGCGTGGATGTTGCGGCCCGCGACCGCATCGCCGATGCGGTGCAGGGTGTAGCCGCCATGGCCGTTGGCCTGCACCGGTTGCGGCCGGCCGGCGATCAGGCTGTCGAGATCGGTTTGGCCGCGGTTCAGCGACCGGTCCTTCAGATCGAAATAGAGGCCGTCGTTGGGCAGGGTGCCCAGTTCCACCACGATCTGGTCGACCAGCCGTTCCTCCTCCTCGTGGGTGTATTCGTTGCGCAGGACAGCGACGCGGCGGTTGCCTTCCTGGTAGATTTCCACAAGCTGATGGTTGGTGGTCATCACCACGTTCAGCTTGTACAGCTCGCGCAGGTGGATCGGCTGGTTGGTGGTGCCGACCTCCTCCGCGACCATGCGGTCGGGGGTGGCGATCTCCACCAGCGCACCGCGCTTGGCCATGAACTCCGCGCAGGAGGCGCCGTGATGCTGGCCGGTGCCGTCATACATCAGCACGGTCCCCGTCGGCTCCACCGCCCCGGTCAGGATGTCCCAGGTCGAGACCGCCAGATCGGCCCCCTTGAAGTCGCCCCGGTTGGGACGGCCGCCGGTGGCGAGGATCACCACGTCGGGATTCTCCGCCTCGACGGCAGCGCGGTCGGCCTCCACGCCCAGCCGGACATCGACGCCCAGCTTGGTGACCTGCTGGGACAGCCAGCGGGTGATGCCGCTCATCGCCTCGCGCCAGGTCGCCTTGGCGGCGACGTTGATCTGTCCGCCAGGGGCGGCGTTGCGTTCGAGCAGGACGACGGAATGGCCGCGCTCGGCGCAGACGCGGGCGGCTTCCAGCCCGCCGGGGCCGCCGCCGACCACGACGACACGGCGCTTGCGCTCCGCCTTCGGGATCACATGCGGCATCGTGCGTTCGCGTCCCGTTGCCGCATTCTGGATGCACAGCGCGTCGCCGCCGACATAGATGCGGTCGATGCAATAGCCGGCGCCGACGCATTGGCGGACATCGTCCAGCCGCCCTTCCATCAGCTTGCGCACCAGATGCGGGTCGGCGATGTGGGCGCGGGTCATGGCGACCATATCGACATGCCCCTCTTCGACCGCGCGGGCGGCGGTGGCGAGGTCGGTCACGCGCTGGGCATGGAAAACCGGGATTCCCGCCTCGCGCTTGATGCCGCTGGCCAGATGCAGGAAGGGGGCGACCGGGAAGGACATGTTGGGCAGCGAGATGGCATGCGCCAGATGATCGCGCGCCTGTCCGCCCAGCACATTCACGAAGTCGATCAGCCCGCGTTCGGCATAGGTGCGGGCGATGGCGATGCAGTCCTCGTGGCTGAGGCCATCGTCGATCAGCTCGTCGCCCGACATGCGCATGCCGATGACGTAGTCGTCGCCGACCTCGGCGCGGATCGCCTCGAACACCTCGATGCCGAAGCGCATACGGTTTTCCAGGCTGCCGCCGTATTTGTCGGAGCGCCGGTTGGCCGAGGGGCTCCAGAACTGGTCGATCAGGTGGCCGTGGGCAGCCGACAGCTCGAAGCCGTCCAGGCCGCCTTCCTTGCAACGACGGGCGGCGGCGGCATAGCCGGCGATGATCCGCGTGAAGTCGAAATCCTCCATTTCCTTCGGCGTGTTGCGGCTCGCTGGTTCCCGGCTGGGCGAGGCGGAGACGGTGGGCAGCCAGTTCTCGGTATCCCAGCGGGTACGCCGGCCCATATGGGTCAGCTGGATCATCAGCGCCGCGCCATGGCGGTGCACCCGGTCGGAGAATTCGCGGAAGAAGGGGATGACGCTGTCGTCGGCGACGGAAATCTGACTCCACGGCGCCGCCGGGCTGTCCACGGCGACGGAGGAGGAGCCGCCGAACATCGTCAGGCCGATGCCGCCTTTGGCCTTTTCCTCGTGGTAGAGCTGGTAGCGTTCCTTCGGCTTGCCTTCGGACCCGTAACCCGGCGCATGGCTCGTGCTCATCACGCGGTTGCGGATCGTCAGATGCTTGATCTGCAGAGGCTTCAGAAGGGCTTCGGCGGGTGAGGACATGGCAGGAACGATCCCCAGTATTGAGCCTGCCAAGAATTCACCATCGGCGACATTGTCGCGTTGCCCCCCGCGACCGTGAATTACCTTTTTGCGACAGGGAGGAAACGGAGGGGGCAAGTCAGACAAGTGCCTGAATTTTTTAAAAATTGGCGGGTGGTGCGCCGTCAGTCCACCTGTGCGGCGTCTCGCGCCGTCGGTTCCGGATCTTCGAAAAGGCGGCGGTCCGGCAGCAGGGAGTCGCCATTTGTGCGCCGGAAGGCGTCGAGAGGCGAGAAATGCGGATCGGCTTCGGCATCCGGCGCGGCAGTGCGGCGCACCTCCGACGGCGAAACGCCGAACAGCTCCCGGAACTGGCGGGAGAAGTGGGCGCAGTCGGCGAAGCCGGCCTCGTTCGCAATGGCGGTGACCGAGCGCTTGGTGTTGCGCAGCAGCCAGTGGCCGTAGCGCAGGCGCAAGGACCGGTAATAGGTGGCCGGGCTGGTGCCGACCGCCAGTCGGAACAGCCGCTCGAACTGGCGGGTGCTGACGTTCAGCCGGTGAACGATCTCCTCCACCGACAGCGGGTCGCTGATGTGCTGCTCCATCAGCAGCAGGGCGCGGCGGACGCGGTCGTTGGTGATCTCGACCACCGTCGGCGGCTGAGGCTGCGACTGGCTGGCGGGACGCGCCTTGTCGATCAGCAGGATGTGCATGGTCTTCTGGGCGGTGGCGCGACCCAGATGGCGTTCGATCAGGAAGGCGGCCAGATCGGCCACGCCGGCACCGCCCGAGCAGGTGATGCGGTCTCGGTCCACCACATAGAGCTGGTCGGCCACCGGCAGCAGGTCAGGAAATTCTTCGATGAAATCGCGGTGATGGTACCAGCTGACGCAGCAGCGGCGGTTCTTCATCAGGCCGATGCGGCTCAGCACGAAGCTGCCGGTGCAGACGCCGACCAGGGTCACGCCGTAGGAGGCGGCAGCGCGCAGATAGGCCAGCGATTCGTCGTCCAGCTGCGGGCCGCCATGCAGCAGCCCGCCGACCACGACCACATAGTCGAAGCGGCGCGGATCGGTCAGCGGCTCCCAGCGGGCGACGCCGATGCCGCAGCTGGACATCACCGGTTCGGCCCGCGATCCCATGATGGTCCAGCGGCAGCGGATCTGCCGCGACCGGTCGCCCTCGTCGGCGGCCAGGCGCAGGGCATCGATGAAGGGAGCTAGCGCCGTCAACGTGAAATTGTTGGTCAGGATGAAGCCGACCGACAGGAGCGCACGTTCCTCCTGCCGGGGTGCGGGACCGCTACCGCCGAAACGGCGATATTCCACTGTCTTCCCCACCAGGACATCCTCCCAGTCTGACGGCACAATTCCGTCCTTCGGAATGCTAGCGTCAGCGGCTTGCCCCCGGAAGACAATTCAATGGCGGTGCGTCTAACGCTCTATCACCAGATCGCTGGTCGGGCGGCTGCAACAGAGCAGGATCAACCCCTGGTCGATCTCGCGTTTGCGGATGCCGCCGGTGTGGTTCATCTCCACCGTACCGGAAATCAGCTTCGTCTTGCAGGTTCCGCACAGCCCGCGCGAGCAGGAGGTCGGAACCCGGATGTCGGCGGCCGATGCCGCATCCGCCAGCGCCATGTCCGGCGGACAGGCGAAAACCCTGCCGGTCTTGGCGAACTCGATACGGAAGCCGTCGGAAGGCGCCGCCTCCGGAGCCGCAGCCTGGATCGGTGACACCTCGGCCGGCGGCTCTCCAGCAGTCAGTTCGGCCGTCATCTCCGCGAAATCGAAGCTTTCCTGATGGTAGCGGCTCATGTCGAAGCCGCCTTCCTCCAGGAAGGTGCGCACCGCCTTCATGAAGGGGCCGGGGCCGCAGACGAAGACCTCCCGCTCCAGGAAGTCCGGCGCGATCATCCCGAGCATCGGCAGCGACAGCCGGCCGGTGAAGCCGGCCCAATGGGATTCGGTGCCGATGCCCTCGCAGACATGGGCGACGCGCAGGCGGCGGCCGGGACCGGTCAGCGCGTCCAGTTCACGGCGGAAGACGATGTCGGCCGGGGTCCGGGCGGCGTGGACGAAGACGATGTCGTGGTCCTCGCCCAGATCGTCGAAGGTCCGGGTCATCGACATCAGCGGCGTGACGCCGCTGCCGCCGGACAGGAACAGGAACTTGCGCGGAACTTCCGAATCGCCCGGCGTGAACTCGCCGAGCGGACCGACCGCGCGGATCCTGTCGCCCGGCTTCAGATTATCGTGCAGCCAGTTCGACACCGGGCCGCCGGGCACGCGCTTGACGGTGATCGACAGGCGGTGCGGCCGCGCGGCGGAGGAGGAGACCGTGTAGCTGCGGTGAATGGTTTCGCCGCCGATGGGCAGTTCCAGCGTGATGAACTGGCCCGGCTCGAACCGGAACAGGCATGGCCGCGCCGGCGCAAAGACGAAGGTCTTCACGTCGTGCGTTTCGTCCCGCACCGCCCGGCACACCAGCGTGTCGTCGGCTTCAGGATCCCAGTCCCGGACCGGAGGCGGAGCCGCATCCTGCTGCATCGTCATTTCTCTCCCCCCTGAGCCGAAAAGAATGGGCGATCCCAGGCCGCTGCCGGCCGGGATCGCCCGGGCAAGGCATCACTCCGCGGCAACGCTCACCGCAGCCTGCTTGCCCAGCAGATGCTCGGACATGCGGCCGACGTACCATTCCGTGAATTTCTCCACGAGCGGCTCGGTGTAGGGCGAATAGGGACCCGGCTCGTAGGCGGGGCTGAGAGCGCCATTGTGCGAGATCTCCACCAGATCGGCGTCCTGCTGGTTGGTGGCTTCCCACACTTCCGTCAGGCGGTTCAGGTCGTAATCGACGCCTTCCACCGCGTCCTTGTGGACCAACCAGCGGGTGCGCAGCAGATTGCGGTCGGGACCGAGCGGGAACACCGAGAAAGTGACGATGTGGTCGCTCATGAAGTGGTTCCAGGAGTTTGGCTGGGTCCAGAAGGACAGGGCACCCAGCTTGCGCTCGGCGATCGACCCCAGCAGCTTGCGCGAGGCGCTGCGGGTGTCCTTGGTGTGGGCCTCGCCGGCGCCGTCCAGCGGCAGGCGCTCGGCCCGGAAGCCGGTGATGTCGGTCAGATGCTCGACCTCGCGGCTGGGGAAACCTGCGGCCTCCCAGCCGCTGTGGCAGGACTGCACCAGGGCATCGTATTTGGCGGCATGTTCCATCCGCTTCGGGTTGGTGCCGTCGGGGGCGAAGCCGAAGCCGTACTCGAACAACGGGATGGTCAGTTCCGGGTGGTTGCCGACACAGTGGTAGCATTCACGATTGTTTTCCATCGTGAGCTTCCAGTTGCCCTTCTCGATCAGGTCGACGGTCTTGGCGATCTTGCAGTTCTTCAGATCATGCGGAAGGATATAGGGCTCGATGGCCGCCGCCATGCGGTCGATGTCGTCCGGGGCCTCTTCCGCCAGGCAGATGAAGATCAGGCCGCCGACCGACCGGATATGCACCTTTTTCAGGTTCCGGCACTTGCGGTCGAAATCGTTGCCCATATGCTCGGCGAACAGAAGCTCGCCGTCCTGGCCGTAGGTCCACTGGTGATAGCTGCACACCAGATTGCCGACCGAGGTCTTCTCCTTGAGGACGATGCGCGCCCCGCGATGGCGGCAGACATTGTGAAAGGCACGCAGTTCCATGTCGTCGTCGCGCATGACGATGACGGACGTCTTGCCGATATCCACCACCATCACGTCGCCCGGCTCCGCCACGTCCGGTTCCACGCCCACATGCAGCCAGTGGCGGCCGAAGATGATTTCCATGTCCAGCTTGAAGATTTCGTCACTGGTGTAGAACGGCGCCTCCAGGCTGTATCCCTTCTTGCGGCGCTTCAGCAGGGCTTCTATGGAAATCTCGGACGCCATGACGGTTGACCTTCTGCGGGAGTGGGGCCGTTGGTTCGTGGAACCGCTTCAGCCTTGAGCGGGCTGTGCTTTTTTCGAGTCCACGACCCACAGCCTGCCGCCGGCCGCGCGGCGCCGCGTTCTGGATTGCGACATCAACTTTAAAAAGGCCGACAGGCAGTCCTGTCTTTTTGCGCAAGGCTGGCCCTGGCCAATAGCCTGTTTGCGACAGGGCGCGATAATTCATGCATGGTGGCCCATAATTTACATCAGGAAAGAACTGAAACATCCGCCGGTCAGTCGAGCCGCATTCGCCGGCGGAGCAGGGGCGGGTGGGGCTGTCGCAAATGCGATACGAAATGCCGCTCTGATGAAGGTTTTTTGCTTTCAAGCCCCTCATCCTTGTCAAATCAGCACTGATGCCAGCAAAGGTCCGCATCGGTTGGCGGCAGTCTTCCGGACAGCTTCCGAAGGGTGCGCGTCCATCCGCGTTCACCGGTAAGACAAAGGCGGCTTTCCGGACCCGACGCGCGCGTCCGGTTCAAGTCCCGGCATAACGGACCGGGACTCGGAAACAAACTTGTCCAAACAAATAAACAGACGAGGAGGCTTCTTGATGAAAATCTTCGGTAAAGCCTTGCGCATTCTGCTGTCGGCGGCCATGACGGTCGGTCTGGGGACCGTTGCGATCGCCACCCCGGCGCGGGCCGCGGAAAAATCCATCAACATCGGCTGGACCGCCTGGTCGGACGCCGAGGCGGTGACGAAACTCGCCAAAGCCGTGATCGAGGAGCGGTTCGGCTACAAGGTCGAACTGACCATGGCCGATATCGGCATCCAGTATCAGGGCATCGCCAGCGGCAAGCTGGACGCCATGCTGATGTCGTGGCAGCCGCTGACCCACAAGCCCTATCTCGACAAGGTCGGCAAGGACATCGTCGATCTCGGCCCGCTCTACACCCGCGCCCGCCTGGGCTGGGTGGTGCCGGACTACATCCCGGTCGATCAGGTCAAGACCATCGAGGATCTGAAGAAGCCGGAGGTGCAGAAGCAGCTGGGCGGCAAGATCCAGGGCATCGATCCCGGCTCGGGGCTGATGCAGGCGTCGGAAAAGGCGCTGAAGACCTATGACCTGAAGGGGATGCAACTGGTGTCGGCCAGCGATGCCGCGATGCTGGCCGCTCTGGAGCGCGCCATGAAGCGCAACGAGTGGATCGTCGTGACGAGCTGGAGCCCGCACTGGATGTTCGCCAACTGGAAGCTGCGCTACCTGGAGGATCCGAAGGGTGCGCTGGGCGGGCTGGAAAGCGTCAACACCATCGTCCGCAAGGGCTTCTATCAGGATCATCCGGAAATCTTCGAGTTCCTGAACCGGATGGTTCTGCCGATTGGCGATCTGGAAACGATGATGCAGGAAGCCCGTCAGACCAGCTACGAGCAGGCGGTCAACAACTACATCAAGAACAACAAGGCCCGGATCGATTACTGGGTGACCGGCAAGCTCTGATTTGCGGCCGTTCCTCTTTTCCGCGCCGTTCATGGAGGCGGTCCGTTCAAAGCGCGGCAGCGTGACGGACGGCCGTCTCCAGCCATTCCCGTCTTCAGCCCTTCCATGATCGGGATCGCCGATGAACTCGTCAGCTCACCTGCAGGGCGCCGCGCCGGCCGGCATCGGGATGTTGTCGGTTGAAGGACTTTGCAAGGTCTATGGCGGCAATGCCGCGCAGGTCCTGGCCCTGCTGCGGGCCGGCATGGACCACGCCGGCATCCGGCGGGAAACCGGGGCCACGGTCGCGGTTGCCGATGTTTCATTCGATCTGGCGGCCGGTGAAATCCTTGCTGTGTTGGGGCGGTCCAATTCCGGCAAGTCCACCCTGGTCCGCATGGTGAACCGTCTGGTCGAGCCGACGTCGGGGGCGGTGATCCTGAACGGGCGCGACATGGCGGCGATGGCGGCGGCCGAACTGGCGGCCGCCCGTCGCGACGGCATGGCGATGGCGTTCGGTGCCACGGCTCTGATGCCGAACCGCACCGTTCTGGAGAATCTGGCCTTCGGGTTGGAGGTCGCCGGCTTACGCCGGCGCGATCGTCATGACCGCGCCCTTGCCCTGCTGACGCGCATGGGGCTTGCTCCTCTCGCCGCCCGCCGTCCGCATGAGATCCCGTCCGATGCCCGGTTGCGGATCGGGCTGGCGCGATCCCTGATCGGCGATCCGCCGCTGCTGCTGATGGATGGTCCCTTCGCCGGGGTCGACCCAGTCCTTCGCCAGGAACTGGAGTCGGAACTCCTCGACTGGCAGCGGGCGCATCGCGCTGCCGTGCTTCTCACCACGCAGGAGGTGGAGAAGGCGATGCGGCTTGGTGGCCGGATCGCCGTCATGGAAGCCGGGCGCATCGTCCAGGTCGGCACGCCTGACGAAATCCTGGAGCATCCTGCGACCGACACTGTTCGATCCGCCTTCCAGGACATCGCGGCCCGGCGCCGCCAGAGCCTGCGGTCCGCCCATCTGGAGGGGTTGATTTCCCATTTCGAACGGACGGCGATGCAGGGGTTGGACATGGTGGATTCGTCGGCCGGTGCGCTCGACGGCACTGCGCGCCAGCTGACCGGCATCATCGACCGCACCAACGAACAGGCGGGTGCCACAGTCGTGGCGGCGGAACAGATCGCCGGCAACGTCCAGTCGGTCGCCGCCCTGGCCGACGACACCTTCCGGTCGCTGGAGGACATCCGCCTTCGCATCGACGAGTCCGCCCGCCTCGCCTTGTCGGCGGTGGAGCAGGCCCGCAAAGCCGACCAGTCGGTGCTCAGCCTGCGGCAGTCGGCCGAGGGCATCGGCAACGTCGTGCGCATCATCGACGAGATCACCGGGCAGACCAATCTGCTGGCACTGAATGCCACCATCGAAGCGGCCCGCGCCGGGGAGGCCGGCAAGGGCTTTGCGGTGGTGGCGCAGGAGGTGCGCCAGCTCGCCAGCCAGACCGGCAAGGCGACGCAGGACGTCTCGCTGCGGATCCAGGCGATGCAGGATGCGACCGGCAATGCCGCCCAGGCCCTGCAGAGCATCACCGCGGTGATCGAGGAGATCAGCACCGTCGCGCTGGCCATCGCCCGGTCGATGGAGCAGCAGGCCGCCGCTTCGGCCACCATCCATGCCAGCATCGACCAGGCGGCATCAGGGGTGGGCGTGGTCGCACGCAACGCCCGGCATGTCACTGGCGGTGCCCGCGATACCGAAAGTGCCACTCGGCATGTGTTGACCGCCGCTGCGGATTTGGCCGGCCAGACCGAACGGCTGCGCCGCAGCATCGAACAGTTGCTGGATGGCATCCGTACCGGATGACCGGCAACCCCACCCTTCTCAAGAGAGCGACGATCCCATGAGCAACCCGCTGTTCCGCGTTGGCGAGGCCACCGTCTTCGCCAAGGAAGGCCAGTTCACCGACGCGATGCCCGAGATCGTGATCGGCACCGTCGATGGCCCGGCCGGCCATGCGTTCGCCACCATGATGGGACAGACCGCCGGCCACACCCGCATGTTCGCGGTGCGGGACTGCAACCAGATGGTCCGTCCGGCCACCATGATGGTGTCCAAGGTGACGATGAAGTCCAGCGCCTATGTCGACCTGTTCGGTGGCGTCGTCCAGGCAGCCACCGCCGATGCGGTGCTGGATTGCGTCATCGACGGCATTCTGCCCCGCGACGGAATCAATGACCTGTGCATCCTGGTGATGGTCTGGATCGATCCCCGCTGCCCCACGGATCCGAACCTCGACCGCGCCGATCTCTATCGCACCAACTACGAGGCGACCAAGATCGCCATCGGCCGGGCGATGCGCAACGAACCCACCCTCGACGAGCTGATCGAGAACCGGCACAAGGTCCGGCATTTCATGCTCGATCCGCAGGAATGACTCAGACCGTCGAGCGCAAGCCATGACTTGCGCTCGACGGCATCGAGGGATCGACGGGGCAGATCACGGCCTCGAAGACTCTGCTCCGGGTGCGGCGCCGCTGATGCCGCCCCCGGTCTTTTCCCCGCCGGACGGCACGCCATCCAAAGGCCCCGGGATCGGCGCCTGGAGGAGGAAGGGCAGGCGCCGGTCGATGGGAACGGGGGGACGAACCGTCATCCTCCAGAGCGCGAAGGCCAGCGCTACCGCCGCCACCAGTGCCGCGAACAGGAACAATCCATCCTGCTCGAACGTCGCCATCACCAGGGAGGCCAGGAAGGGACCGGCGATGGCACCCATCGAGAATCCCAGAACCATGCCTCCGCTCGCCGGCACCATCTCGGCCGGCGTCAGGAAGTCGTTGGTGTGCGATACGCAGATCGGATAGATCGCGAAGATGATCCCGCCGAACAGGGCGATGCCGACCAGCAGCGGGCCGAATCCGCTCTGCGGCAGCATGGTCATGCCGACGCTGATGACGACCAGGGCGGCGAACAGCCCGACCAGAACCAGCCGCCGGTCGAACAGGTCCGACAGCTTGCCGAAGGGCCATTGCAGGATCATGCCGCCGATGATGGCGGCGCTGACGAAGGTCGCCGACTGGCCCAGATCATAGCCCAGATGCCGGATATAGACCGGCCCCAGCCCATAGAAGGCGCCGACGACCAGCCCGCTGATCACCGTTCCGGCAAAGCCCAGCGGGCTTGCGCGATAGAGGTGGCCGATGCGGACGGGTTCCAGTTTTTGGAGAAGGGGCGGGGCCTTGCGGCTCAGGGCGACGGGAAGAAGGGCAAGGGAGACCAGGATCGACACCAGGACGAACTGCTTGAAGCCGTGCGGATCGTCGATGACCATCAGATATTGGCCGACCCCCTGCGCACCATAGAGGGCGATCATATAGAGGGCCAGGACCTGCCCGCGCGTGGCGGATGTGGCGCTCTGGTTCAGCCAGCTTTCGATGCAGACGAACAGGCCGGCCATGCAGCAGCCTTCCACCAGGCGCAGGGCGATCCATGAGCCGGGATCGGATCCCAGCGTATGCCCCAGGGTCGCCGCGACCAGGACGGTGGCGGAGGCGCTGAAGGCCCGGATATGGCCGACCTGCCCGACAAGGCGGTAGGCCTGCGTCGACCCGATCGTCACCCCCAGGTAATAGGCGGCGGTCAGCGCACCGAGCAGGATGGGTGAGGCGCCGGCGGCATCCAGGCGGACGCTGACGATTGTCGTCAGCGCCCCCGTGCCGCCCATCATCAGGAACACCGCCAGGAGCAGCGGAACGATCGGTTGGATGAGGGACATCGCTTGATCCACCGGAGGGGGAAAGGCCTGCGGGCCGAGGAGGAGGGCTGCCGACCGGACAGGAACGCCATCTTTACCGGCCGGGCAGTGCCGGCGTCCATATCGACCTGACGCTGTCCAGGGCGGCCCGCAGGGAATAGGCCGGGGATGAAGTCAGGCGAGGTCCACGATTGTCGGCACATAGCCAAGCCGGTCCAGAAAGGCCGACAAATCGGCGGGGTGCATCGACAGCGTCGCGCGGTTCGTCATCGGGTGGAAGTTGACGACGTCGCCGGCAAGGACTCGCCGCTCCAGCACCAGACGGACCCGGCGTTCCTTGTCCGCCACCAGGGCCAGCGGGCTGACCCCGCCGGGTTCGATGGACAGGACCTGCTCCAGCGTGACCGGCGAGGCGAAGGACAGCTTGGCGGATCCGATGACCGGGGCCAGTTCCTTCATGTTCACCGACTGGTCGTGCGGCAGCACCACCAGCCACAGGACGCCCTTGGCATCCTTCAGAAGCAGGTTCTTGGTATGCACGCCGGGAACGCTGCGCCAATGCTCTTCGGCATCGGCGACGGTGCGCACCGGCGGGTGGGCATGCAGGCGCATCGGTGTCAACGCGAGGGCGAGTTCCCGGCACAGCTCTTCGGGAATGCCGGCCTCACGCCAGTGCATCTGCATGGTGTCCTTGTCGTCGAGCATGGTCGCCATCCTTGTCAGTCCGGCAAGCCGCTCAAGGCGGTTTGCTGCATGACCGCAGCATGGCGGACGGATCCAGCTGCCGATTGTATGGGTGCGTCACCGGCGTTGAATGAAACGGTTCTGTCGATCTTTCAGCCCTTGCGGAAGACGGACGGCGTCATACCGCGGCGTTCCTTGAAGGCGCGGACGAAATGCGACGAATCGCAGAAGCCGACGGCGGCGGCCACCTCCGTCACCGACTGCTCGGTGTTGCGCAGCAGGAATTCGGCATGCTCCAGCCGCATGATCCGGTAGGCCTCGGTCGGCGTCATGCCCAGCGCATTTTGGAAATGCCGCTCCATCTGGCGCCGGGCGGCTCCCAGGCGGCGGGCCATCTCCGCCACCGACAAGGGCACATCGATATTCTGCTGCATCAGCAGAAGCGCCTTCCGCACCACCTCGTCATCGGTTGAGAAGTCGAGCGGGATGCCCGGCTGCGGCTTCTCCCCACGCAATGCATCGTCGATGATCATGATGTGCAGGCTCTTGCGTGCCTGGGCGCGGCCGACATGCTTTTCGACGAGATAGGCAGCGAGATGGGCCGAACTGGTCCCGCCCGAGCAGGTCAGCCGGTCGCGGTCGACGATGAAGATCTGGTCGGACACCGGCATGATGCCATCGAACTGCTCCAGGAAGTCGGCGTGGTGGAACCAGCTGATGCAGCAGCGATATCCATCCATCAACCCGGCCCGCTGCAGAATGAAGGCGCCGGTGCAGACACCAACCAGCGGGATCTTCGCGGATGCCGCCTGCCGCAGATAGCGGATGTAGTCGGGGCTGAGGTTGGAGATCTCGTCGATCAGCCCGCCGATGACGACGATGTAGTCGAACTG
>NZ_BADK01000864.1 GCF_000333595.1 Azospirillum sp. B506
CACCGAATTCCCCCGTGGCGCCGATGCCTCGGCCGCGGAACACGGTGCGGTCGGCCAGGACCAGGACGCCGGTGTGAACCGCATTGTCGGAGGGGGGAGTGGCGAGAGTCATTCCTGTGAACCTTCCCAAAAACCGCGGCCGGCGACGGATCGGGTGATCGGCGGAACGGCGACGGCCTAGCGTCCCGCCGGGCGCGCACACGTAGCCGCTCGCACCCCACCTCCGCCGGAATCAAGCGGTTATGCGGGATCGAGTGGGCTGATCGGATGGGCCGGACATCCTATATGACGATTGGACGCAGGATTTCCAGCAATAGCTTTGCAAGGCGGCCCTGATCCGTGGACAAAGTCGGACGGTTGCGGGGCGCCCATTCGCCGGCTGGGGCTTTTGCCATGGAAATCGGCGGCCATTTTCGGAATAGTCGGCTGTCCGGCCGGGGACCTCTCATTCCGGCCCGACGAACCAAGGAAGACAGGACATGACGCTGCGCACGCAGTTCACCGACGGCCTCAAGGATGCGATGCGCGCGAAGGACCAGCGCGCGGTGTCCACCATCCGCATGATCCTCGCCGGCCTGAAGGACCGCGACATCGACGCCCGGGGGCGCGGCGTCACCGACGGCATCGACGAGGCGGGCATCCTGTCGATGCTGCAGGGCATGGTGAAGCAACGCAACGAATCGGCGGGGATGTACGAGCAGGGCGGCCGTCCCGAGCTGGCCCAGCAGGAGCGCGAGGAGATCGCGGTCATCGAGCGCTATCTGCCCAAGCAGTTGAGCGAGGAGGAGGCCGCCGCCGCCATCGACTCCATCGTGACCGAACTGGGCGCCGCCAGCATCAAGGACATGGGCAAGGTGATGGCCGAGCTGAAGGCCCGCCATGCCGGCCAGATGGATTTCGCCAAGGCCGGCGGTCTGGTGAAGGCGCGGCTCTCCGGCAAGTAAGGCCGGGCGAAGGGGGGCTGGCCGCCGCGGGGGAACCCGAGGCCGGGCTTGCGCCCCGGGGTGGCGTGCAGCAGTCGGGAGGACGGTGGAATGGTCGCGGTCCGCAAGCCCACTTTCTCAGGCATGACCGTCGCGGAGTTCCTGGACTGGAGCGGCGACGGCACCGACACGCGGTACGAGCTGGTGAATGGCGAACCGCGCGCCATGGCGCCGGCGAGTGCGACGCATGCCTACCTGCAGGTGGCGCTGGCGCGGCTGATCGAAGGCCACCTGATCGACCGCGGCAGCCCCTGCCGGACGGCCACCGAGGCGCCGGTGGTGCCCGCCCTGTCCAGCAACGCCAACCTGCGGGTCCCCGATCTGGCGGTAACCTGCGCGCCAGACGATCCGGACGGTCGCCTGCTTCCCGATCCGGTTCTGATTGTTGAGATTCTCTCGCCCAGCAACGAGCGCGACACCCGAGGCAACCTCTGGGCATACGCCTCGATTCCCAGCGTTCAGGAGATCCTGTTCGTCCACTCCACCCGCGTTGGCGCCGAACTGTATGGGCGTCGCAACGGCGACTGGCCACCCGAGCCGATCATCATCGGTCCGGATGACGAACTGGATTTGTCCAGCATCGGCTTTCGCGTGCCGCTGATCCAAGTCTATGCCCGGACCAAACTGATTCGGCAGCCGGACTGACCCTGCACCGTCTGCGCCCTTGGGGCCGGCGACGCTGGTTCCCATACTATGGCTCTGCTATAGCCTTGCGCCCATTGCCTCCGCCCGATGTCCTTCGTAGCCCGGTGACCGTTCGACCATGGCTTTCCCGCCCCAATTCCTGGAAGAACTGCGCACCCGGCTGACCTTGTCGGAAGTGGTCTCCAAGCGGCTGCGGCTGATCCGCGCCGGCCGGGAGTACAAGGCCCCCTGTCCCTTCCACAACGAGAAGTCGCCGTCCTTCTACGTCAACGACCAGAAGGGCTTCTTCCATTGCTTCGGCTGCGGCGCCCATGGCGACATCATCGGCTTCGTCATGCGCCACGACAATCTCGGCTTTCCCGAGGCGGTCGAACATCTGGCCGGCGAGGCCGGGCTGCCGGTGCCGCGTCCGACCGAGGAGGACCGGCAGCGCTACGAGCGGCGCAAGACCCTGCACGATCTCGTCGAGCAGGCGGCGCGCTGGTTCGAGCAGCAGCTGCACACCTCCGCCGGGCGGCCGGGCTTGGACTATTTCCTGCGGCGCGGTCTGGACGGCGAGACCATCGCCCGCTTCCGGCTGGGCTATGCTCCAAGCGATTCGAGCGCGCTGCGCAGCCATCTCGGCAAGCAGGGCTTCTCCGACGAGGATATGGTCAATGCCGGCCTGCTGAAGCGGCCCGACGACGGCCGGGCGCCCTACAGCTTCTTCCGCAACCGCGTCATGTTCCCGGTGACCGACCGGCGCGGTCAGGTGGTCGCTTTCGGCGGGCGCATCCTGGAGGGCGACGGGCCGAAATACGTCAACACCGCCGACACGCCGCTCTTCCACAAGGGCACGCTGCTCTACGGCCTGTCGCGGGCTCGGCAGGCGGCGGCGGACGGCAAGCCGGTGATCGTCGCCGAAGGCTATATGGACGTGATCGCGCTGGTCCGCGCCGGTTTCGAGGGGGCGGTGGCGCCGCTGGGCACCGCGCTGACCGAGACCCAGGTGCAGGAGCTGTGGAAGCTGATCCCGGCGGCGGAAAAGGTGCCTTTCCTGTGTTTCGACGGCGACAATGCCGGCCGGCGCGCGGCGTGGCGGGCGGTGGAGCGCATTTTGCCGCATCTCGCCCCCGGCCAGTCGGCCCGCGTCGCCTTCCTGCCGGAGGGGGAGGACCCCGACAGCCTGATCCGCGCCCAGGGGCCGAAGGCGATGGGCGCGGTGCTGGAGGCGGCCATCCCGCTGTCCGATGCCCTGTGGCGGATGGAGAGCGAAGGCCGGCCGACCGACACGCCGGAGGCCAAGGCCGCGGTGAAGGCGGCACTGGAGGCCCGCGTCGCCACCATCGCCGACCGCGACGTGCAGAGCTTCTACCGAACCGAGATGCGCCGCCGCGTCGACGAGGCCTTCGCCCCGGTGCGGCAGGGTTACAGCCGGGGGCCATGGGTGCCGGGGCAGGGGCGGGGCCGCTTCGGCGAGGCGCCGCGCCGCCATGTGCCGGGTACGCCCGGGCGGCTGACCTCCAAGCCGGCGGGGGAGGGGCGCGGCCGGGCGTCGCGGCTTGCCTCGATGCGCGAACGCATCCTGCTGGCGACGCTGATCAATCATCCGGACTTGTTCGGCGAGCTGGCCGAGCCGCTGGGGCTGTTGCCATTCGGTGACCCGGAGCTGGAAAAACTGCGCTGGGCGGTCGTCGAATGCCTGTCCGACGACCGCAACCACGACTCGACACTTGACGCCGCTGCGCTTTGTCGCCACTTGTCATCCGCCGGCCATGAGACGATGGTCGGTGCTTTGCTAGGCGAGTCGACCTATGTCCACGCCGGCTTCGCCCGTCCGGACGCCTCCACGGAGGATGCACGGAAGGGATGGTGGCCTGCGTGGCGGCATCTGCATCACGAGCGGGTGCTCGACGATCTTAGGGAAGCGAAGGCGGCTCTGACCCGTGACAACAGCGAGGCCAACTTCGCGAGGGTCGTGGCCCTTCAGCAGGAGGTCATCAGGTCCGGTCTGGGTATCGCGGACGACAGTGACTTCGACGATGTCTGACGGTTGACGATGCGTATCGTCGGCAATCGGGCGTCGGTTGAGGGGATGAGTTCGACAGGACGCAGTTAACAGGACAGGGCCGCATGACAGTTTCTGTGATCGCGGGTTCTGGGTAGTTACATGGTTGGGGGTGGGGCGGACGGGCCGGGAAACCGGGACCGGGCGCTCCTTTCGTCTTTATTCACTGGGGTAATGCGGGGGCACCGATCGCATGGCCACGAAAGCTGCGAACAGCGTGGAAGTTTCCGAAACGCGGGAGGAATCCGCCGACGGTCCTCTGATGGACGGCATGGGTTTGGCCGTCAAGAAGATGATCGCCCGTGGCAAGGAGCGCGGGTATGTCACCTATGACGAGCTGAACGCAGCGCTGCCACAGGATTCGTCCTCGTCCGAGCAGATCGAAGACACGATGGCGATGCTGTCCGAGATGGGCATCAACATCGTCGAATCGGAAGAGCAGGATTCGGAGAACAGCGGCGAGGGCGCGGGCGAAGGCGAAGGCCGTTCGTCGGGCAACCTCGACGACGACGACATTGGCCGCACCGACGATCCCGTCCGCATGTATCTGCGTGAGATGGGGTCGGTGGAGCTGCTGTCGCGCGAAGGCGAAATCGCCATCGCCAAGCGGATCGAAGCCGGCCGCGAGATGATGATCGGCGCGATCTGCGAATCGCCCCTGACCATCCGCGCCATCCTGGAGTGGCATGATTCCCTGATGAAGGGAAGATGCTGCGCG
>NZ_BADK01000863.1 GCF_000333595.1 Azospirillum sp. B506
TGCCGATCCAGCGCGACGACGCGCTGACAATCGCGCAGCTCACCCGGTTGCCGGGACGCACGCCGGGGCCGGTCAGCGCCGCCGACAGCCATGTGCTGGGGCTGACACAGGCGCGCTATGGCGAACAGTCGCAAGTGTCGGCCCTGTTCAAGACCATGGGCGACGGCACCTATTGCGCTTCGGCCAGCGCCCTGACCATCAGCTTCGGCTTTCAGCAGCGCATCGTCCATGTCGCCAGGGAGATCCCGGCCAATTCCTGCCTGTATGGCGAGGTTCTGGCCCACGAGATGCGCCATGTCGCAGTGGACGAGGCTCTGCTGAGCGAGATGATGCCGCAGATCCGCAGCAGGCTGGATCAGGTGATCGCGGGGATGGCGCCGGTTCGCGCCCGCAGCCAGTCACAGGCGATGGCGGCGATCCGCCGGCCGCTCGAATCGGCGATGCGGCGGATCATGCAGGACTTCGGCCGCGAGCGTGACCGCCGACAGGCCCAGGTCGATACGGTCGAGGAGTATGAGCGGGTCAGCCGCGTCTGCAACGGCGAGGCGCGCAATTATCTGCCGAAACCTGCAACGCGGCGGCCCCTCCGCCAGGGGTGAAACGGGTGTTCAGCGCTTGCGCCGACTCCGGTCCCTGGTCTGGCGGTTCCTGGTCTGGCGGTCCCTGGTCTGGCGGTCGGTGGCGTGGCCGTCGATGAACTCCGGCGGCTTGCGGCAGACCCAGCGGATGAAGGCGGCGATGTCGGGATGGCCGCGCAGGGCATCGATCTCGTGATACTGGTCGCGCAGCTGCTGTTCGCTCAGCACCGCATGGATCTTCGCATGGCAGATGCGGTGCATAGTCACCGTCTCCCGCCCGCCATAGGTGCGGGGGATCAGGTGGTGTTCGTTCAGGCTGGCGCCCGGCACCATCGGCCGGCCGCAGAGCGGGCAGGCGGGGCCGTCAGGCGGAGTGACCGGCGCGGGCTTGGCGGCAAAGGGGTAATCGGGCAGGCGCATGCCGAACCATATGGTCCGGATCGGGCCTTCGGCCAGGACGCGATGCGGCGGCGCGGCGCTCCAAAGAAAAAGGGGAGCCGCGGTGGCGCCTCCCCCTTTCTTCGATGAACGCTGTCCGGCGTCAGGCCGCCTTCTTCTCGGCGATCAGCTGGACGAAGCGGTCGAACAGATAGTGGCTGTCCTGCGGGCCGGGCGAGGCTTCCGGGTGGTACTGCACCGAGAAGACCGGCTTGTTCTTCAGGCGGATGCCCTCGTTGGTACCGTCGAACAGGCTGACATGGGTGACCTCGGCGTCGGCCGGCAGCGTCTCCGGCATGACGACGAAGCCGTGGTTCTGGCTGGTGATCTCGACCCGGCCGCTGGCGAGATCCTTGACCGGATGGTTGGCGCCGCGGTGGCCCTGCTGCATCTTGGTGGTCTTGGCGCCCAGCGCCAGCGACAGCATCTGGTGGCCGAGGCAGATGCCGAACATCGGCACGCCGGTGTCGAGCAGCCCCTTGATGGTCGGCACGGCATATTCGCCGGTGGCGGCGGGGTCGCCGGGGCCCTTGGACAGGAAGACGCCGTCCGGCTGGTGGCGCATG
>NZ_BADK01000862.1 GCF_000333595.1 Azospirillum sp. B506
ACAGCGACAGCGTGACCGGGGTCAGCCTGTCCAGCAGCGGTACGGCGGCCACCGCCGGGGTCGGCAGCTACAGCATCGCCGCTTCGTCGGCGCAGGGCAGCGGTCTCTCGAACTACACGATCACCTATGCCGACGGCACGCTGACGGTCGATCCGGCGGCGCTGACCGTCACTGCCGACGCGGCGCGCAAGACCTATGGCGACAGCGCGTCGCTGACCGGCTACACCGCCACCGGTCTGAAGAACAGCGACAGCGTGACCGGGGTCAGCCTGTCCAGCAGCGGCACGGCGGCCACCGCCGGGGTCGGCAGCTACAACATCGCCGCCGCGTCGGCCCAGGGCAGCGGTCTCTCGAACTACACCATCACCTATGCCGACGGCACGCTGACGGTCGATCCTGCCGCTTTGACCGTCACTGCCGACGCGGCGCGCAAGACCTATGGCGACAGCGCCTCGCTGACCGGCTTCACCGCCACCGGGCTGAAGAACAGCGACAGCGTGACCGGGGTCAGCCTGTCCAGCAGCGGCACGGCGGCCATCGCCGGGGTCGGCAGCTACAGCATCGCCGCCGCGTCGGCCCAGGGCAGCGGCCTCTCGAACTACACGATCACCTATGCCGACGGCACGCTGACGGTCGATCCGGCGGCGCTGACCGTCACTGCCGACGCGGCGCGCAAGACCTATGGCGACAGCGCCACGCTGACCGGCTTCACCGCCACTGGGCTGAAGAACAGCGACAGCGTGACCGGGGTCAGCCTGTCCAGCAGCGGCACGGCGGCCACCGCCGGGGTCGGCAGCTACAACATCGCCGCCGCGTCGGCCCAGGGCAGCGGCCTCTCGAACTACACGATCACCTATGCCGACGGCACGCTGACGGTCGATCCGGCGGCGCTGACCGTCACTGCCGACGCGGCGCGCAAGACCTATGGCGACAGCGCCTCGCTGACCGGCTTCACCGCCACCGGCCTGAAGAACAGCGACAGCGTGACCGGGGTCAGCCTGTCCAGCAGCGGCACGGCGGCCACCGCCGGGGTCGGCAGCTACAGCATCGCCGCCGCGTCGGCCCAGGGCAGCGGCCTCTCGAACTACACGATCACCTATGCCGACGGCACGCTGACGGTCGATCCGGCGGCGC
>NZ_BADK01000861.1 GCF_000333595.1 Azospirillum sp. B506
CCTGGGCCAGTCGGTCCCGGAAACTGATGCTGGGGACGGTCATGTCAAGCGCTCCCCCCGGTGCCGGTCCGCGAAGCGGTCGCGACAGCACCGGGTCAGGGTTGGGAAATATCGGGAAAGGGCCGGAGCGCGCATCGCTCACAGTCCCAGATAGGTGCGTTTCAATTCGGGGTCGCGCGCGATCTCGTCGGACGGTCCCGACAGTGCGAAGACGCCGTTTTCGAGGATGTAGGCCCGGCGGGCGACCTCCAGCGACTGGACGACGTTCTGCT
>NZ_BADK01000860.1 GCF_000333595.1 Azospirillum sp. B506
GACGCTCGACCCGATCGCCGCCCGTAGCCGCGCCTGGGTGCGGGAGGGGGAGCGCGGGCGCGTGATGCCGGCTCCCGACTTCGCCTACGACACGCCGGACCCGGTGACGGGCGGCATCTGCACCGCCGACATGCTGGACATGTTCAGCGGCGCCCTCGACCGCTTCGACTACACGCTGGTGACGCGGCGTGAGATGTACATGCCGTACAACTCCCACCGGCTGACCAACCCCAGCCTGACGATGCGGGACATCCTGTGGCCGCACCACCCCAACCCGCAATTCCTGCGCTATGAGATGCACCGGGTCTGGGTGGTCGACGCCCGGCTGAAGCCGAACTTCAAGCACGCCCTGCCCGACCGCACCTATTACCTGGACGAGGACAGCTGGCAGATCCTGGCGTCGGAGCATTATGACGGCAAGGGCGTGCTTCTGCGCTACGCCGAGGCGCATCCGCTGCCGCACTGGCAGGTCCCGGCCCTGGTGCCGTCGGTAGAATTCGCCTTCGACCTGACGGCCGACCGCTACACCGCCCGCGGTCTGGAGAACGGCCTGCCCCCGCCGCGCTTCGACGCCCCGCTGAAGCCGGAGGACTTCACTCCCGACGCCCTGGTCCGCCGCGGCCGGCGGGGATGAGGGACACCGGGCCGACGCGGCGTCGGGCCGTCACATCGATCCGGCCTGCCGCACCTCGTGAACCTCGGCCGGCCGGGTGGCGTGGCGACTCAGGATCTCCAGGGCGATGCGTTCGCGCGCGGCGTCGCCGACAGTGATCCACAGCAGGATGCCACCCTTGTCGAGATGCTGCAGCATCGGCTCGTTGCGCTTGTCGGTGATCCATTGCGACAGGAAGGACCCCGCCGCCCCGCTGCCGACACCCGCCGCCGCAGCAGCCGCCGCGGCGGCGAGCGCCGTCCCGCCGGTCGCCAGCACGGCACCGGTGGCGATGATCGCACCGACATAGGCGGGGAAGCCGACGGCGGCACCCTGGCCGCTGCCGATATCCTCCGGCGAGATGTAGGCTTGGCGCGGCGCATCGGGATCGTGGGCGAGACTGCCGACATCGCCCGGCACGTCGCCCAGCCGCTCGCGGATGGTCTCGTCATTGGCCAGCAGGCTCAGCTCATGGCGCTGGAAGCCGGCCAGGCTCAGATCGTCGATGGCGCTCTGCAGGGCGTTGCGGCTGTCGAAGACCGCCACGGCCTCACGGACCGTGGCATCGGTTCCGGTGCTTCCGGTATCTCCCGTCCAGGCACTTGAATCGATCGTGGTCGGGTTCTGGTCGCGGCTGTCGATCATGCCTCCACCCCTTCGCTTGGCAGGTAGTCCGAACAATCCGAATCCAACCGTAAAGCGGGGGTGAGGTTCCGCTCAGGAGTGCGATGCCGCGGCAGGAGGCACCACGCCGCGCGGTTCCGGCATGGCGCCGAGGAACCACCAGAGCCCCAGGGCGATCAGCACCGCCTTCACCAGCAGGAACAGCGCGACGTGGCGGGCAAGCGGGTTGCGGAGCATGAGGGGTCAACCTGTCGATGCAAAGCTGTGGCGCCCGGCGCTGCGATGAAGGCCGATCTGGCAAAAGCACCGGTCTTTTGGCTAGTATCCGGCACCCCTGCTGTCAAGGAAGGACACCCGCCATGAAGCGGCTCCTGCTCGCCACCCTGTTCGCCGCCGGCCTGTCCGCCGGCTCCGCCGCCCCGGCCCTCGCCCAGATCAGCCTGTTCCAGGACACCGGTCTGATGCAGGCGGTCAATGACGGCGACGTCGCCAAGACCAAGGGCGCCCTTTTGCGGGGCGAGAACGCCAATCAGGCCGACATTCATGGCAAGACCGCGCTGCTGTCTGCCGTCGACCGCTCCAGCCCGGCCATCGCCGCCCTGCTGCTCGACAACGGCGCCAACGTCAACCGCGCCGACAAGGCTGGCAACACCCCGCTGCTGGTCGCGGCGGAAAACGGCAATCCGGAGATGATCGATCTGCTGTTGAAAAAGGGCGCCAAGGTCGATCTGGAAAACCGCGAGGGCATGACGCCACTGATGGTCGCCGCGCGCAGCGGCCGGGCCGACGTGGTGGACCGGCTGCTGAAGGCGGGAGCCAAGGTCGACCGTTCCGATTTCACCGGCCGCACCGCGCTGAACTGGTCGCAGGAAAGCCGCAACGCCCGCGTCGGCACCCTGCTGCGCCAGGCCGGCGCCCGCTGATCGGCACCCGCTGACGCACGGCTTCCACACCGCGGAGTTTCCATGTTCGGTTCGGCCTTCGGCGGTCCCGGCCCGCTGCTGCTCCTGCTGCTGGCGCTGGGGATCGACGCGCTGTTCGGCGACTGGCTCGACCGCATCCTGCCCGATCCGGCGGGGCTGGCCCGGCGATTCTGCAATGCCGCCGACGCCCGGTTGAACCGGGCGGAGCGCGGCAAGTCGGCCCAGGTGATCCGCGGGGCGCTGGTGGTGCTGGCGCTGCTGCTGATCGCCATCACGGCCGGGCTGCTGGTGGAGTGGATCGGCTCCATCGGCCGCGGCTGGATGGTGGAACTGCTGGCCCTGCTCTGCGGCCTGCGCGGCCGTGCGGCCTGGACCCGTGTGCGGGCGGTGCGCCGCGCCCTGGAAAGCGGCGGCATCGTCGCCGGACAGGAGGCGATCCAGTCGCTGACCCGCCGCCATGTCTATGGCCTGGACGAGCATGGCGTCGCCCGCGCGGCGGTGGAGGCTGCGGCCCGCGCCTTCGACCGCAAACTGGTGGCGCCGGTGTTCGGCTATGCCCTGCTCGGCGTGCCGGGGCTGTTCGTCTGGACGGCGATGGACGGAGCCGACGCGGCCCTGGGCAGCCCCGGTGTCCGCCATGGCCGCTTCGGCTCGACCGCGGCGACGCTGGACGATGCGCTGAATGCCCTGCCCGCCCGGCTGGCCGGCCTGTTGCTGGCGCTCGCCGCCCCCTTCATCGGCACCGCCAAGGCCAGCGCCGCCCTGCGCGCCCTCGGCCGCGACGCCCGCAAGCACCCGTCGCTGAACATGGGCTGGCCCATCGCCGCCATGGCCGGCGCGCTGGGGCTGGCGCTTGGTGGTCCGCACCGCGACGGCGGCGTGGTCATCA
>NZ_BADK01000859.1 GCF_000333595.1 Azospirillum sp. B506
GTCGTTCACCGCCACCTGGGTTGCTTCGCCCCGATGTCGGTCATCGTCAGCACGGTGTTGCCCAGTGCCGCCATCAGGCGCGGCTCGGCCGCATCGGCGGCGGTCACGATCCCGGAAGCGATCGAAAGGCTGCACACCACCGCGGCGCACACACTAAGAACCCGCAAAGGCCGTCTCCCTGGCTGCTGCGCCCCGGCGGGGCGGCTTACCCGAACGGGGCGCACCATAATGCGGGGAGCGCTCCGCCGGAAGCCGTCCTTTTCGCCGGTTGGCAGGGTGGGAACGGCCCGGCGCCCGATCAGCGGATGTTGACGCTGAGGCCGAAGCCGGGAGCCACCGGCCGCGGTGCATAGACGACGGGCGGTGGGGCATAAATCACCCGCGGCGGCGGGGGCGGCGCGTAAACCACCGGGGGCGGGGCATAGATCACCCGCGGGGGTGCGAAATACCGCTCGCGCTCCCGCCAATGGGGGTGGCACCGAAGGGCGCGGTGATCATCGTCAATGGCAAGCCCTTCACGAAGTGAGATCGGCATGGACTTCGACACGTCGGGACTGACCCCGCTCGACACCACGGGCCTCACCCCGGCCGGCAATGACCTCGACGTGTCGGGCCTCACGCCGCTGGACACCTCCGGCCTGACGCCGCTCGATCAGCGGCCGGCCGAGAAAGGGCCCCGCGGGCTCGACATGAAGAAGGTGAGGGCGGAGACACCGCCTCCCAACCCCCTGCCGCTCCTGCCGGTTGCGCCGCAGCCTGCCAACTCCCCCGTTGAAGCCGCCGCCCAACAGGGTGACGAGAACGAGGCTGTCCGGCAAGCGATGGCGCGCGGCGACAGGCCCGTTGGGTTGGAGCCGCTTCCGCCGCCCGATGTTCAGGCGATGCCCCGCGATCAGCGACCCGGAATCGGTGGGCAGATCGCCAGCGACATTTCGCGCGGCGTCGACCAGCTCCAGGCGATCGGCTATGGGCTGGCCGGCATGGCCGGCGACGCGGTGGGCGCGGACAGTGTCGCGGATTGGGGCTTGGCCGGCTACAAGCGGAATATGGAGGAGGCGAAACAGAACGCACCTGTTATCGGCAGCTATCGCAACATTGCCACCGACAGCCCGGGAAATTTCGCTGGCGACGTTGGTCGATATGCTGTCGAGGCCGTGGCAGAGAACCTTCCAATGTTCCTGCCGTCGCTGGCAACAGGTGGCATCGGCGCCCTCGCTGCACGTCGGGCGGCGACTGGCGTGGTCACCGACCTTGTCGAGCAGAAGATTGCCCAAGGGCTGACGCGCGAGGCAGCGGAGAAGGTTGCCGGCGAGATGGTGGCGCGCCGCATCGCGGCTGGCGGCGCGGCTGGCGCCTATCCATCCGCTGCCGGCATGGAGATGGGGTCGATTTACGGCGACATCGAAGAGAAGACGGGGCAGCGCCGTCCCGGCGTGGCAATGGCATACGGTGCTATTGCGGGTGCGCTGGAAGCTGTTCCTGAGGCCATGGCGCTGACGCGGATGTTGCGCCCGGCCGTTGCGGAGCAGGTGACGCATGGGCTGATCCGGAAGCTCGGCGTAGAGGGCACGAAGCAGTTCCTGGCCGAGGGCGGCACTGAGGCGTTGCAGACGGTCGTGGAAAACGCCGCCGTGACCCATGTGGACCCGTCNAAGGAACTGTGGTCGCGCGAGAACATCGACGACATGATCGAC
>NZ_BADK01000858.1 GCF_000333595.1 Azospirillum sp. B506
TTGGCCGCGGCATGCATGCGGCCGTCCTTGTAGGTGGCGTGCTGATGCGAGAAGCGGAGCACGTCCGGTCCCATCAGAGCGATCAGCGAGCGGAGCAGGTTGTTGTTGGTCGCTTCGGCAACCTTGAGATGGAACAGGAGATCCTCTTCCAGCGTGTAGGCGTTGGCCTCGGCCTGCTCGCGCATGCGTTGCTGCGCCTTGCGGATTTCGGCGATCTGGGCGCCATGGGCGCGTTCGGTCGCCAGCCGGGCGGACAAGGCCTCCAGCGCGCCGCGCACCTCGATCAGCATCTCCGGGCTGGTGTCGCCGGCGTTCAGGATGTTGCTGATCAGGCCGATCAGCACATGCTCGCTCAGATTCTCGACCACCGTTCCGCTTTGCGGCGATGTGCGGACGATCCCGAAGAACTCCAGCCGGCGCAACGCCTCGCGGACCGTGCCGCGGCTGACGTCGAAGCGCTCCGCCAGCACCCGTTCGGCCGGCAGCTTCTGGCCGGCCTTGATGATCCGGCGGGCGATCAGGTCGCTGATCTGCTCGATGATGATGTCGGGCGGACGCCGGATCTTGATCTTCTGAAAGTGGCGGGAGACGTCGAAATCAGGATCATCCATGCCGCTCTCCGATCACCGAATTGGTTCGCTGGTTTACCATCGCTCCAATTCTTTAGGCATCCTTGGCGGCCAAGTCAATCGCATGCCCCGCCACCCCATGCCGTGTCCTTAGGACAACGGCATGGGGTGGCGAAGGTTGCACCGCTCCCGGAGGGAGATCAATAGACGGCCATGATGCCTCCATCGACGAAGATCAGCTGTCCATTGACGAAATCGGACGCCGGCGAGGCGAGGAACACCGCGGTGCCGACCAGATCCGTCGGGTTGCCCCAGCGGCGGGCGGGCGTGCGCTTCTTCACCCAGCCGTCGAACTCCTCGTTCTCGATCAGCGGCTTGTTCATCTCGGTGACGATGTAGCCCGGACCGATGGCGTTGATCTGGACGTTGAACTCCGCCCATTCCGCCGTCATCGATTTGGTCAACAGGCGGATTCCGCCCTTGGCGGCGGCTTAGGGCGCCACCGTGACGCGGGCCTGTTCGCTGGTCAGCGAGCCGATGTTGATGATCTTGCCCGCCGCCGCGCGACC
>NZ_BADK01000857.1 GCF_000333595.1 Azospirillum sp. B506
CGGAGTTGATCGGGCTGGCGGCGGCGAGGCGGCTGGACCCGTCCGCGGCGACGCTGGGCCGCTCGGCCGCGCTGTTGCAGGGGTGGCTGACGCGGCGGCCGATGGAAGGGGATGGGCAGCTTGCAGGCCGGGCGGCGGGGCAGGCGGTGGGGTGGCGCGGGCTTCGGCTGGCCAACCATTCAGGGCTGGGCACCGGGTCGCGGGCGACGCCGCGGCAGATGGCGGCGCTGCTGCGGGCCGGTGGACCCGCCCTGTGGGACCTGCTGCCGGGGGAGGAGGACGGCAAGGCGCTGCCCCCCGGCATCCACGCCAAGACGGGCACGCTGGCCTATGTGAAGGGGCTGGCCGGGCTGCTGACCGCGGCCAGCGGCCGGCGGCTTGGCTTCGTCCTGTTCATTGCCGATCCGGCCCGCCGGGCGGCGTTGGACGCCGCGCTCGACCGCCGGGTCACCACCACCCCGGCGGAGGCCCGCGCCTGGGCCGCCACCGCCCGCAAGCTGCAGGAGGAGATTTTGGAACGCTGGGTTGTGGCCTATTGACTGAGATAGGTCATAGAACGGACTATGGCGTCTATGGCAAAATGCAGATCAAAGTTGATTGATTGAGACAAAGTGCCTGCGGCGATTGATCGCGGGGCGATACGATCCATATCCGTCGGCAACCAGAAGCGAGAGCACCCGACCCGATGATGACAAACCGTCCCGGCACCGCTACCGCGCGCTATGGTCTGAGCCGCCGGCTGGAGCGCCAGGACGTCGCCGCCAACCGCTATCACGACCGGCGGCTGGGGGCGGAAGTGGTCAACATCGTCGTCGGCGGCTGTGTCGTCACCGACGACCCGAACGTCATCATCACCACCACGCTGGGATCCTGCGTCGCCGCCTGCCTGTACGATCCGGTGGCGGAGATCGGCGGCATGAACCATTTCCTGCTGCCCGATGCCGGGACCGACACGCTGTCGCTGTCGTCGCGCTACGGGGCGACGGCGATGGAACATCTGATCAACCGGCTGCTGACCGTCACCGGCCGGCGCGACCGCCTGCGCGCCAAGCTGTTCGGCGGCGCCAACGTCAACCTGAACACGCTGCGCACCGCCAACATCGGCCAGCGCAACGTCGAGTTCGTGATGGAGTATCTGGCGACGGAGGGGATTCCCACCATCAGCTGGGACGTCGGCGGCGTCAGTCCGCGCGCCGTGCGCTTCTTCCCCACCAGCGGGCGCAGCCAGCGCCGGCTGATCGGCGACGAGTCGCTGCACGATATCGCCCGCAACGAGTCGTCCTATATCGAGCATCTGCGCAATACGCGG
>NZ_BADK01000856.1 GCF_000333595.1 Azospirillum sp. B506
GGACATTGGCATACCGATCTGTTACTTGGCCGGGCGACGCGAAAGAGGATGGCGGTACCGGTTTGCCCGCCTCGAAAGTGAGCGGAAATCGCGCCGTTTGTCGGACTGGTAGGGCCGAGGATCATGCCCATAAGATGGGCCATGCGTCCTTTCGGCCGAGCCGTCCGGGAACGGCGGAGCCACCGGACGTGTCAGGGTTGATCGTGTCCCAGGGGAATAACCCCGGCGACCCATCCGGGAACGACAGAGATGAAGCGTGTAACGATGACAGAAATAAACGCCTATCTGGACGGCGCCCTGAACGACCGGGAGCGGGCCGAATTCGAGAGCATGGTCGAGAGCGATCCCGACGCCAAGGCGATGCTCGCCCAGCATCGCCAGCATGTGGAGGAGCTTCATCGCCTGTACGACCCGGTCCTGACCGAAGAAGTCCCTCCGAAAATGCTGGAGCTGTTGCGTAAGCGGAACGGCTGAGCGCGGTTCCGGCCGCGTAATTTTTCTCCGTCAGGCGGCGCAGTGCGCTATTGCATGCGTCAGGCCCATCTTTGGGGGAAGGGCCAGTTCGGACGGATGAAACATGGCGCCGAGACGAGCGGAGCCGAGCATCCTGCTCGGCCCAATCCTGTATTTCCGTGGGGAACAGCGTGACCGCTGGTGGTTGTCAGCGTTGTTCGTTCTGGATGGGGAGGTCGAGCCCGACGACCTGCGGGTTGACGGAGTCACCCTGCCCGTACCGCCCCGTCACCTGACGGTCTGGCGGCGGCGCCATGTCTGGCGTTTCGACTTCGCTGTTCCCCGCGGCATGCGCGATACCGATGTGGCATATGGATTTCCCGACGGTCCCCGCTGGACCGTGGTCGTACCGGGACGTCATTCATTTCCGCGACTGGCGATTCTTTACGGAAGCGGAGCAATTGGCCGCACGGCGGCGGAGACCGCGCTGCCACCGGCACTCTGGCCGGACCTTCTCGCCCGCCATTCCGCCGACCGGTATCACCTGCTGGTCCAGGCGGGTGGCCAGATCGATGGCGATGCCGTGATGGCCGCCTCCCCCCAGGCCACCGCCCTGCTGTCGGATGCCTCCAGACGGCTCGGCCCCGCCCTGCCCGGCGTGGCGGAGGAGTTGATGGCCGCTGGATTCGACCAGATGCTGAGGGCGTGGAGCGGTGCCGCATCCGCATCGGTGCTGGCGTCGATTCCGTCGGTGATGATGTGGGACAGCACCGATCTCGGCCGTCTGCTCGCTGGCGCCTGGGGCCGGCGTGAAGAGGGCGATGCCGCCTCGCGCAGTCTGCGCCCTCTTTTGATGGCGACGCGGCGTCACGTCCAGCTGTACCAAACCGGGTCGGTGGCGGACAGCCCGCCCGATTGCCTGTGGGGATCGGCCTGCGGAACGCTGGCGCAGGGCTTCATCATGGGCGAGGTCGGGCTTCTTGCCCTCGACCTGTGGACCGACCGCAACGGCCGGCGCATGCTCAACGAACGGGATTGGAGCCTGCTGTTGGACTGGCTCGATCGCTTCGCCGCATGCCGTCATCTGATCCTGGTCAGCGGCCCACCGCTGCTGTCCCCGGCCGCCGCCGTGCTGGACCGGCTGGGGCATCTGCTTCCCAGCCGGCTGCGCAGCCGGTTGGGTGGAGACTGGTCGGCACCGGACCGCCATGCCGACTGGGAACGGATGATCCGGACAATAGCAGACTTCTCCCGTCGAAGCGGATGCCGAATGACGGTCGTGTCGCGCGGGTTGGCCGACGGTGCAGGGGGCCGTGGGGTGCTGCGCGGTGGAGGGCTGGAGATGTGGCAACTCTACACGCCATCCTTCACTGCCGGCGAGAGCACGAACCGCTGGCGATCCCGGCTGGCGGACCCGTTGGCAACCCGTCCCGACATCCCCCTGCCCGCCCATCGATTCGAGATGCCGGCCTTCGCCGGGACGGGAAGGCGCCTGCTGCCTGCTCCCGGCTGGATCGCATGCAGCTTCGACGCCAAGGGTCAGTTGCACGCGCGCTGGTGCCTGCCCGGCGACGATGGACGCTACAGCCAGGCCATCTGACGCGGCGCCTTCCTCATCCCGAGACCCGTTGTACCACGAAAAGCAGGCCCGGCACCGGCGCGCCCTTTTCCCGACGTGGGGTGCAGCGCTCCATCACACGGATGGTGAAGCCAGCCGACTCGGCAGTTTCCCGGACATAGATCTCCGTATGGGCGTAGCGCCGGGTGGCACCAAGGACGAAGGGTTCCGGCGACGATCCCTCCGGCAGACGCTCCACCGTCGCGGCGAAGCAGCCACCGGGCGCGAGGGCGCATGCCGCTGCCGCGAAGATCGGAACGAGGTCGCCAATGTAGACGAGGACATCGGCAGCTATCAGTTGATCCCAGCCGCCGGGCGCCCGCTCCATCGCTTCCACCACGTCGCCAACGTCAAGCTCGTCATAAAGGCCGCGGTGCCGCGCCTTCTCGACCATCCGCGGCGAAAGATCGACTCCGGCCAGATGCGCCGCCAGCGGCTTGAAGGCAACCCCTGCCAACCCGGTGCCGCAGCCGAGATCAAGAATCCTCAGGCCAGCGGCACCGGGGAAAACCCGGTCAATCGCCGAGCGCAGCAGGTCCGGCGCCGCATAGCCGAGCTTGCCGACCAAATCCTGGTCGAAACGGTCGGCATAACGGTCGAACAGGGCGCGAACATAGGCAGCGGACAGATCTTCACCCTCCCCGGCTTCCAGGGCGGCAATCAGCCGCTCGACCGCCGCAGCCTCATCCCCTTCGGCACTGTCCCGGGCGCGACGGAGGACCGCGATCGCCTTTACAGGTTCACGCAGGGCGAGCCAGCCACGGCCAAGCGCATGGTGGATGGCAGCATCGTCCTCATGCTGGCGGGTGAGCGGCTGAAGCAATTCGACTGCCGCCAGCGCGTCACCCGAGGCGGTCAACGCCTCTGCAAGAGCAAGAACGGCATCGCGGTCGGCAGGGCGCAGAGCCACCGCTTCGCGGAACTCCTCCAGCGCATCGTCCGGTCGGCCGAGAGCAGCCAGGCAGCGGGCGAGGCCGAGTCGCACCGGTGCCGAATCGCTCCGCTCGTCCTCCAAGGCATGGAAGAGAGCATATGCAGCATCGATTTCACCGCATTGCCGCAAGGACTCCGCCAACCTCAGGCGCCATGCCCAGTTGGTCGGCTCCAAGGTGACGGCATGTTGGAAACCGACTGCCACGTTCTCCGCCTGACCGGCACCGTCACAGGACTCAGCCAGTGCCGACCAAGCCTCGCCATTGGCGGGATCGACGGTGACAGCGACGCGAAATGCGCGCGCAGCTCCGGATGGATCTCCCGCATAGAGCCGGTCGTAACCGATCCGGAACATTCGATCGAGATGGTCGTTTGACGGCTCGCCGCCGATGGAGGGGTCCGCGGACACGGATGGATTTTCCTCTGGTGTCGGGCTTCGGCCGGGGGATGGCCGCCGGCCCGGAGAACCCGCCTCCGCGCGCCATCGGGCCGTCCCGGGCGTCGCTGCGGCACCGCCCAGGCCCGGCAACCGAGTCCAGGGAAACAAAGCGGCGCAGCTTACTGCCCCAACATGCTGCGCCGCGCAAGAGGGCAGCGAAAATCCTTCCAAAGTGTGATTCTGGCGACACGCTGCCGCAGTAGCCCCTTTTTCGATCCTTATCCTGAGGGGTAAGGGAGACCGGTTGGCGACCTCAATCGGTTTCGCCGGCAAATATGGCAATTCAATGGCTTAGCCCCCTAGCCGAAGGACCTAAACCGTCTGCCCAGGTGGCCTGCGCGACATCCGGCGGAGGAAAGCTGTGGTATTACCAGGGCGCAAGCGGGTTGACGATGGATCAAATTTTTGGAAATGTGGCCGCGGCGCCCGGTTGGGGGCGCTGAACATCTGGGTAGGAGGCGGTCGCCGTAAGCGACTCGGTGACCGGAACAACGGCCCCGCGCGGGGGGTCAAACAGCCGCCGTAGAACACGGGGCGTCAGCAGAAAGAGGTTTGGGATGCGGGGACGAAATCAGCGCGTGGGCGCCACAGGTTGTGGACGATACGCACTGGCTGCGGGACTGCTGACGGCTTCCCTGGTGGNNCTGACCGTTTCCGGCGGCGCCCAGGCGCAATCCTTGAGCCAGGGATCTTCAACCCCAGCCGTGTCCAAGAAAGCTGCGTGACCCACGCCGTGAGGCCCGACGAGAAGCTCGGCATTCCGTCCGCAATGCTGTGGCCCATCGCCTTGTGGAAAAGCGGTCAGGACGGTGCGCCCCACCCTTTCGCGATGAGTGTCGCGGGCCGTGCCTATATGCCCGGAATGTCAGCGACGCCGCCCGGCATCTTCGTGACCATCGTGGCCAGCTTCGCAGCAATACCTATGTCGGCTGCATGCAGTTGTCGGTCGCCACCCACCGCGGCGAGTTCCAGCCGCTGGAAAAGATTGTAGAGCCGCGCGACAACGTGTTTTACGCCGGTCAGCTTCTCGTCCGCTTTCATGGCGAGGAAGGCAACTGGAAGACCGCATTGACCCGCTACAACGGGAGCTCGGGCCGCCGCGCCCAGGCCTATGTTTGCAAGATCTGGCAGAGCCTGTCTGAACTGGACACGCAGAGTGCCAAGCTTCTGGCGTCATCGCGATGTGAAGACAGCGATCCGGTCAGCGTCGCTCCGCGTACCCGCCGCAGCTTCCACAATGCCCAGCAGGTCGCGGCCATCAACTGATTGGCCTCCCTGCCGCAATGCTTCAGTTTTATCGGCAAGACCGCTGGCGCAGCGTCGGCTGATCGGTTAAACCCCGAAGCATGAACTACCGCCACATCTACCATGCGGGCAACCCGGCCGACGTGATGAAGCACGCCGTGCTGGCGCTGATCCTCGATCATCTGCGCACCAAGCCGGCCCCCTTCTGCGTGCTCGATACCCATGCCGGCATCGGACGCTACGACCTGACGTCGGAAGCGGCCCGCAAGACCGGGGAAAGCGACCAGGGTATCGGAAGGCTGTTCGGCCATTCCCTGCCGCATCCGGCGCTGGCCCCCTATCTGGACGCCGTGCGGTCGTTGAATCCCGACGGCGGACTGCGTTGGTATCCAGGCTCCCCACATATTGCCCGCGCAGCCCTGCGCCCGCAGGATCGCACGGTGCTGGTGGAACTGCATCCCGACGACGCACAGAGCCTGAAGGCAGAATTCGCCGGCGACCGCGCCGTGGCGGTTCATCAGTCGGATGCATACACCGCGCTGAAAGCCCATCTTCCGCCCAAGGAAAAGCGCGGTCTGGTGCTGGTCGACCCTCCCTTCGAGCAGCCCGACGAATTCTCCCGCATGGCGGAAGGTCTGGCGCAGGCTCACCGCCGCTGGTCCACCGGCATCTTCGCCCTGTGGTACCCGATCAAAGAGCGCGCGGCGGTCTGGCGCTTTCAGGATGCCGTGGAGAAGGCAGGCATCCCGAAGGTTCTGATCGCGGAGTTGACCTGGCACCCGGAAGACACCCATCTGCGGCTGAACGGTTCCGGACTGCTGATCGTCAATCCGCCCTGGAAGCTGGACGAGACGCTGAAGGAGATGCTGCCACTGCTGCACAAGGCGCTGCCATCTACGGGCGGTGGCGCGACTGTAAGCTGGCTGACGCCGGAGGCGGCATAATTGGGAACTGATGGCGGAAGCGAATAAGGGTCACCATCCGGCAAAGAAAAACCCCAGGCCCAATGGGCCGGGGTTCAGTCAGGATGGAGACCGTTGGTTATCGATGACGGATCGTCATCGTTTGCGCGGTGGTCAGAACCGGCGCTCCGTCTGCTGAGCGGTGCCTTCCAGGCGGGCGTTCAGCTTACCGATGGCGGTGTTTGCCGTGCTGGACGACAGTTCGGAGATCTTGACGCTCCGACTGAGAACCAACTGCATGTTTTCCTTCAGCATCCGGCTCTGCGCCGCATAGAAGTCGGGAACGCTGCGGCTGCGCATCAGTGCGTTGACCCCCTCGGCGTTACGCGAGGCCATGTCCTGCGCCAAGCCGATCCACTCGCGCCAAGCTGTCTTCATGCCATCGGCCAGTACGCTGCCGCATTGGACCATGACATCCATGGTTTCCCGGGTCTGGCTGGCAACCTGGCCCTGCGCTTCCTTCGATAGCCCAAGCAGGCGCTGCATCTGCTCCGTTGTGCGGGCCGTTGCCTCGGTAGCCGAACCCATCACCGAGCCGGCGGCTTCCGAACCATCTCTGGTCAGGCCTGCACCGGCATCGAGGGCTTTCCGCCCGGCGTCCAGGCCGGAATCAGCTGCTTGGGCGCCTGCCTCTGCCGCGGTTCCACCGATCGAGCGGGCGGCATCGGCAGCGCGGCGCGTGGCGGCCTCGCCGGCGCGCGTTATCTCCTCCACCGTGGCCTTTGCCCGGTCGGCGGTCTCACGCACACCGGTCGTGGTGTCCTTGTCCATAACCATGCGAGATGCTCCTCGAATATGGTCGTCCGGGTGGACGCTTCTTCCCAAAGCGCGTATCGGTCATTTTGCTGCACCGCGGCACCGGAACAGACCTATAACACCTGACAAGCAGAAAGTTCCAGAACGAAAAATATTAATGCTATACCCCTTCTTTCGAGGTATATGGTTTCTTGAAGTTAATTTGCATTCTGCAAGGATCGAATCCGATTGAATCCGGTTTTATTAATCCGGATTCCTCAACATAC
>NZ_BADK01000855.1 GCF_000333595.1 Azospirillum sp. B506
CGGCGGAATAGCTGTACCATTCGGCGTCCGACATCTCGGAACCGGACAGGATCGGCCCCTGGAAGGCGCGGCGGATCTCCAGCGCCAGGTTGGCGGCGATCAGCAGCAGCGGCAGGACCGGGGCGGCACTCCGCAGGGTGCGCGACGGCGGCGGGTCATACCAGAGATAGACCAGCCCCAGCAGGGCGGGCGCGCCATAGGCCAGCAGCAGCCGGTTGACCAGCGGCCATGTCCCCACCCACTCGTCGTTCCACAGCGGGTTCAGCGTCACCAGATGCAGGAACAGGGCGGTCGTGGCGGCCAGCAGCACCAGCAGGCGCCGTCCCCACAGCGCGACGGGCCGCGCGCTCCACCGCCGGTCGACCGCCAGCAGCAGGGCAAGGCCGAGCCAGGACAGGGTGTGCAGCGCCACCTCCGCCAGACTGGACGGCGCCGCCTCCAGGCTGCCGGCCATCCAGCGGTGGATACCCAGCGACAGCATCAGGGTGGTGAAGATCAGGGCGCCGGCCTCCAGCACCATCACCACCAGATCGTCGCCTCTGCCGTCCGGCGCCGACCGCATCCAGCGCGCCGCCAGGAGGAAGCCCAGTGCCGGCAGGCCATAGCCGTAGGCGATCCAGCCATAGCCCTCGTAATCCAGCACCGAGGGGTTGATCGCCAGCCGCACCAGCACCGCGACAGCCACCAGCAGGGCGACGCCGCGCAGCTCGCGCAGGCTCAGCTGCCGTTCCAGCCAGGCCAGCACCGGCACCTGCATCGCCAACGCGACGGTCAGCCACGCCTCCTGCAGGACCATGGTGGCGCCGAGCGCGATGGCGCCGGTGGCGCCGGTGGCGAAGGCGGCCAGCCCCAGCGAGGCGCCGGGCCGGTGGCGGTGGCGGCCCAGCGGCGTGGTGGCGCCGACCAGCAGCGCCGCCAGAGCCAATGCCGCCGCCGGCCAGCCGATGGCGGTCTCCGGCGGTTCCACCAGCGCATAGGCCAGCGTCAGCAGGGCGAGCGGCACCAGCGCCGAGAGCGAGGCCCACAGCGCCGCCCGCCGCGCATCCCACAGGGCGATGAAGCCGCCGATCCCGAACAGCGCGGCGAATCCGCCGGCCACCCACAGGAAGCGCCCGACCGCCGCCGGATAGCCGGCCGGATCGACGACGATCAGCGGCTGGCCCTCCGCGTTCAAGGGCGGCGGGCTGGCCGGCACAGAGGGCAGGTTCCAGGGCGCCAGCGACAGCAGCACGGTCAGCGCCGCGATCCAGGCGACGCCGGCGATCCGCTCGGTCCGCCGTCCGCCGACCATCGCCAACAGGGCGAACAGCCCCAGGAAGACCTGCGACACCGACCCATGCGAGTCGCGCCATGTCATGGCCGCGCC
>NZ_BADK01000854.1 GCF_000333595.1 Azospirillum sp. B506
CTGGGGGTGGGGCATGTGCCGGAGGACCGTCAGAAGGTCGGGCTCGTCACCAGTTTTTCGGCCGAGGAATGTTCGATCCTGGGCTTCCAGGACGATCCGGCCTGGAACGGCCGGGTTCTGCTCGACCGCGACGCGGTGGCCGCCAGCTGCGCCCGGCGGATGGAGGAATACGACACCCGCCCACGCGATGGCTCGCTGGCGGCGGCCAACTTCTCCGGCGGCAACCAGCAGAAGATCGTGCTGGCCCGCGAGATCGAGCGGAACCCCGACCTGCTGCTGGTCGGCCAACCCACCCGCGGCGTCGACATCGGCGCCATCGAGTTCATCCACCGCCGGCTGGTGGCCCTGCGCGACCAGGGCAAGGCGATCCTGCTGGTGTCCGTCGAACTGGACGAGATCCGCGCGTTGTCGGACCGCATCGTCGTGATGTTCGACGGCCACATCGTCGGCGAGGTGATGCCGGACCAGGCCGACGAGAAGACGCTGGGGCTGATGATGGCGGGCTGCGGGTGACGGGCGCCGCCTTTCACCACGTCCCTCACCAGGGAACGGTCCGGCCCTGATAATCGAGATACTCCAGGCCGGGCCTGCCCTGCTTGGCGAGGAGGACATCGACCAGCTTCGGAATGCTGTCCTCGATGGACAGCGGCGCATCCTCGCCGCCAAGGGCGGTGCGGATCCAGCCCGGCGCCATCGCCGCCAGCGCGCGGCCGGTGCCGGCCTGACGCGCCGCGAAGCTGCGCATGAACATGTTCAGCGCCGCCTTGCTGCCGCGATAAAGCTCGCGCTGGCCGGACAGGTTGTTGGCGATGCTGCCCTGCCCGGACGACATCACCCCGATCAATCCCGTCGCGGAGACGTTGCCTTCCAGGCTTTCGATGACCCGCATCGGGCCGAGGGCGTTGGTGAGCATGATGTGGATGAACTCGTCGGTCGAGACCTCGCCGATGGTCTGGGACGGATCGCGGTTGGTGGTTCCGGCATTGACGAACAGGATGTCGAACATCCTGCCCGACAGCGTGTCGTGCAGGGCGGCCAGCTGATCGGGCGCGCAGATGTCCAGGCTTTCGATCTCGACCCGGCCGGGATGATCGTCGGCCAGATCGTGCAGGTCGGTCCGTCCGGCACCGCGCACCGTGCCGAGGACGGTCCAGCCCTTCTTCAGAAATTCCGCCGCCATGGCATGGCCGAGGCCGCGTGATGCGCCGACGAGAAGAATGCTAGGGCGGGAGTCGGTGGGGAAGCGTTGCATGGGATCGCGGCTTTCGCTGTTGATGTCCATGCCGATATGCGCGCCGATCCTTCTGTGCGCCAGACGCACAGGACGCAAAGAACGATTGCGTTTGGTGCTAGGCGTCGGCCTGCCTTCCGGCTATCCTGCGCCGATGCAGGCCGTCGATCTGAACCTTCTCCGGCCGTTGGACGCGCTGCTCGCCGAACGCAGCGTGACGGGTGCCGCCCGCCGTCTCGGCCTTAGCCCCTCGGCGATGAGCCGGACGCTGGCGCGGCTGCGTCGGGTGACGGGCGACCCGCTGCTGGTCCAGGCCGGCCGCGGCCTCGTTCTCACGCCCTATGCCGAAGAGATTTCCGGACAGGTCCATGCGCTCTGCCGCGATGTGCAGGCGCTTCTCCAGCCTGCCGCCGGCCGGCTGGACCTCGGGTCGGTTCATCGCACCTTCACCATCCGCGCCGGCCAGAGTTTCGTAGAGCTGCTGGCGGCGCCCGTGATGGCTGCGGTGGCGGACGCCGCTCCCCATGTCCGCCTCCGCTTCGTGCCGAAGCCGGACAAGGAAGCGGAGCCGCTGCGGGATGGGCGGATCGACCTGGAGATCGGCGTGCTCGGCACCTCGGCGCCCGAGTTGCTGACGCAGCGTCTGTTTCGCGACAGGCTGGTCGGCGTTGCCCGCAGCGGGCATCCGATCCTGGCGGCCGCTGCGTTGACGCCGGAGCGCTATGCCGCCTGCAGCCATGTCGCCGCATCGCGCCGGGGCGCGTTCCACGGACCGATCGACGATGCGCTGGCGGAGCTGGGCCTGAGCCGCAGCGTGTCCCTGGTGGTTCCGGGATATCCCGACGCGATCCGGGTCGCCGCCGGGTCGGACCTGATCGCGGCCGTGCCGCGCTCCTGCCTGGGCAACGGGCTGGCGGCCGGCTGGGGGGTGGAGAGCTTCGATCTGCCGGTCAGGACGGCGGACTTCGCCATCTCCGCCATCTGGCACCCGCGCCTGCAGGCGGACCCGGCACACCGCTGGCTGCGCGAGACCATCGCGGCGGTGTGCCGGCGGGCCTATCCGTAGGGACGGCCCGCCGGCAGGAATCCCGACCCGGTTACTTTGCGAACAGCTGCGACAGGTCGGCGAAGGCCTTGAACTCCAGCGCGTTGCCGGCGGGGTCGAGGAAGAACATGGTGGACTGCTCGCCGACCTGACCCTTGAAGCGGGTGTAGGGCTCGATCACGAACTTCACCCCGGCGGCCTTCAGCTTGCCGGCCAGCGCGTCCCAGTCGGCGGGCTGCAGCACGACGCCGAAATGCGGCACCGGCACGTCATGGCCGTCCACCGGGTTGTGGTGGGCCGGGGCGGCGTTGGGATCGCGCGGCTTCAAGTGGGCGACGATCTGGTGGCCGAACAGGTCGAAGTCGATCCACTCGTCGCTGCTGCGCCCCTCCGGGCAACCCAGGACGGTGCCGTAGAAATGGCGGGCGGCGGCCAGATCGTCGACCGGGAAGGCGATGTGGAAGGGCGTCAGCGTCGTCATCGGAGGATTGGCCTTTCGCGACCGTAGGACAGGTGGCTGCCAAGGATGGCTGTTGGTGCTCCCAGCAGAGCGTATCCCCGTACACTTGACAAACGAGTTCTCGGGCAAAGATTTATGAGTTCAACTCATGTTTCGGTTTGCCGATGCCCGAACGCCCTTTGCCATCGCTCAATGCCGTCCGCAGCTTCGTCGCGGTGGCCCGCCATCTCAGCTTCACCAGGGCGGCGGACGAACTGTCGGTGACCCAGGGCGCCGTCAGCCGCATGATGCAGACCCTCCAGGCCGATCTGGGGGTCGAGCTGATCCGCCGCGTCGGCCGCGGGATCGAGCTGACGCCGACCGGGGCGGCTTTCTTTGGCGAGGCGTCGGCGGCGCTCGACCGCATCGCCGTGGCGGCACGGGCGGCCCGCGCACAGGAGGGCGGGGTGCTGCGGGTCAGCGCGCTGCCGACCCTGACGCAACGTTGGCTGATCCCGCGGCTGAAGCGCTTCCAGGCGGAGAATCCCGACATCCAGGTCGAGGTCAGCATCGGCGAGCACCGCGTCGATTTCGCCAAGGAGCGCATCGACGTCGCCATCCGCTACGGGGTGGAGGCGTGGCCGGGGGCCGACACGGCGACGCTGATGCCGGAGACGATGGGCGTTTTCTGCGCGCCGTCGCTGCTGGGCCAGGGGCCGCCGCTGCGCCACCCCACCGATCTGGCGCAGCACCGGCTGCTGCAGCACACCACCCGGCCGGATTCCTGGCGCGTCTACCTCGCCGCCTTCGGCCTGCCCCTGCCGGAGGCGGCGCTGTCGTTGGCCTTCGAGCATTTCTTCATGATCATCGAGGCGGCATCCGCCGGCATGGGGGTGGCCCTGCTGCCGGTCTTCCTGGTCGGGGACGACGTGGCGTCGGGCCGGCTGGTCCAGCCCTTCACCGAGACGCTGCGGCCGCGCGGCCGCTACCTGATCGCCCACGCGCCGGGTGCCGAGCGGGCGCGCCGGGTCCGCCGCTTCAAGGAGTGGCTGCTGACCGAGGTGGAGCAGGGCGCCGCCGTTTGAGGGGAGCGTCTGAAGGCCGGGGGGGCGTCTAGGCCGGGTCCTTCTGCTCCCAGGGCGGCGTCGGCAGCGTCAGGCCGTGGTTGCCGCGATAGGCCGCGACCTCGGGCGACGACCAGCCGGCCAGCAACGCCGGGTCCAGCCGGTGGACCTCGACGCCCAGCGGACGGCAGACCTCCAGCGGGTCGCGGGAGTCCGGTCCCCACAACGGCACGCTGAGGTCGCCGCCGGGGCAGGTCGACAGGGCGCAGAGCAGGTCGATCTCGGCGAAGAACTCCAGGAAATCGCCCTTCTTGGCCGGGCAGGCCTTCATGAAATACTTGTCCTGACGGCGCGGGTCAGGTTGGAGTGGCAGTGGTGGTGGAAATCCTCCCCCGTCAGCATGCGGTTGACGTAGGGATCGCAGCGGGTGCCCAGCAGATCGTGGACCCGGCGGCCATACTCGTCGATGCCATAATCGGCCAGCGTGTCGTGGGTGATGGTCGCCAGCGGCCGCAGATAGGGCAGGGTCGACCACAGCCGGTCGAAAATGCTGACACGCGCCTGCTGGATCTGCCGGGTGCGCGAGGCCCAGAAGCGTTCGCGCGGGTTGTGGCGGTTCCAGATGTTGAGGTCGGCGACCTGCGGTCCCTCGATGGTGACGATGCGGAAGACATGGCCGTTCCGGCACCGTCCAGGCGCGGCCGGAGCGGATCGGCACGACGACGCTGTCCACCAGATCCCGCCCCGCCGTCTCCGCCCCGATGCGCCCGTAGAAGGCGCGGTCGACGTCAAGCGCCGACCCCTTGCTCCTGATAGGCGGCGGGATAGCTGGGCATCGCGGACACCTTGGGGAATGTCTCTGTGTTCAGGCGGGTCCGCGATCATGGCGAGGGAAACGCACCGCGCGCAACAGCTCTTCGCGCACCCGCGCCACCACCGGCGCCCAATCGCCGGGACGCTGCTGGCGGAACAGGCGTAGTGTCGGGTACCAGGGGCTGTCGTTGCGGTCGAGCAGCCAGCGCCAGCAGCCGCTGAAGCGCGACAGCACCCAGACCGGCACGCCCAGGGCGCCGGCGAGATGGATGACGGCGGTGTCCACCCCGATCACCAGGTCGAGTTGCCGGACAATCGCCGCGGTGTCGGCGAAGTCGGCGACCCCGGCCATCGGATCGTGGATCGCCGTGCCGTCACGCTATGGCGCCGCCGGCCCCTTCTGCAGGCTGACCCAGGACACGCCCGG
>NZ_BADK01000853.1 GCF_000333595.1 Azospirillum sp. B506
GCGCTCTACATGGTTGGCGCCTTCGTGGCGTGGCTGCTGCTGACCTATGCCGGGGTCGGCTAATGGGGGGCGCTGGCGGTGGCGCCGGTGGCGGTCGGGCTGCTCGGCATCCTGCTGGAGAAGACGATGCTGTCCCGGCTCTACAAGCTCGACCATCTCTATGGCCTGCTGCTGACCTTCGGTCTGGCGCTGATCCTGGAAGGGGCGTTCCGCCACCAGTATGGCGTTTCGGGACAGCCCTACCCGATCCCCGACGCGCTGAAGGGCGGGCAGAATCTGGGCTTCATGTTCCTGCCCAACTACCGCGCCTGGGTCGTCGTCGCCTCGCTGACCGTCTGCTTCGGCACCTGGTTCGCCATCGAGCGCACCAAGCTGGGCGCCTATCTGCGCGCCGCGACGGAGAACCCGACGCTGGTCCAGGCCTTCGGCATCAATGTGCCGGTGATGGTATCGCTGACCTATGGCTTCGGCGTGGCGCTGGCCGGGCTGGCCGGCGTGCTGGCGGCGCCCATCTATCAGGTGTCGCCGCTGATGGGGACCAACCTGATCATCATCGTCTTCGCCGTGGTGGTGATCGGCGGCATGGGGTCGATCCTGGGCGCCATCGTCACCGGGCTGGGGCTGGGGCTGCTGGAGGGGCTGACCAAAGTCTTCTACCCCGAGGCCTCCAACATTGTCGTCTTCGTCGTGATGGCGATCGTCCTTCTCATCAAGCCCGCGGGCCTCTTCGGACGGGAGCGCTGATCCATGAGCGTCACCAGCAACTCCACCCCTGTCGCCTTGCGCGGTGCCGCCCGCAGCACCGGAACCGTGCTGATCGCCGCCGTCCTGCTGCTGCTTGCCGTCGCGGCCCCCTTCGTGCTGTACCCCGTCTTCCTGATGAAGGTGTTGTGCTTTGCGCTGTTCGCCTGCGCCTTCAACCTGCTGATCGGTTTCGCCGGTCTCTTGAGCTTCGGCCATGCCGCCTTCTTCGGTGGGGCGGCCTACATCGCCGCCCACACGGTGAAGGTCTGGGGTTGGGCGCCGGAGTTCGGGTTGCTCGCCGCCACCGCGGTGGCCGGTTTGATGGGGTTGGTCTTCGGCCTGATCGCCATCCGCCGCCAGGGCATCTATTTCGCCATGATCACCCTGGCGCTGTCGCAGATGGTGTTCTTCCTGGCCTTGCAACTGCCCTTCACCCATGGCGAGGACGGCATCCAGGGCGTGCCGCGCGGCACCCTGTTCGGGCTGTTCGACCTCGGCCAGCCGCTGACCATGTATTACACCGTGCTGGCGATCTTCGTCGGCGGTTTCGCCCTGATCTGGCGCACCGTCCATTCGCCCTTCGGGCAGGTGTTGAAGGCGATCCGCGAGAACGAGCCGCGCGCGGTGTCGCTCGGCTACCGCACCGACCGCTACAAGCTGGTCGCCTTCGTGCTGTCGGCCTCGCTGGCCGGGTTGGCCGGCGGGACCAAGGCGCTGGTGTTCCAGCTCGCCTCTCTGACCGACGTGACCTGGCAGATGTCGGGCGAGGTGGTGCTGATGACCCTGCTGGGCGGCATGGGCACGCTGTTCGGGCCGGTGGTGGGGGCCGGGCTGGTGGTGACCTTGGAAAGCTACCTCGCCTCAACCAGCCTGCCGGTGCCGGTGGTGATCGGCTGCATCTTCGTCGTCTGCGTCCTGGTCTTCCGCCGCGGCATCGTCGGCGAGCTGCTGGCCCGGCTGCCGAAGCGGGGGCACTGACCTAGCCTTTCAGGTTCGCGAAACTCCCCCCAGAAACTCCCCCAGGGGGGACCGGAAGGTCCCCCTCCTTTTCCCGTCGCCGGCCCGCATGGATTGAAGAGCCGAAAAAAGAGACGGGCTATGGCGGAGGATGTAGAGAACAGGTCCGGGTTGCCTTTTTAAAAACCGCACCCGCGCACCGCTCCATGAAGGTCTGATTCGATGAACGGGTGCGGATCGACACCGCGCACCCGCCCGATCCTGTGTGCCTTCCTTTTAAACCGACGGATGGGCTACTATGTTGACCTCTGATATTGTTGGCAAATTGCGCTGCAATGCAGCAGGCCCCGAAGCTGGCATCGCAAGGGGCCTCGACACCGGGATGACGAAGATCGGTCCCGTTTGGGAGGGCGACGTGGGTGACACCGTGGATTTCGAAGCGCTGCGCCAGCGGGCGGTCCACTCCCTGTTCGAGCATCTGGAGTCCATGTGCGTCGGTGCCGTCGCCGTCGACCACACCGGCCGCATCGCCTGGATGGACGAGAAGTACAAGGCCCTGTTGGGGGTTCCCGGCGACCCGCGCGGCCGGCAGGTGGAGGACGTCATCCCCAACAGCCAGCTGCGCCGGGTGATCGACAGCGGCCAGCCGCAGCCGCTGGACATCATGGAGTTCGATGACCGCTCCTTCGTGGTGACGCGGATGCCGCTGTTCGGCACCGACGGAACGATCATCGGCGCCATCGGCTTCGTGCTGTTCGACCGTGCCGAATATCTCCGCCCGCTGGTCCGCAAATACGAGAAGATGCAGGAGGAGCTGGCCCGCACCCAGCAGGAGCTGGCGCATGAGCGCCGCGCCAAATACTCCTTCTCGCAATTCCTCGGCGCCAGCGAGTCGATCCGTGAGATCAAGCGGCTTGGCCGCCGCGCCGCGCAGATGGACTCGACCGTCCTGCTGCTGGGCGAGACCGGGACGGGCAAGGAACTGCTGGCCCAGGCCATCCATTCCGCCAGCCCGCGGGCGTCCAAGCCCTTCGTCGGCGTCAATGTCGCCGCCATCCCGGAAACGCTGCTGGAGGCGGAGTTCTTCGGCGTCGCCCCCGGCGCCTACACCGGTGCCGACCGCCGCCACCGCGAGGGCAAGTTCCAGCTTGCCAACGGCGGCACCCTGTTCCTCGACGAGATCGGCGACATGCCGCTGCCGGTCCAGGCCAAGCTGCTGCGCGTGCTGCAGGAGCGCGAGATCGAACCGCTGGGCTCCAACAAGGTGGTGCGGGTCGATGTCCGCATCATCGCCGCCACCAGCCGCGACCTGCACGCCCTGGTGCGCGAGAAGCAGTTCCGTGCCGACCTTTATTACCGGCTGAACGTGGTGCCGATCACCCTGCCGCCGCTGCGCGACCGGCCGGACGACATCGAGAGCATCGCCGACCGCATCCTGGAACAGCTGGCGATCCAGCAGGGCACCCCGCCGCGCGAGCTGCTGGAGTCGGCGGTGCAGGTGCTGCGCGACTATGACTGGCCCGGCAATGTGCGGGAGCTTTACAACACGCTGGAGCGGGTGGTGGCGCTGACCGACGCGCCAATCCTGACCGCCCCGCACATCCGCAGCGTGCTGCCCGGCCAGCATCCGGCCGGCGCCTCCGCCCTGCCGCTGGCGACCGGTGCGCGGCCGTTGCAGGAGGTGCTGCACGCGGCCGAACGCCACGCCATCGCCGCCGCTCTGGAGGAGGCCAACGGCGTCAAGGCGCGGGCAGCGAAGCTGCTGGGCATTTCGCGCGCGTCGCTGTACGAACGCATGGTGACGCTGGGGCTGGGGGCGACCCAGTAACGCCGGCGTGGCCGTCCGGTCATAAATTTCGTACTGCGGAACACTGTTCCATTGACGTGCTGTCCGGCTGCTGGCAGGATCGTCCCGCGATGTTTTGCGGGAGGAACCGGTCATGCGCAGGCGGGAAGAGGCTCTGGTCGCCGACGATCTGGCGGATGACGAGAAGGACCCGCGCTTCGTCACGGCACTCGCCCGCGGACTGGAACTGCTGCGCGCCTTCCGCCGCAATGAATCGATGCTCGGCAATCTGGAACTGGCGCAGCGCACCGGCCTGCCCAAGCCGACGGTGTCGCGGCTGACCTACACGCTGGCCAAGCTGGGCTATCTCGCCTACGACCAGAACACCGGCAAATACCGGCTCGGCACTTCGGTGCTGGCGCTTGGCTACGCCAGCCTGTCGGGCATGGGCATCCGCCAGGTGGCGCGGCCGCTGATGCAGGAACTGGCCGACCAGACGGGCCTCGCCGTGGCGCTGGGCGGACGCGACCGGCTGAGCATGATCTATCTGGAATGCTGCAAGGCGACCGGCCCGGTCACCCTGTCGCTCGACGTCGGCTCCCACACAAAGCTGTCGACCACCGGCATGGGCCGCGCCTATCTCGCGGCCTTGCCGGAGGCGGAGCGCGCCCCGCTGATGATCAAGCTGGAAGAGCATGAGGGGGACCGCTGGCCGGAGATTCGCGACGGCATCCTCCAGGCCATCGAGGATTACCGGACGCGCGGCTATTGCCGCTCCATCGGCGCCTGGAAGTCGGAGGTGCATGCCGTCGGCGTTCCCTTCGTGCCGCGCGACGGCTCGCAGGTGCTGGCCTTCAATTGCGGCGGGCCGGCCTTCATGGTCGATCTGAAGACGCTGGAGGAGGAGTTCGCACCGCGGCTGGTGGCGATGGTCCGGCGGATCGACGCGACCCTGTTCAACGGGTGAAGGGACGGGTGGATCGCCGTCCCTGTCCGCTCAGACCGGTTTTGCCTATCAGGGCAATCTGAAAAATCGATTGGACAGAACAGGTGCTTAAAGCCATTCTTTGAATTGTTCCAGACAGGATCCCCGCTCCGGGCGGTCCCTGTTCGGCCAGCCATTCNGTGCCGAGGGTGGCCGGTCCCCGGGAAGGGTGGAGATTTCGGGGATGTGCNGGCACGTTCAATCCAACGCCCCGCCGTCTCCGCCCTTCCGGGGTCTGGTCCTCCGGTTCCGGCCTTCCAGCCTCCGCTGCGCCCTGTCAGGCCGCCCTGACCCGCGACAGGAAGCCGTCCACCTCACGGCGCAGGCGCCCTGCCTCCTGGGACAGCAGCGACGCGGCGGACAGCACCTCGTTCGACGAGGTGCCGGCCTCGTCGGCGGCCTTGCTGACGCCCGCGATGCTGGACGAGACGTCCTGCGTTCCCTGGGCCGCCTGCTGGACGTTGCGGCCGATCTCGCCGGTGGCCGCACTCTGCTCCTCGACCGCCGCCGCAATGCTGTTGGAGATCTCGTTCACCTGGGTGATGGTCCGGCCGATGTTGCGGATCGCGGTGACGGCGCTGCCGGTCTGGGTCTGGATTTCCGCGATCTGGGCGGAGATGTCCCCGGTCGCCTTGGCGGTCTGGTTGGCGAGCTGCTTCACCTCGCTCGCCACCACGGCGAAGCCCTTGCCCGCCTCGCCGGCGCGGGCCGCCTCGATGGTGGCGTTCAGCGCCAGCAGGTTGGTCTGGCTGGCGATGGTCTGGATCAGGCTGACCACGTCGCCGATCCGCTGCGCCGCCACGGCCAGCCCTTCGACCGTGCCGTTGGTGCGCTCGGCCTCGCTCACCGCCTGCCCGGAGATGGTGGCGGACTCGGCCACCTGGCGGCTGATTTCGCCGATGGAGCTGCTGAGTTCCTCGGAGGCTGCCGCCACCGTCTGCACGTTGGCCGAGGCCTGTTCGGTCGCGGCGGCGACCGCCGTCGACTGGCGGGCCGTCTCCTCGGCGACCGCCGACATGGTCCGCGCGGTGGACTGGAGCTGGGCTGCGGCGCTGGAGACCGCCTCGACGACGCCGCCGACGCTCGTCTCGAACTCGTCCGCCAGACCGAGCATGGCCTGCCTGCGCTCTGCCGCCGCCCTGGCTTCGGCCTGTTTCGCCTCTTCCTCCAACTCCCGGCTGCGGATCAGGTTGGCTTTGAAGACGCCGGCGGTCTCAGCGATCATCCCGACCTCGTCGCGGCGGCCCGTTCCGGCGATCTCGACCGTCAGGTTTCCGTCGGCGAGACCGCGCAAGGACGAGACGATGGATTTGATCGGTCCGACGATGCCCTTCTGCGAGATCAGCAGGCCGAGCAGAAGGCCCGCCAGCGTTCCGGCACCGGCAAGGGCGAACATCCAGGCCAGCTTCACGGCCGCCATCGTCTCGCTCGCCCGCGCCAGATCGGTCGATTCCTTCTCGGTGAAATTGAGGAAGGCCGTGATATCGGTGCGGAGGTTGCCGATGTCGGCACGGCTCGCCTCGACGGCGACCTTCATCGTCCGCTGCCCGTCGCTGAGCGTGGACGCTCCCTGAATCTTGCGCGCCGTATCGAGGGACGCCGCCAGCTTCTCGTAATAGCCGGGAAGCTGCCGTTCGATCCTTTGCAGGATGACCACCTGCTCCCCCTCGATGGTGCCCTTGAGCCGGGCGATGGCGTCGGCAATCGCCTTGCGGCGCTCCTCGATGGAAGAGGATATGGTGCCAGCCTCGCCCGGATCGATCGCAAGGCTGTATTCGTCGCGGTTGATTTCGGCAAGCAGACGGTTGAGGCGGGAACTGAGACGGACCTCCGTCGTCGCTTCGTCGATGTCACTGATCGCGGTTCCAAGGGATTGCAATCCAATCGCACCGAAACCGGCAATTCCCATGCTTACGACCGAGAGCATGCCGACAATCAGCATGATTTTTATGGAGATCTTAATATCACCCAAAGACATCTCTGTTCCGCCTCCTGAAGTTGCGTATTTTCTTCACAAGTTTACAAGTATTTCTCATTAGAGAAATATTGTTTTCGTCGCATAATCTTAAGAATTCTTTATCTTGCTCTATAAAATACCGCCTATAGAGAAGGTCGTATTTTTGGAATTATTTAAAAGTGTTGCCGGTGGGGGCAATGCCCGGGACTCGGGTGGACCGGCCCCTCAACCGTTTGCGCTTTTGCGGTCGGGAACTCTTCAGGACGGCGGCCCGTTTTCGGGATGCGGCTGGAGTCCGGCAGGGGAGAAGTGGCTTGGCAGGCGGCTTGACGGACTGGCTGGTGCAGGTGATGCATCACCTCCACTATGTCGGGATTTTCTTCCTCGTGGCGCTGGCGCGGGTCTTCCCGCCGATCCCTGCCGAGTCGGTGATTCCGCTGGCCGGGATCGGGGCGGCGACCGGCGAGTTCACGCTGGTCGGGGTCGCCATCGCCGGCGGGCTCGGCTCGCTGGCCGGCCAGTTGGTGTGGTTCCTGCCCAGCCGCCTGATGGGGCGCGACCGGCTGGAGGCGTTCTTGAAGACATACGGCCCCTGGCTGACCATCAATCCGAAAAAGGTGCGGCAGAGCACCGACTGGTTCGCCAGGCGCGGCGGCATCGCGGTGCTGTTCTCGCAGCCGGTGCCGGGGGTGCGGACGCTGATCTCCATCCCGGCCGGCGCCTGCAAGATGTCGATCCTCAACTATTCGCTGGCATCGGGCATCGGGTCGGTGCTGTGGACGCTGCTGCTGGCCTGGACCGGCTATATGCTGTCCACCTGGCCCTTCGCCCACCGGCTGGTCGGCTATTTCACCATCGGGCTGCTTGTGGTGCTGGTCGGCCTCTATCTGTGGCGGTTGACCAGGCACCTGCATCTGCTGCGCAAGGGCGGCGTCGCCCGGGAAGCCCCGACCGTCACGCCGTCAGCTGGCTGAGGGGGGCCGGCTGAGGATTCAGGCCGTCGCCATCCCGACTATGCCGGTGGCGGCCATGCCCAGCGCCCACAGGCCGAACAGGCCCAGCGCCACGCCGGTGCAGTGGTTCAGCATGGTCAGCCCGCGGTCGGAAATGCGGTGGCGCACGGCGGCCACCCCCATCGACAGCGTCATCCACCACAGCGACGAGCCGATGAAGACGCCCAGCACCAGCGTCGACGCCTCCAGCCGGTCCAGCGTGCCGCCCAGCCCGAAGCCGGCGAAGATGGCGATGAAGGCCATGATGGTCGCCGGGTTGGTCAGGGTCAGCGACAGGCCGGTCATGAAGCCGGTGAACCAGGATTTGCTGTCGGGTGCGGAGGCCGCCTCCCGTTCGTCCGCGTCGGGATGCTGGCGGAAGGTGCGGACCGCCACCACCAGCAGGAAGATGCCGCCAACCAGCTGGAAGGCGATCTCGTGCCCGCGCAGGAAGCTGAGCGCCGCCGACACGCCGAAGGCGGCGATGGCGCCATAGAAGGTGTCGGCCACCGCGGCGCCGAACCCGGTGAAGAAGCCCATCAGCGGGCCGTGCTGCAGGGTGCGGCGGATGCACAGCAGACCGATCGGCCCGACGGGTGCGGCGATGGCGAATCCGAGAACGATTCCCTGCAAGAGCACCCAGACTTGATCCACCGAGCGTCGTCCCCCCGAGTTTCCATGGCCCGCATCGAACGGCCGTGCATGTCGCCGGTTCGTCGCAACGACTATCGGCGGGGGTGATAAACGCCCCCGTCCCCGTCGTCAACCAGGGGCACTCCGATTTGCTGCATGGTTTCGTGTGCTTTCCCTGTTGTGCGGAATGATGGCGCGGTTATCCTTTGGGTCAAGTTTCCGCAGTCGGGAGTTGGTGGGACATGAAGACGCGCATTCTTGCAGCCATGCTGGCGATGACCGCAGCCGGTGCCGCCGGCGGCGCTCCGGCGCTGGCCGACGATTTCTCGCCGGCCGTGGTCTTCGACCAGGGCGGCAAGTTCGACAAGTCCTTCAACGAGGCCGCCTACAACGGCGCCGAACGGTTCAAGAGGGAACCGGCACCGCCTACCGCGAGTTCGAGATCACCAACGAGGGGCAGCGCGAACAGGCGATGCGCACGCTGGTGCGCCGCGGCGCCTCGGTCATCGTCGCCGTCGGCTTCTCGCAGACCGCGGGGTGGACAAGGGGGCGGAAGGAATCGCCGAACACCAAATTCTGCCTGATCGACGACAAGCTGGACGCCCCCAACGTCCAGTCCGTGACCTTCAAGGAGGAGGAAGGCTCCTTCCTGGTCGGCATGGCGGCGGCGCTGGCGTCCAAGACCGGCAAGGTCGGCTTCGTCGGCGGCATGGACATCCCGTTGATCCGCAACTTCCTGACCGGCTACGAGCAGGGCGTGAAGCATGTCGCCGCCGCCGACGAGGTGTTCGTCAACATGACCGGCACGACGCCGGCGGCCTGGAACGATCCCGGCCGCGGGGCGGAGCTGGCCAAGAGCCAGTTCGGCCGCGGCGCCGACGTGGTCTTCGCCGCGGCGGGCGCCACCGGTCTCGGCGTGCTGCAGGCGGCGGCCGATGCCGGCAAGCTGTCCATCGGCGTCGACAGCAACCAGAACCATGTCCATCCCGGCAAGGTCCTGACCTCGATGGTCAAGCGGGTGGATGTCGTCGTCTATGACTGCATGAAGTCGGCGAAGGACGGCAGCTGGAAGGCCGGCCACCGCGTCGTCGGGTTGAAGGAGGATGGCGTCGGCTATGCGCTGGACGACAACAACCGCAAGCTGATCACGCCGGAGATGGAAGCGAAGCTGGAAGAGGCGAAGACGCAGATCATCGCGGGCGCGCTGACGGTCAAGCCGTACCAGCCGTAAGCGGACCCTTCATGACGCAGGAACTCTTGCCGGCCGTCCGGTCGGACGTCGCCCGATCCGATATCGCCCTGGAAACGGTGGCGATCAACAAGTGGTTCGGCACCAACCATGCCAACCGCGACGTGTCGCTGTCGGTCCCGGCCGGCACCATCCACGGGGTGATCGGCGAGAACGGCGCCGGCAAGTCGACGATCATGAGCATCGTCTACGGCTATCTGCGCGCCGACGGCGGGGAAATCCGGGTGAACGGCAATCCCGCCGCCATCCGCACCCCGCGCGATGCGCTGGCCGCCGGCATCGGCATGGTCCACCAGCACTTCATGCTGGTGGACCCCTTCAGCGTGCTGGAGAATGTGCTGCTGGGGGCGGAAGGCGGCGTTACCCTGGCCGGCGGCCTCGCCCGCGCGCGGGCGGAACTGACCCGGCTGGCCCGCGACTATGGGCTGGAGGTCGATCTCGACAGCCCGGTCGGCGACCTGCCGGTCGGCGCCCAGCAGCGGGTCGAGATCCTGAAGGCGCTCTACCGCGGCGCCGACATCCTGATCCTCGACGAGCCGACCGGCGTGCTGACCCCGCAAGAGGCCGACCATCTCTTCCGCATCCTGCGGGCGCTGCGCCAGCAGGGCAAGACGGTGATCATTCATCACCCCCAAGCTCCGCGAGATCATGGAGCTGA
>NZ_BADK01000852.1 GCF_000333595.1 Azospirillum sp. B506
ATGCCCGGCAGTCCGGGGCCAGGCCGAAGGCAGGCGCCAGCGCGACGGCGACGAAGCCGCCCATGCCCCAGACCAGCCCGCGCCGGGCATCGACCGGCCGGCCGGCCAGCAGGATCGCGGCCCCCAGCAGCAGCGCATAGGCGACACCGGCGATCAGGTTGGCGGCGATGGTCAGGCCGATGCGCTGCATCGCCTCGTCCAGCGTGACCGGCACGCCTTCGCCGACCTCGCGCACGGGGCCGTGCTGGTGGCCTTCGGCGTGGCTGGCTGCGGGAGCAGCGGCGGTGGTCGCAGGAGGCGGGGCCACCACCTCGTATTTTTCAGCTTCGAGTATCAGCGGGACGGTCGTCGCCTGCTGAACGACGGACGCGGCCGTGCCGGAGAGCACGCCCGCGACCAGAGCGGCTGTGAACAGCCGCCGGATCAGATCCATGACCCGTGCTTAGTGGCAGGGGAACGCGAAGGAGTGACGAGCGTCGTGCGCCGCGTCGTGGATCTGCTGCGGCTGGGCGAAGCCGACACCATACAGCAGGAAGCTGCCGAGCAGGATCGCGGCGAAGGCGGCGACCGCCGTCTGGGCGGCACTGCGGGTCGCGGAACCGGCGGCCATGCTATTGATGGAACGGGTGGTCATCGAGGACATCCTTGCTCTCCCGCCACACCCGGCGGGGTTGGGACAGGTTGATACGTCCGCCGGCAGGTTTCCTGGCTCGCGGGTCGTCGCATCGCCGTCCGCCTTCCCGGCCTTGCGGCCAGTGGCATGTTGGACGGGACGCTCGCCGCACACAGTTGCGGGGGCAGCCGCGGCATTGGCGCTTCCGGTAGGCCCAGAAAGCTTCGCACCGCATTCCCTATTATCCCCGCCGCCCGTCAGGACAGGCAGGGCACCGTCGGATGGCCACCATCGCAGTGCCGCGCGCGTTTGGCAAGCCTGCAATAGGGCATCTGCCGCACAGACAATCTTGCATGCCGACATTTTGAATGCTGTCATGTTTTATGGACAGAGTGTCCGTAAATCCGACACTTTCCGACGCAAGGATCGGGGAGGAGGACTGGACGCCAGGGGAAAGCCGGCGGAGATACAAAGGGGCTGGAGGCCCGACCGAAGCGAACCCGGCCGTGGCACGCTTCGTGCGTACGACAATCGGTAAAAAAAGGGCTGGAAGCCCGGACATAAGGACGAACGGGAGGAGAATTCGCGACCGATGAACGCCGCACCGAACGACGACATCATCCTGGAGGCGCGTGGCCTGACGAAGGAGTTCAAGGGCTTCGTGGCGGTGAAGGAGGTGAACCTGCAGGTTCGCCGCGGCACCATCCATGCGCTGATCGGCCCGAACGGCGCCGGCAAGAGCACGGTGTTCAACCTGCTGACCAAGTTCCTCACCCCCACGCGCGGACAGATCCTCTACAAGGGCCGTGACATCACCCGCACCAAGCCGGCCGACATCGCGCTGATGGGGCTTGTGCGCTCCTTCCAGATCTCGGCGGTCTTCCCGCATCTCAGCGTGCTTGAGAATGTCCGTGTCGCGCTCCAGCGGCCGCTCGGCACCAGCTTCCATTTCTGGAAGTCGGAATCGTCGCTCCATGGCCTGCATCACCGGGCGTTGGAGCTGATCGAGGCGGTGAACCTCACCCCCTGGGCCAACCATCTTGCGGCCGAGCTGCCCTATGGCCGCAAGCGCGCGCTGGAGATCGCCACCACGCTGGCGCTCGACCCGGAGGTGATGCTGCTCGACGAGCCGCTGGCCGGCATGGGCCATGAGGACATCGAGGGCACCGCGGATCTCATCAAGCGCGTCGCCGCCGACCGCACGGTGCTGATGGTCGAGCACAACCTGTCGGTCGTCGCCCACCTGTCGGACACCATCACCGTGCTGCGCCGCGGCGAGATCTTGGCGGAGGGACCCTACGAGGTCGTCTCGAAGAACCCGCAGGTGATGGAGGCTTACATGGGCACTGGGGGGACCGGACATGCCTGACGGCGCGATGACCAAAACCGCCCGAACTGGAACGGCGATGCTGGAAATCGCCGACCTGCACGGCTTCTACGGCGAGAGCCATGTGCTGCACGGCGTCAGCCTGGAGGTGCGCCACGGCGAGGTGGTGACGCTGCTGGGCCGCAACGGTGCCGGCAAGACCTCGACGATGCGCGCCATCATGGGGATCATGGGCAAGCGCACCGGCTCGATCCGTTTCCAGGGCACCGAGCTGATCGGCATGGCCCAGCACAAAATCCCCCGCCTCGGCATCGGCTATGTGCCGGAGGAGCGCGGCATCTTCTCCTCGCTCAGCGTGGACGAGAACCTGACGCTGCCGCCGGTGGTCAAGGAGGGCGGGATGACCGTCCCGCAGATCCACGACCTGTTCCCCAACCTGAAGGGCCGCGGGAGCACGCAGGGCACGCGGCTGTCGGGCGGCGAGCAGCAGATGCTGGCGATCGCCCGCATCCTGCGCACCGGCGCCAATCTGATCCTGCTGGACGAGCCGACCGAGGGTCTGGCCCCGGTCATCATCGAGCAGATCGGCGTGGCGGTGCGGGCGCTGAAGCAGCGCGGCTTCACCATCGTGCTGGTGGAGCAGAATTTCCGCTTCGCCGCCACCATCGCCGACCGCCATTACGTGATGGAGGAAGGCCATGTGGTGGACATGATCCCCAACGACCAGCTCCACGCCAACATGGACAAGCTGCACACCTATCTCGGCGTGTAGGCCGTCCAGCCCACGACGTCACCGGCACGCGCCGCTCCGTCCCCTATTCCGGAGCGGGGCGGCCAACCGCCGGTTCTGTGCCCAACCGGCTACCCTAGACACGGCGAGGGAACCCGCCACGGGAACCGGCCGACAATAATACCAAGAGGGAGAGACCTTCCGATGCGCACGCTTCTTCTCACCGGCACCGCCCTGCTGACGCTCGCCGGGAGCGCGATCTCGGTTGCGGCACCGGCCGCTGCCCAGGTGTCGGACAATGTCATCCGCATCGGCGTGCTGAACGACCGTTCCGGCATCTATGCCGATCTGGCTGGCGAAGGCTCCGCCATCGCCGCGCGGATGGCGGCGGAGGAGTTCGGCAACAAGGTCGCCGGCGCGCCCGTCGAGATCGTCGTCGCCGACCACCAGAACAAGGCCGACATCGCCGCGTCGAAGGCGCGCGAGTGGGTGGACACCGGCGGTGTGGACGTCGTCGCCGACGTGCCGAACTCCGCCGCCGCGCTGGCGGTGCAGGGCATCACCAAGGACAAGAAGCGCATCTTCCTGATGTCCGGCCCGGGTGCCACCGCGCTGAGCGGGGCGCAGTGCAGCCCCTATGGCTTCCAGTGGACCTACGACAACTATGCCATGGCCGCCGGCACCGGCCGCGCGCTCTACGAGCAGGGCAAGAAGAAGTGGTTCTTCGTGACCGCCGACTACGCCTTCGGCCAGTCGCTGGAGGAGGAGACCACCAGGATGGTGAAGTCGCTGGGTGGCACCATCTCCGGGTCGGTGCGCCATCCGCTCGGCACGTCGGACTTCTCGTCCTTCCTGTTGCAGGCGCAGGGCTCGGGCGCCGACGTCATCGGTCTGGCGAATGCCGGCGGCGACACCGTCAACGCCGTCAAGCAGGCGGCGGAGTTCGGCATCACCCAGTCGGGCCAGAGCCTGGCCGGCCTGTTGATGTTCATCACCGACGTGAACGCGCTGGGGCTGCAGTCGGCGCAGGGGCTGATGCTGACCACCGGCTTCTACTGGGACATGGACGACCAGACCCGTGAATGGTCGAAAAAGTTCGAGGCCAAGGCCGGCAAGAAGCCGACCATGGTGCAGGCCGGCGTCTATTCGGCGGTGAAGCATTACCTGAAGGCGGTCGAGGCGGCGAAGACCGATGACGCCGACACGGTCGCCGCCAAGATGCGCGAGCTGCCGGTCGAGGATATGTTCGCCAAAAAGGGCAGGATCGCCGCCAACGGCCGCATGTTCCACGACATGTATCTGGCCCAGGTGAAGACCCCGGCCGAATCGAAGGGGGCCTGGGATTACTACAAGATCGTCAAGACCATCCCGGCCGACACCGCCTTCATGGACCCCAAGCAGAGCGGCTGCACATTGGCGAAGTGAGGGGCGGTGACGTGAGGAGTTAAGCCATCGCTCCGGCCTTGCCTGTCTTGAGGGCAAGGCCGGAGCGATGGCAATCGCGGCATCAACCGAAACCAAGAACAACACCCACCAACCGGGAGAGACGCGGACATGGTCAGCCTGCTGGGGATTCCGCCCCAAGTGCTGTTCGGGCAGTTCTGTCGGC
>NZ_BADK01000851.1 GCF_000333595.1 Azospirillum sp. B506
CCACCGCCACGCCGCGGGCGCGCAGCGCCGCCAGCAGCCCGAGCGTCAGCGTCGTCTTGCCGGTGCCGGACGCCGGGGCGGCGACGATCAGGCCCTTAGTCATTCGTCCCTCTGGCATGCTGCAGCGCCGTCTGGGCCGGCAGCCAGTCCAGCGCCGGGCGCAGCCGCACCATTTCGCCGATGACGATGATGGCCGGCGGCTCCAGCCCGCTCGCCGCCAGTTCGGCGACGCAGCTGCCGAGCGTCGTGACGAGGCTCTTCTGGTTGGCGGTCGTCGCCTCCGTCACCACGCCGACCGGTGTGTCGGCGGACAGGCCACCCGCCATCAGCTCCGCCGCGATGGTCGGCAGCGCCTTCCAGCCCATATAGAGGATCAGCGGGGCCTTGGTGGCGGCCAGCGCCCGCCAGTCCGGCCCGCCGCCCAGCGAATGGCCGGTCGCCAGGATCACCGCCTGGTTGGTGTCGCGGTGGGTCGCCGGGATGCCGGCATAGGCCGGGCCGGCGATGCCCGACGTGATGCCGGGCACGATGCGGAAGGAGATGCCCTCCGCCGCCAGCGCCTGCGCCTCCTCGCCGCCGCGGCCGAAGACGAAGGGGTCGCCGCCCTTCAGGCGCAGGACGCGGTGCCCCTCCTTCGCCAGTTCGATCAGGCGGTTGGTGATGTCGTCCTGGTGGGCGGAAGGGCGGCCGCCGCGCTTTCCGGCGAATTCCAGCCTTGCCGACGGGCTGGCGAGCGCCATGATCCGTTCGCCGACCAGCGCGTCATGGACGATGACGTCGGCTTGCCTTAGACCTTGCAGGGCCAGCAGGGTCAGCAGGCCGGGGTCGCCGGGGCCGGATCCGGCCAGCCAGACGCTGCCGGGGGCGAAGGGGACCAGGACGCTTTCGGGAATGGACGACTCAGACGACATGAACGCGGACTCGGGCTCGGAGAAGACGGAAGGCGGTGCGGAGATTGCCGGCGCCGCAGAGGGCGCTGCAGGGGGCATGCCGGAACATGCTACACCCTTGCGCCGCGGCTGGACGACGGGAACCTGCGCCACCGCCGCGGCGCGGGCGGCGGCGGAAGCCCTGTTCGGCCGCGAGTTTCCCGATCCGGTGACCGTGACCCTGCCCGGCGGCCAGACCCCGGCCTTCGCCCTGGCGGTGACGGAGTGGGGGGAAGGGCCGGACGGACCCTGGGCCGCGGCCGGCGTGGTCAAGGATGCCGGCGACGATCCCGACGTGACCCACGGCGCACTGGTGCGGGCGCGGGTGTGGCGCGGCGTGCCCGGCGGCGGCGTGACCTTCCGCGCCGGTCCCGGCGTCGGCACGGTGACCCTGCCCGGCCTGCCGCTGCCCGTTGGCGAGCCGGCCATCAACCCGGTGCCGCGCAGCATGATCGCGCAGGCGGTGGGGGAGGCGGCGGCAGCGGCCGGGCAGCCGGCCGATCTGGTGGTCGAGGTCGGGGTGGAGAATGGCGAACTGCTGCCAAGCGCACGATGAACGGGCGGCTCGGCATTCTCGGCGGGCTGTCGATCCTGGGGACCACGGGGATCGTCGTGCCCTATTCCTGCGCGGCCTGGATCGCCTCGATCCAGCGCGGCATCGACGTGGCGCGGGCGGCGGGGCTGAGCCATGTCGCGGCCTGCACCGGCGATCTGTCGGAAAAGGCGGTGGTGGCGCGCTATGGCCTGTCGGAGCAGGCGCTGCTCGACATGGGGGATTTCGTCGGCGGCACGCTGAAGTATCTGCGCCGGCATCCGGTGCCCCGCCTGACGCTGTGCGGCGGCTTCGCCAAGTTCGGCAAGCTGGCGCGCGGGCTGATGGATTTGCACAGCAAGCGCAACAGTGTGGATTTCGACTGGCTGGCCGGGCGGCTGGCCGATCTCGGCGCCGGGCCGGAGCTGGTCGCGCAGGCGCGCGGCGCCAACACGGCGGCGCAGGTGCTGGGCATGGCGGACGCCGCGGGCTTGGCCCTGGCCGACCATGTCGCCGAACTGGCGCGCCGCGCCGCCCAGGAGGTTCTGGAAGATGCGCCGGTCGCCGTCGAGGTGCTGGTCACCGACCGCCAGGGGCGCATCGTCGGAAGCGCTCACTCCCCCAACTCCTGGCCCAGCCCCCGGTAACGCCGCACATGGCTGCCGTCATAGAGCGCGCTGCAGCGGAACTCCTCATGCCCCAGCGCCGGGCCGACCAGGATCAGGGCGGTGCGTTCCATCGGTGAGGCCGCGACCTGTGCGGCAATGTCGGCCAGGGTGCCGCGCAGAACCCGCTCGTCCGGCCAGGTGGCGCGGTAGACCACCGCCGCCGGGCAGTCGGCGCCGTAGAGCGGGGTCAGCCGCTCCACCACCCGGTCGATGACGTGGATCGACAGGTGGACCGCCAGCGTGGCGCCCGAGGCGCCCAGCACCTCCAGCGTCTCGTTGGCCGGCATGGCAGAGGCGCGCCCCTCGGTGCGGGTCAGGATCAGCGTCTGGCTGACCTCCGGCAGGGTCAGCTCCCGCCCCAGCGCAGCCGACGCGGCGGCGAAGGCTGGAACGCCGGGGGTGATGCTGTAGGGGATGCCGAGTTCCCGCAAGGCGCGGGTCTGCTCGCCCAGGGCGCTGTAGACCGACAGGTCGCCGGAATGCAGCCGGGCGACATCCTGGCCGGCGGCATGGGCGGCCTGGAACTCGGCGACGATCTCCTCCAGCGTCAAGGGCGCGGTGTCGACGATCCGCGCGCCGGCCGGGGCGTGGGCGATGATCTCCTTCGGCACCAGGGAGCCGGCATAGAGGCAGACCGGGCAGCGCGCGATCAGGTCGCGGCCGCGCAGGGTCAGCAGGTCGGGAGCGCCCGGTCCGGCACCGATGAAATGGACGGTCATGAGCGGGTCCCCAGAAAAACGTCAGAAGTCAAGGCAACAGCAGGCAGGGCGAGCGCCACGGTGGCGCGGGGGGTGGAGCGGCGCGGCAGCAGCAGGCGCGATCCCGGCCCGGCGGCGGCGAGCGCCGCAGCTTCCGCCACCGAGGCCAGCCCGACCGCGGCCAGCACGGTGGCGGAGCGGGTGTGGACACGGTCCTGCGCCGCCAGCATCGCGTCCTCGCCGATGAAGCGCAGCGGCAGGCCGAGCGCGCGGGCGGCCTCCGCCAAACCTGCTTCGTGGGCCTTCATCGCCGGAGCGGCCAATGCCGCCAACTGGCGCGCGGCGTCGGGCAGGGCCGCCTCGTCGAAGGCGGCAGCGACCAGAGTGGCGATCTCCTCCCAGCCGCAGCCGCGGCGGCAGCCGAGCCCGGCAAAGACCGGGCCGAACAGCTGGGCGTCGGGAGTCAGGCGGTCCATGGGCCCTCCCCATACGGCTTTTCCGCTCGCCACAGCGTGACCGGCATCGCCGCCCGCCAGCCACGGAAGCCGCCGACCGCCGAGGCGCGGGCCACCGAAATCTGGGTCAGCTCACCGCCGAGGCGCTTGTGCGCATCGATCAGCACCGCCTCGCTTTCCAGCGTCACCGCATTGGCGGCGATCCGCCCGCCGGGGGGCAGGGCGTCCCAGCAGGCCGCCAGGACGCCGTCCGCCGTCAGCCCGCCGCCGATGAAGATGGCGTCCGGCCGCTCCAGACCTTCCAGTGCCGCCGGCGCCTTGCCGCGCGCCAGTTGCAGGCCGGGCACGCCGAGGGTGGAAGCATTGGCGAGGATGCGGGCGATCCGTTCCGGATGATGGTCGACGGCGATGGTGCGGTTGGCGGGATCGCGCAGCATCCATTCGATGCCGATGGAGCCCGACCCGGCGCCGACATCCCACAGCAGTTCGCCCCGGCGCGGCGCGAGGAAGGACAGGGTGACGGCGCGCACCTCGCGCTTGGTGATCTGGCCGTCATGCTCGAACCAGTCGTCGGGCAGGCCGGGCGCCAGCGGCAACACGCGGGCACCGGGCGCGGCGACGCAGTCCAGCGCGATGGTGTTGAGATCGGCGGCGCGCCCGGCATTCCAGGCCTCGGCGGTGCCCTCCAGCCGGGATTCGCGCGGGCCGCCCATCGCCTCCAGCACCGTCAGGCGCGTGGCGCCGAAGCCGCGGGCGCGCAGCAGGGCGGCCAGCTTGGCCGGAGTCGTTCCGTCCCAGGAAAGAAGCAGAATCTTTGCGTTCGGTTGCAGATACGGAATGACCTGTTCCAGCGGGCGGCCATGAACGGTCAGGCAGCGGCAGTCCTGCAAGGGCCAGCCCAGCCGGGATGCGGCGAGGCTGAAGGCGGAAGGTGCCGGGATCACAGTCGTTTCCGCAGCCGGAACGAGTCGCGACAGCGTGGCGCCGACTCCGTACCAGGACGGGTCGCCGCTCGCCAGCACGCAGACCCGCTGGCCGCGCCGGCCGAGCAGGCCGGGGAAGGCATCGATCATCGGCGACGGCCAGGGCAGACGTTCCTGCCCCGCAACGATCGGTACAAGATCGAGGTGACGGCTGCCGCCATAGAGGATGGATGCAGTTTCGACCGCCGCGCGGGCGGCGGGCGACAAACCGTCCCAGCCGTCCTCGCCGATGCCGACGATGGTGAGCCAGCGGGCCGTTCCCATGCTATCCATGGTGCCGATCCTGACGGTTGGGGAGGGGGAGTTGGTCAAGGCGCTGACGGTCAAGGTGTTGATCCTGGGCGGCACGACGGAGGCGACGGCGCTGGCCAAGCGGCTGGCCGGCCATCCGCGCATCGACGCCCGCGTGTCGCTGGCCGGCCGCACGAAGAACCCGGTGCTGCCGCCGCTGCCGGCCCGCATCGGCGGTTTCGGCGGGGTGGAGGGCTTGGCCGGTTACCTGCGCGCCGAGGACATCGGTGCGGTCATCGATGCGACGCATCCCTTCGCAGCGCAGATCTCCGCCAATGCCGCTGCCGCCTGCGCACTGGTGGGGGTGCCGTTGCGTCTCCTGACCCGTCCGGCCTGGGTGGCGGGGCCGGGCGACCGCTGGATCGGTGTGCCGGACATGGGGGCTGCGGCGCTGGCGCTGCGCGGTCTGGGCGACACCGTGTTCCTGACCATCGGCCGGCAGGAGGTCGCGGCCTTCGAGGCGATGCCGGACAAGCATTACCTGATCCGTGCCGTCGACCCGCCGGAGCCGATGCCGGCCCTGCCGCACATGAGCCTGATCCTCGACCGCGGGCCGTTCACCGTGGAGGGCGAACTGGCGCTGATGCCCGGCCAGGGGGTGGAGGTGGTCGTCAGCAGGACAGCGGCGGACGCGCCACCGACGCCAAGCTGGAGGCCGCTCGCGTGCTGGGCCTGCCGGTGGTGATGGTGGAGCGGCCGGGCCGGCAACGGCGTGGCGGAGCTGCACGGCGTGGAGGATGCGGTGGGATGGCTGGAGGGGATGGGCCTGAAGCGTCCACGGCTGTCCTTTACCCCCGGTAATGCCGGGGGGTGTAGACCCAGCGTCCGCCATCGGCCCGTGCCACGAAGCGGGTGTGCGAGGCGCCGATGATGACCAGCGTGCGCATGTCGGCCTGCTCCGCCCGCACCTCGCCCAGGGTCGTGACGGTCAGTTCCTCGTCGGCGCGGCCGACGGCGCGGCCCAGCACGATGGGGGTCTCGGGCGCGCGGACATCGCGCAGGGCGTCGAAGGCGGCCCCCAGCTGCCAGGGGCGGGCCTTGGAGATCGGGTTGTAGAGCGCGATGACGAAATCCGCCTCCGCCGCCAGACGCAGGCGCTTCAGCACCACCTCCCATGGTTTCAGATTGTCGGACAGCGAGATGGCGCAGAAATCATGGCCCAGCGGCGCTCCGGCCCGCGCGGCGGCGGCCTGCATGGCGGAAACGCCCGGATCGACCGACAGCGGGATGGCGCGCCACGCCTCGGGCGCCTCGGGGTCGTCCAGCGCCTCGAAGATGGCGGCGGCCATGGCGAAGATGCCGGGGTCGCCGCCCGACACCACCGCCACCCGCCGGCCCTGCGCCGCCAGATCCAAGGCGAAGCGGGCGCGGTCCAGCTCGACCCGGTTGTCGGAGGCGTGGCGCACCTGATCCCCCGGCGGCACGCGCTCGACATAGGGGAAATAGCCGACGAGGTCGGTCGCCTCGGCCAGATCGCGCCGGGCCTCCGCCGTCAGCCAGTCCTCGGGGCCGGGGCCGAGGCCCACGACTTTCAACCAGCCAGTCTTCTCCGGGGCCGTCATCCGCGCCTGCCCTCGCCCGGAATGACGATCTGCGAGAAGTAGGGGGCGACGTCCGGCGCCTCCAGGAAGGGCATGAAGCGCTGTTCCTCCATGCTGGCGCGTTCCACATACCATGCCCGCTCGGCCAGACCGGCGGCGGCGATGGCGCGGCGGACCTTCGCCAGGTTCTGGCCCAGCTTCATCACCACGCAGGCGTCGGCGGCGGTCAGCGCGCGGACCAGCGACTCCTCGTCCAGCGTGCCGGGGATCACCGACAGCACGTCGTCGCGCAGCATCAGCGGGCGCGGCAGCAGCGAGGCGCTGCACACCATGCTGGTGACGCCGGGAATCACCTCCGCCCGGAAGCGGCCGGACAGACGCAGGAACAGATGCATGAAGGAGCCGTAAAAGAACGGATCCCCTTCGTTCAGCGCCGCGACGGAGCGGCCGGCGGCGAGATGCTCGGCGATGCGCCCGGCGGACTCGTCGAAGAAGGCTTCGATCTGGCGGCCATAGTCGGGATGGGTCGGCGGCAGTTCCACCGTCACCGGATAGACCATCGGCAGTTCGATCTGGTCGGGCCTGATGGCCTGATCGGCGATGCGGCGGGCCTGCCCTCTGGTGCCGCGCTTGCAGAAATAGGCGACGACCGGACAGGCGCCGATGGTGCGCACCGCTTTCAAGGTCATCAGTTCCGGGTCGCCGGGGCCGACGCCGACGCCGAACAGGGTGCCCAGGGTAGAGGGATTGGGGGTGTCGCCGCTCATTCGACGTCGCTCGCCAGCGCGTTGACGGCGGCGGCGGCCATGGCGCTGCCACCACGCCGGCCGCGGATCGCCAGATAAGGAACGCCGAAGGGGTTTTCCGCCAGCGCCTCCTTGCTTTCCATCGCGCCGACGAAGCCGACGGGAAAGCCGAGGATCGCCGCCGGCCTCGGCGCACCGGCCGCCAGCTTCTCCAGCAGGTAGAACAGGGCGGTCGGCGCATTGCCGATGGCGACCACCGACCCGCCCAGCCGCTCGCCCCACAGGTCGAGCGCGGCGGCGGAGCGGGTGTTGCCGATGGTCTTGGCCAGATCGGGCACGGCGGCATCGCGGAGCGTGCAGACCACATCGTTGCCGGCCGGCAGGCGGGCGCGGGTCACGCCGTGGGCGACCATCTCGCTGTCGCAGAGGATCGGGGCACCGGAGCGCAGGGCGGCGCGGGCGGCGCTGCCGACATCGGCGGAGAACAGCAGGTCCCGGGCCGCATCGATCATGCCGCAGGCGTGGATGACGCGCACCGCCACCGGCTTGAGGTCGTCGGGGATGGCGGACAGGTCGGCCTCGGCCCGGATGGTGGCGAAGGACTGGCGGTAGATGGCCGCTCCGTCGCGGATATAGTCGTAGAGCGGCTCAGGCACCGGTGGACTCCTCGGTCAACAGATCCGCGACGCGGGCCACGGCGTCGGCGGGAGACAGGCCGGTGTGCGGGGAATCGTCACCGGGTCTGGCGTTCAGGGCGACGTCATACAGCCCGTCGCGGGCGGTCAGGGTGACATCGGCGATGGCGGAATGAGCGCAGCCCTTGGCACAGCCCGACACATGCACCATTCGCACAGGGTCCAGCAAGGGTCCTGCGCGCTCCGCGATGGCCAGCGCCGTCGCATGGGTGTCGGTTGTGCCGACATCGCAGCCGCCCATCCCGCTGCAGGCGGTCAGCTTCAGCCGGCGGTCGGTGTGGGAGAGGATGGCGCCGTGGCTGCTGGCGACGGTTGCGGCGTTCGCGGAGGGAGCGACGAGGATCAGGGCGCGCCAGGGGGTGATGCGGATTTCCGTGCAGGTGGACGCGAGGGCGGCGAGGGCGGTGGCGGTGAGACGGCCGAAGGGGAAGGCGGTGGTCAGGAAGGCCGGCGCCTCCCCGCCACGGGATCCCTTCTCCCCCCTGGGGAGAAGGTTAGGATGAGGGGGGTCGGCAACGCCGAAGACATCCATGACATGAGTCCCCCTCACCTTGATCCTCTCCCCGCTTTCGGCGGACCGGAGGTCCGCCTGTCGCGTCAGCGCAAACGAAGTTTGCGCGTGAGCGGGGGGGAGAAGAGGAACCGAGGCGATGAGGCGCGTTACGAATGGCTCCGTCCCAATCCCCGCAACCAGACCCGCCATGCGGCGCGGCGGCTCCGGCAATTCGGCGCGCAACTCCAGAAAGGCCCGCCCCAGCGCCGACGCCACATCCGCCACGTCGTCGGCCCGGCAAAGTCCCAGCGGCACCGCCGTCGCCAGCGTTCCCCCCAGCGCAACCCGGAAGCGCTCGCCATCCACAGCGTCGAAGCGCACGTCCGTGCTGCTGTCCGCCAGATGGCCGATCCCGCCGCCGCAGACCAGCCAGCCGAACTTCGGCGGCAGGCGGCGCAGGGCCGTATCCTCCGCCAGCCGCGCGTCGAGCGTACGTGCCACCGCGCGTACGTCCATCAGCGCGGCCGGGTCCAGCCCGGCGGTGGGGGAGCACAGCACGTTGCGGACGGCCTCGCTTTCTGCGTCGCCGGAAACATAGCCCATCGCGCGCAGAGCCTCGGTCACCGCCTCCAGCCCGTCGGGGGCGATGCCGCGCAGTTGCAGGTTGCCGCGCTGGCTGAGGTCGATCGAGCCGTTGCCGTAACGATCTCCCAGCTCAGCGATGCGGCGGGCATGGTCGGCGGGCAGCACTCCGGCCGGAACGCGGACGCGCAGCAGCAACCCGTCGCCGACCTGCATCGGCACCAGAACGCCGGGGCAGGCGCCGCGGCGGCGCGGCTGGGTTGCGCAGGGGTCGTCATGCGGCGGTCTCCCGGAGGCGCCGCAGATCCTCCGCGGTGGAGTTGCGGCGGGAGTGCCACAGACCGCGGTCGAGCGCCTCGCTCATCCGCGCCAGAATGTGCCGGGCAGCGGCGGGATTGTCCTGCGACAGGAAGTCCCACACCTCCGCATCTTCGACATACGCATCGTACAGCAGGTCGAAATGGGCGGGGCGGACGGCGTCGGTGGTGGCGGCGAAGGCGAACAGCGTGTCGACGCTGGCCGCCAGCTCCGCCGCCCCGCGATAGCCGTGGCGCATCATGCCCCGGATCCAGCGCGGGTTGGCCGCCCGCCCGCGCAGGGTGCGGGCGATCTCCTCCGCCAGGGTGCGGACGGCGAGCTTGTCCGGATCGGCGCTGTCGAGGTGGTAGAGCGCCGGTTCGGAGTCCTCCAGCGCGGCGGCGGCGGCGAAGCCGCCCTCGAACTGCATGAAGCCGTCGGTGGACAGCACGTCGTGCTCACGCTGGTCCTGATGGTGGACCAGCGCGTCGGCGCCTCCCACCCGGCGCCGGAACAAGGCGGGCAGAGGCACGCCCTCCAGCCCGGCGCCGTAGGCGTGGCAGCCGCCTTCCAGATAGGCCGCACCGAAATCGGCCCGCGCGGTCCAGTCGCCGCGCGCGATCATGCCGGACAATGCCGTGCCATAGACGCCGGGGGCGGCCCCGAAGATGCGGGCGGTGGCCCAGCGGCGGGCATCCTCCGCCTCGGTTCCGGCTGCCGCGAGGCGCCGTTCCTCGGCCTGCGCGGTGGCGGCCAGCGGGTTGACGTCGTCCGGCTCGTCCAGACCGGCGACGGCGCGCACCGCCTGATCGAACAGGGCGATCTGCTGCGGGAAGATGTCGCGGAACAGGCCGGAAATGCGCAAGGTCACGTCCACCCGCGGCCGGCCGAGCACGCCGGCCGGCATGATCTCGTAGCCGGTGACGCGGCCGGACCCGTTCTCCCAGAGCGGGCGGACGCCGAGCAGGGCCAGCGCCTGTGCCAGTTCGTCGCCGCCGGTGCGCATGGCCGGGGTGCCCCAGCAATCGACCACCAGTCGATGCGGCCAGTCGCCATGGTCCTGGAGATAGCGGGTGATCAGTGCGTCCGCCGCCTGCCAGCCGAGAGTCCAGGCCGTCGGCGTCGGCACCCCGCGCGGGTCGAGCGCATAGAGGTTGCGGCCGGTCGGCAGCGTGTCCGCCCGCCCGCGTGCCGGCGAACCGCCGGGGCCGGGGCGGATGAAGCGGCCGTCCAGCCCGTCGAGCAGCGCCCGCATTTCCGCCTCGCCGCAGGCATCGACCGCGCTGGCGACCAGGGCCGGATCGGCGGAGCGGGCAACGGCGGCGGTAAGGCGGTCGCGACGCTCGCCGGCCGGGCTGCGGCCGAACACATGCAGGCCGTCGCGGATCTGCATCTCCTTCACGTCGCAGAGATGGGCGTCCAGCCGCGACAGGATGGCGTCGGGATCGTCGTCGGGCCGCAGGTTGCAGTCGGCGGCGACGCCGGACTTCCAGGCGAGGTCGAGGATCGTCTCGCGCAGCAGGCCCAGCCGCCGCGGATCGAGCCCGGTCGCCTGCGAATACTCGTCGATGGCGGTTTCGAGTGCGGCGAGGTCGCCGTGGAGACCGGCTTCCACCGGCGGCGGAGTCAGATGGCCGATCAGCACGGCGCCGAGACGGCGGCGGGCCTGGACGCCCTCGCCAGGGTTGTTGACGATGAAGGGGTAAAGCGTCGGCAGGGCGCCGCCGACACTCTCCGGCCAGCAGTCGGCCGACAGGGCCACCGCCTTGCCGGGCAGCCATTCCAGCGTGCCGTGGGCGCCGATCTGTACCAGGGCATCGATGCCGGCGACATGGCGCAGCCACAGGTAAAAGGCGAGATAGCCGTGGCTGGGCGGGGTGTCGGGGTCGTGGTGCTGGGCGGTGGTCAGCGGTCCGTGGCCCCGGCTGGGCTGCACCGCCACCATGGCATTGCCGCAGCGCAGGGCGCGGAAGGCGAAGGCGCCGTCATGGCAGGCAGGATCGGCGGCGGGCTCGCCCCAGGTGTCGGCGATGCGGGCGCGCAAGTGCGGCGGGACAAGGCGCAGATAGTCGTCCAGCGACAGGGTCGCGGTGGGCGGGGCGGTGAGGGCCTCCATCAGCCTGGCGCCGCTGTCCGGAAGGGCGGACAGGCTGTAGCCTTCGGCAGACAGCCGCCGGAGCATCGCCACGGTGCTGGCCGGGCTGTCGAGGCCGACGGCATGGCCGATGCCGCCGCCGGGGCCGGGATAGTCGGACAGCACCAGTGCCAGCCGCCGATCGGCCCGTGGGGTGCGGGACAGGCGGACCCAGCTGGCGGCGAGGTCGGCGGTGAAGGCGACCCGGTCGGGAATCGGGCGCAGGGCCGGGGCGGCGAATTGCAGGTCGGGGTCTGGTTCCCCCGCCGTCTTGAAGGCGATGGCACGGGCGATGATGCGGCCGTCCATCTCCGGCAACACGACATTCATCGCGAGGTCGGACGGCGCCAACCCGCGCGAGGACGCCTGCCAGCCGGCTTCCGGCGTGGTGGCGAGGATGGCTTGCAGCACCGGGCTGCCGTTGGCCTCCAGCGGCGAGCCGTCCTCGCGCGCCGCCGAGAAGGCGGTGGTGTTGACGACGATGGCGGCGTTCTGCGCGGTCAGGCTGGCGCGCGTCCAGGCGGCGCAGTCCGGCTCCTTCAAGCTGGCGACGAACAGGGGGCGGGGGGCGAGGCCGCGCGCGGCCAGCGCGTCGCACAGGGCATGGACCGGGGCGAGGTCGCCGGCCAGCAGGTGGGAGCGGTAGAAGACCACCGCCGCGACCGGGGCGTTGGCGGTGGCGTTGCCGGTTGTGGACCCGGTCCAGCCGTCATAGGCGCCGAAGCGCGGGACGGGCGCGGGATCGTCATGGGGCAGCGGCCTGCCCGCCAGCGTCGCGGCGCAGGCCAGCAGATGGCCCATATTGGCCGGGCCGCCCTCGGTGAAATAGCGCCACAGGCGGTCGGCGGTTTCGGCCGGCACCGTTCCGTAAGCGGTGAGGTTGGGGTCGGGCTGTGCCTCGCCGGACAGGACGGCCAGCGGGATTTGGCGCTCGCGGCAGAGGGCGGAAAGGCGGTCGAGGCCATAGCGCCAGTATCCGCTGCCGCCGAGCAGGCGCAGGACAACCAGTTTCGCCTTGGCAACGATGCTGTCGGCGTAGAGGTCGACCGACAGGGGATGGCCGAGCCGGTTGAGGTTGGCGAGGCGGAGGCTGGGCAGCCGCCCAGGCCGGCGCCCATGGCCCGCCCGCCATGCGGCGGCGAGTGCGGTCAGGTCGCTGTCGGAAAAGGACAGCATGACGAGGTCGGCCGGCGTCTGCCCCAGATCTTCCGCCTGGGGGCCGGCGTCCAGTTCGTCCTGGCGGGCGGCGAGAAGATGCATGGTCTGATGTCCAGGGGCGACTGCCCCCTTCCCCCCTCGAAAACGGTGAAGGTCAAGAAGGGGACAGGCGCCGCGATACCCTAACGCTTACCCGACAACCGCCCGCGTCACCGCGTCCCGGTCCAGACCGGCCTCGCCGATCACCACCAGACGGCTGCGGCGCTCCTCGCCGGGCTTCCACAGGCGGTCATAGTGGGTCTGGATGCGGGTGCCCACACCCTGGACCAGCAGGCGCATCGGCTTGCCGGGCACGTCGATGAACCCCTTCAGGCGCAGGACGCCATGCAGGCCGGCGACCTGCTCCAGCGTCATCGCCAGAGCGGCCGGATCGGGCTGCGCCGGCAACTCCACCACGAAGCTGGTAAAGTCGTCGTGGTCGTGGCCCTCTTCGTCGTCATGGTGGCTGGGACGGTTGGCGAGATCGTTCTCCACCGCCGCACCGACACCGAGCAGCACCAGCGGATCGACCGCCCCCTGGGAGGCCCGGACCAGCTTGGCATCGCGGCCGACCGTGTGGGCGAGGGCGCCGCGGATCAGCCCTTCGACGCGGGCGAGGTCGCCGTCGGCCAGCAGATCGGTCTTGTTGACGACGATCAGGTCGGCACAGAGCAGCTGGTCCTCGAACACCTCCTCGATCGGCGTGTCGTGATCGACGGTGCCGGCGGCGTCGCGCTGGGCCTCCAGCGCCGCGGGATCGGGGGCGAAGCGGCCCTCCGCCGCGGCCGCGGCATCCACCACGGCGATGACGCCGTCGACGGTGACGCGGGTCTTGATCGCCGGCCAGTGGAAGGCCTGGACCAGCGGCTTGGGCAGAGCCAGACCGCTGGTCTCGATCACGATGTGCTCGGGCGGCTCCGGCCGGGCCAGCAGCTTCTCGATGGCCGGGACGAAGTCGTCGGCGACGGTGCAGCACAGGCAGCCGTTCGCCAGTTCGATCACGTCGTCTTCGGTGCAGGTCGGGTTGCCGCAGGCGCGCAGGATGTCGCCGTCGATGCCGACGTCGCCGAACTCGTTGATGATCAGCGCCAGCCGGCGCCCGTCGGCCTTTTCCAGCAGACCGCGGATCAGCGTGGTCTTGCCGGCGCCGAGGAAGCCGGTGATGACGGTCGCCGGAACCTTGCCGGCGGCCGTTTTCGCAAGAGCGAACATGGGACTGAGCCTCCTTAGCGCGCGCCGGGCTGGACCCGCAGGGCCGGGCGGGGTTCGGCGGACTCGCCCACCAGACCGCTCAGCAGCCAGCCGCTGGCGGAACCCAGGATCGCCCAGAACAGGGCAGACCCGCCGAGCGAGGCGGCGAAGAAGCGGGCGGCCAGCTCCGGCGGAACCGCACCCTCGGCACTCTCCGGATGGGGGGCGCCGATCAGGTGGGGCA
>NZ_BADK01000850.1 GCF_000333595.1 Azospirillum sp. B506
TGCGCGGCACGCCGTACTTGTCGGCCTGCCGCCACACGGTCTCGGTCTGGGGCTCGACCCCCGCAACAGCATCGAAGATGGCGACGGCGCCATCGAGGACACGCAGGGACCGCTCGACCTCGATGGTGAAATCGACGTGGCCGGGCGTGTCGATGATGTTGATGCGGTGATCGCGCCAGAAACAGGTCGTTGCCGCCGAGGTGATGGTGATGCCCCGCTCCTGCTCCTGCTCCATCCAGTCCATGACGGCGGTGCCGTCATTGACCTCGCCCATGCGATAGGACTTGCCGGTATAGAACAGGATGCGCTCGGTCGTCGTCGTTTTCCCGGCATCGATGTGAGCCATGATGCCGATGTTGCGGTAACGGTCGAGGGCGTGCGAACGGGGCATGCAAAATCACCAGGAGAGGCGTGAACCTTACCAGCGGTAGTGCGAGAACGCCTTGTTGGCTTCCGCCATGCGGTGCGTGTCTTCGCGCTTCTTCACGGCGGTGCCGCGCTGGCTGGCGGCGTCGAGCAGCTCACCCGACAGACGCTCGGTCATGGTGTTTTCCGAGCGCGCACGGGCGGCGCTGATCAGCCAACGGATGGCCAGGGCCTGGGCGCGGTCCGAACGGACCTCGACCGGAACCTGGTAGGTCGCACCGCCGACGCGGCGCGAACGCACTTCGAGGTGCGGCTTCACGTTGGCGAGGGCGTCGTGGAAGACCTGAACGGGATCGTTCTTGGTCTTGACCTCGATGCGGCCGAGCGCACCATAGACGATGCCTTCGGCGGCCGACTTCTTGCCGTCCAGCATCAGGCAGTTCATGAACTTCGTCAGGACGCGGTCGCCGTACTTGGCGTCCGGCAGGACTTCACGCTTCTCGGCGCGATGACGACGGGACATCGTGAGTTCTCCTTACTTCGGACGCTTCGCGCCGTACTTCGAACGACGCTGCTTACGATCCTTGACGCCCTGGGTATCCAGCGTGCCGCGAATGATGTGGTAGCGAACGCCGGGAAGATCCTTCACACGACCGCCGCGGATCATGACCACCGAGTGTTCCTGGAGGTTGTGACCCTCACCAGGGATGTAGCTCGTCACCTCGAAGCCGTTGGTCAGACGAACACGGGCAACCTTACGGAGCGCCGAGTTCGGCTTCTTCGGGGTGGTGGTGTAAACGCGAGTGCAGACGCCACGCTTCTGCGGGCAGGCCTCCATCGCGGGAACCTTGTTGCGCGCGGCCAACGGCTCGCGCGGCTTACGGATCAACTGGTTGATCGTCGGCATATCTGCCCTTCATCCCTTCAAGATCACTCGGCCGGACGAGCCGGACGAAGCAAAAGCCCGCCTGCGAAACGTTGCCGTTCCGAGCGGGCTGAATGAGCGAAAGCCGACCGGAGAATTCCGATCGGCGGGATCGGTGGGTTCAAGCGGACACACGGATATACCGTGCATCCTTTGAAGTTCGCGGACTTTAGGGAAAGGTCGACACAGAGTCAAGAACGGTGTTGCAGCATGCGGACGCCCCGGTTCCAGATGTTCAACAGCCAAAGAAAAAGGGCGCGCTCCCCACGGAGCGCGCCCCCTCCCATACTCTATCACCCCGATAAATCAGGCCGCGGAGCTTTCCTCGCCCGGAGTCGGCAGGGCCGGAGTTTCCTCCGGAGCGCCGGCCTCCAGGGCCGCTTCGCGGTCACGCTCGGCGGCGATCAGCTTCAGGCGGTTCACCACGGAGCCGGTGCCGGCCGGGATCAGACGGCCGACGATGACATTCTCCTTCAGACCTTCCAGGTTGTCGACCTTGCCGCCGACGGCCGCTTCCGTCAGGACGCGGGTGGTTTCCTGGAACGACGCGGCCGAGATGAAGGAGCGCGTCTGCAGGCTGGCCTTGGTGATGCCCTGGAGAACCGGGTGGCCGTGGGCCGGCTGCAGCCCCTCGGCGACCGTCTTCTCGTTCTCCTCGTCGAACTCCTGACGGTCGACCTGCTCGCCCACCAGGAAGGTGGTTTCGCCGGCATCGGTGATCTCGACCTTCTGCAGCATCTGGCGAACGATCACCTCGATGTGCTTGTCGTTGATCTTCACGCCCTGCAGTCGATAGACGTCCTGGATTTCGTTGATCAGGTAGTCGGCCAAGGCCTCCACACCCATCACCGCCAGGATGTCGTGCGGCACCGGGTTGCCGTCCATCAGCAGATCGCCGCGTTCGACATAGTCACCCTCCTGCACGGAGATGTGCTTGCCCTTCGGGATCAGATACTCCTTCTCGTCGCCGGTCTCGTCGTTGCGGACGACGATGCGGCGCTTGGTCTTGTAGTCCTTCCCGAATTCGACGCGGCCGCTCATCTCCGAGATGATGGCGAAGTCCTTCGGACGACGCGCCTCGAACAGCTCGGCCACGCGCGGCAGACCACCGGTGATGTCGCGGGTCTTCGACGATTCGCGCGGGATACGGGCCAGCACATCGCCGGCCTTCACCTCAGCACCGTTCTCCACCGACAGGATGGCGTCCACCGACATGAAGTAGCGGGCTTCCAGGCCGTTCGGCAGGGTGATCAGCTCGCCCCGGTCATCCACCAGCGCGATGCGCGGCTTCAGATCGGCACCGCGCGGCTGCTGGCGCCAGTCGACCACCACCTTGGAGCTGATGCCCGTCGCCTCGTCCATGACCTCGCGCATGGAGATACCCTCCACGAGGTCGATGTAGCGGGCGGTACCGGCACGCTCCGTGATGATCGGCAGGGTGTAGGGGTCCCACTCGGCCAGCTTGGCGCCGCGCTCGACCTTCACGCCCTCGTCGGCCAGCAGCTTGGCACCGTAGGGGACGCGGTGACGCGCCCGCTCGCGGCCCTGCTCGTCGAGCAGGATCACTTCGGTGCTGCGGCCCATGACGACCGGGATGCCCGACGAGTTCATGACGATGTTGCGGTTGTTGATCCGCACCG
>NZ_BADK01000849.1 GCF_000333595.1 Azospirillum sp. B506
CGGAACTCGACCAGCTCGCGCTTCGGTTCCACACGCGCCTTGGCGAAATGCCCACGCTCAGGCTTGTTGACGTTCTTGACCTTGATGGCGCCCGCACCGAGCTGGACGGCGGTGTAGCCATCCTTGTCCTCGGTACGAACGGCGACGACCTGGCAGCTGTCGACTTTCAGCACAGTGACCGGAACATGCTGGCCGTCGTCCGTGAAGACGCGGGTCATGCCGACCTTCTGCGCGATCAAACCGGATCGCATTGTTCTTTATCTCCTGACCAGGGACATCCGCTTACCGGAGAGGTCCCTTACCAACCAAAATCAGAGCTTGATCTCGACGTCGACGCCGGCGGCGAGGTCGAGCTTCATCAGCGCATCCACGGTCTGCGGCGTCGGATCGACGATGTCGAGCAGGCGCTTGTGGGTGCGGATCTCGAACTGCTCGCGCGACTTCTTGTCGATGTGCGGCGAGCGGTTCACGGTGAACTTTTCGATGTGCGTCGGCAGGGGAATCGGGCCCCGCACGCGCGCGCCGGTCCGCTTGGCGGTGTTGACGATCTCGCTGGTCGACTGGTCGAGCACACGATGATCGAACGCCTTCAGACGGATGCGGATGTTCTGGCTGTCCATGTCCAAACGTCCCTTGCACCTTCTAGCGATGACGCGGACGCGTCACCGGAACTCCACGAGCTTGCTCCTGGGCATCGCCGACAGCACAAGGCCGCGCGCCGAACCACCGAAGCGGGGCCGACGGGCGACACTGTGACCAAAGCGACGGGCCGATACGAAAAGAAACATCCCCTGCGCGGATCGCGCGGAGGGGATGTTTCGATCAGCAGACGGCGCGCCCCACTGGGAGGCGCGCCGTGCCGTTCGTCTCGGGCTGCGTCTAGGCCGAAGCTGCCTACCACCAACCCAAAATCCAGAGGGCGTATTCTCTAGGCGTTCATCGCCCGCCTGTCAATCCCGAATCTCCCCCCGGATCGGAGGAAGCTGGGTTGACAGGCGGACGGTCCCGAACACCGACGCCCGATGGCTAGAACCGGGCGGGACGCCCTACCTGCTTGCGCGGGGAAGACGGCCCGTCTCAACCAACCAGCGGCGGGATCGCCCCCGCCGCCCTACCCTTCCGTTCCGGCTTTCACCTTGCGGCGTCCGCCGGACAGGTCATCACTCGACGATCTTGGCAACGACGCCGGCGCCGACGGTGCGGCCACCCTCGCGGATGGCGAAGCGCAGGCCTTCGTCCATGGCGATCGGGGCGATCAGCGCCACTTCCATGGCGACGTTGTCGCCCGGCATCACCATCTCGACGCCTTCCGGCAGCGACACCATGCCCGTCACGTCCGTCGTCCGGAAGTAGAACTGCGGACGGTAGTTGGTGAAGAACGGGGTGTGGCGGCCGCCCTCTTCCTTCGTCAGGATGTAGGCTTCGGCCTTGAACTTGGTGTGCGGGGTGATCGAACCCGGCTTGGCCAGAACCTGGCCGCGCTCGACGTCCTCGCGCTTCGTGCCACGCAGCAGCGCGCCGATGTTGTCGCCGGCTTCACCCGAGTCGAGCAGCTTGCGGAACATCTCGACGCCGGTCACCGTCGTCTTCACCGTCGCCTTCAGGCCGACGATCTCGACTTCGTCACCAACCTTCACGATGCCACGCTCGACGCGGCCGGTCACCACCGTGCCGCGGCCAGAGATCGAGAACACGTCTTCGATCGGCATCAAGAACGGACGGTCCTTCGGACGCTCCGGCTGCGGGATGTACTCGTCAACCGTCTTCATCAGCGCCAGGACGGCGTCACGGCCGATCTCCGGCTGACGGTCTTCCAGCGCGCACAGGGCCGAGCCCTTGGTGATCGGAATGTCGTCGCCCGGGAACTGGTAGGACGACAGAAGCTCGCGAACTTCCAGCTCGACCAGCTCCAGCAGCTCCGGATCGTCGACCATGTCGACCTTGTTCATGAACACGACCAGCGCCGGAACGCCAACCTGGCGCGCCAGCAGGATGTGCTCGCGGGTCTGCGGCATCGGGCCGTCGGCGGCAGACACGACCAGGATCGCGCCGTCCATCTGCGCGGCACCCGTGATCATGTTCTTCACATAGTCGGCGTGGCCGGGGCAGTCGACGTGCGCGTAGTGGCGGTTGGTCGTCTCGTACTCGACGTGCGCCGTCGAGATCGTGATGCCGCGCGCCTTCTCTTCCGGCGCCTTGTCGATCTGGTCGTAAGCGGTGAAGGTCGCGCCGCCGGACTCCGCCAGCACCTTCGTGATCGCCGCCGTCAGCGACGTCTTGCCGTGGTCGACGTGGCCGATCGTGCCAACGTTGCAGTGCGGCTTGTTCCGCTCGAACTTTGCCTTGGCCATGGGGTGGTCTCTCCGTTTCTCAATCGTTCCAGCGGTCTTCAGGCCACCTTGGCGCGGACACCGTCCGCGATGGCCTGTGGCACCGGCTCATAATGGTCGAACTGCATGCTGTACTGCGCACGGCCCTGACTCATGGAGCGCAGGGAGTTCACATAGCCGAACATGGCCGCCAAGGGAACCAGTCCCGTGACGATTCGCGCGTTGCCGCGCTGATCCATGCCGGTGATCTGTCCGCGGCGGCCGTTCAGGTCGCCGATGACATCGCCCATATAATCGTCCGGCGTGATGATTTCGACCCGCATCAGCGGCTCCAACAGTGCCGGAACGGCCTTTGTCATCGCCTCGCGGAAGGCGGTCCGCGCCGCAAGTTCAAAGGCCAGCGGCGAGCTGTCGACGTCATGCGCCTCGCCGCCGATCAAGGTCGCCTTGACGTCCACCACTGGATAGCCGGCAACCGCACCGGAGTCCTTTGCGGCCTCCAGCCCCTTCTGCACGCCGGCGACGAACTCGCGCGGCAGGCCTGCCGCCCGGCTCTCGAAAACGAAGCCGGCGCCGCGATCCAGCGCCTCCAGTTTCAGCGTCACGCGCGCGAACTGGGCGCGGTCGCCGGTCTGCCGGGCGTGGACATGGTCGATCTCGGCGGACCGCAGGACGGTTTCGCGATAGGCGACCTTCGGCGCGCCGACGGCGGCATCGACGCGGAACTCGCGCTTCATGCGGTCGACGATGATGTCGAGATGCAGTTCGCCCATGCCACGGATCACGGTCTGGCCGCTTTCACGGTCCACGGAGACCTGCAGGGACGGATCCTCATGGCCGAGCCGGTTCAGCGCCGCCGCCATCTTCTCATGATCCGCATCGGTCCGCGGTTCCACCACGATCTCGATCACCGGCTCGGGAACGTCCAGGCGCTCCAGCACGATCGGCTTGGCGGGATCGCACAGCGTGTCGCCGGTGGCGGTGTGCTCCAGTCCGGCGAAGGCGACGATGTCGCCGGTGTGGGCACGCTCGATGTCCTCGCGGCTGTTGGCATGCATCAGCAGCATGCGCCCGATCTTCTCGCGCTCGCCCTTCACCGGATTGAGCAGCGAATCGCCGACGTTGGCTGTGCCGGAATAGATGCGGCAGAAGGTGAGCGTCCCGACATAGGGATCGTTCATCACCTTGAAGGCCAGGCCGGAGAAGGTCGACGATATCAGTGTACATGGTGTCCCAAGCGTAACACGGGTTTCGCATCGCAACAGCAGGGAGTCCGCTGCCGTGGAGGTCATTCTCGTTCCGGCTTTCGCCGACAACTATATCTATGTGCTGCGCGACGCGGCATCCGGCAAGGTCGGCGTGGTCGATCCCGGCGATGCCGCGCCGGTGCAGGCGGAGCTGGAGCGGCGTGGCTGGACCCTGACCCACATCTTCCTGACCCATCACCATGACGACCATATCGGCGGGGCGGCGGCGCTGAAGGACCGCTACCGCGCCAGCGTGGTCGGCGCCCGCGCCGACGCCCACCGCATCCCCGGCCTGGACGTGATGCTCGGTGACGGCGACCGCACGGTGTTCGGCGAGCAGACGGCGCGCGTCTTCGCCGTGCCCGGCCACACCAGCGGCCACATCGCCTTCTGGTTCGAGGCGGCGGAGACGCTGTTCAGCGGCGATACGCTGTTTTCGCTGGGCTGCGGCCGGCTGTTCGAGGGCACGCCGGCCCAGATGTGGGAGTCGCTGCAAAGCCTGCGGGCGCTGACCGAACATACCCGCGTTTATTGCGGTCACGAATACACCCAGTCGAACGGGCGGCTTCGCGCTGACCGT
>NZ_BADK01000848.1 GCF_000333595.1 Azospirillum sp. B506
TGCCCCCTTCTCCTTCGTCACCCAGTCCAGCCCGGCAAGGATCTGCTGCGTCGCTTCCTGCCCGGTGTAGATCACGTTCTTCGACTGCTCCAGCCCTTCGTAGAAGGTGGGGTAATAGAGCATGCCGTTATACTGCTCGAACACCGGCAGCACCGCCTTGCGCGACGCCGACGTCCAGCAGCCGAACACCGCCGCCACCTTGTCCTCGACCAGCAGCTTGCGCGCCTTTTCGGCGAAGGTCGGCCAGTCGCTGGCGCCGTCCTCCTGGATCACCTCGATCTTCCGGCCCAGCACGCCGCCCATCTCGTTGATCTGGGCGATGGCCAGCTTCTCGGCCTGCACCGAGCCGGTCTCCGAGATCGCCATGGTGCCGGTGGTGGAATGCAGGATGCCGACCTTCACCGTGCTGTCGGTGACGGCGAGCTTCGTCGTGTTGACGGCATCGGTCGGCAGCGCCTGGGCCAGCGCGCCGCGCGGCAGCAGGCCGATGGCCGGCAGCGCCGCCATGCCAAGGAGGAGCTTGCGGCGGAGCGGCGAGTGCGCGCCGCGGGAGAGCTTGTCCGCATCGATCTTGTCCGAGGACATGAAACCTCCTGATATTTGGCCGTTGTCGCCCTGCAAAAGCCGTCCGCAACCGGGGACGGCTGTTTTGAAAAGCGTTTTTTCGGGGGAGTTGGCGGAACCATCCGCGACAGGACGGCCCGATGGTTGGCCGAACGGTGCGGTGCAGCAATACGTGGATTTGCGTATAGGGGTGCCGGGCGGCAAATCGCTATAAAATTGCGGCAGTCTGAATTCGATCCGACGCTCGCAACCACCCAAAAGCGAGTCACGCTGTCGTGTTTTCTCGCAGACCATATCGATCCGCAGGCTTTGTTGTTCGGCAGATTTATTTTTGACAGACTGGCAGAACAGCGAGCTTTACTATGAGAGCGGCAAAAAAGAGGAAATCTTAAACAATCTTTGGACGACGCCACCGACCCGACCAGCGCCGTCAAGAATGTCCGCAAGCTGATCGGCGAGGACAAGGTCGATGCCCTGCTCGGCCCCAACCTGATCAGCACCGCCGCCGCCATGGCCGATGTCGCCACCGCGGAAATGGTCCCGATGGTTTCGGTGGCTCCCCTGAC
>NZ_BADK01000847.1 GCF_000333595.1 Azospirillum sp. B506
TCGGGCTTACCAACGATAGAACTGAACGATGACCGGGGGTTCCGTGCGTCGCCTGAAGCCGTTGCTGACCTGCGCCGCCTTGACCGCCCTGCTGAGCGCCTGCGCCAGCGGCGGCGGTTCACATCGCGTTGCCTCGCCGGCGGAAATCGACGCCCATGTCGCTGAGGCCTCCAAGCGCTTCGACATGCCGGAGCTGTGGATCCGGGAGGTGATCCGGCAGGAGAGCGGCGGGCGCACCACCGTCAACGGCCAGCCCATCGTCAGCAAGGCCGGCGCCATGGGCCTGATGCAGGTGATGCCGGCGACCTATGAGGAAATGCGGCGCAAGCACAATCTCGGCTCCGATCCCTTCGACCCGCATGACAACATCATCGCCGGCACCGCCTATCTGCGCGAGATGTACAACCTGTTCGGCGCGCCGGGTTTCCTCGGCGCCTATAATTGCGGACCGGGCTGTTACGGCGATTATCTGGCCGGCAAGCGCAGCCTGCCCGGCGAGACCAGGCGCTACATCGCGTCGGTCGGACCGCGGCTGAACCGCACCCCGGCGCCCAACGGCTCCGATATCGTGCTGGTCAGCGCGCCGCCATCCACCTCGTTGGATTCACCGCCGGATTATGGCTCGCCCTACGCCCGGCCGTCCTCGTCCTATTCAGCGCCATCGAATCCAGCGCCATCGAATCCGGGCCAGTCCTACACGCCGCCGGCCGCCGGCAGCCGGCCGGCGCCGAGCCGGGCGCCGATCGCCGTGGCGGCCCTGCCTGCTCCGGCCCAGACCGTCCGCGTGGTGGCGCCCGACACCTCCACCCCCGATGCCCCGGCACCACGGCCGGTGGCGACGATGGCGGGTGCCGCGACCGCGGGCGGCGGGGTGTGGACGGTGCAGCTCGGCGCCTTCCGTTCACCCGACGACAGCCAGCGCGTGATCGACCGCGCCCGCAACTCGATGCCGGTGCTGTCGCGCTCGCAACGGATCGTCCAGGCAGTGGACACCCAGACCGGCCCGCTCTACCGCGCCCGCCTGTCGGGACTGTCGCAGCAGGACGCGGCCAGCGCCTGCAACGGGCTGGTCAACCAGGGCATGGCCTGCTTCGTGGTGGCGCCGGGGGCCTGACCGGCCCCCGGACACAGGCCGATCAGCCTTCGGTGACGCGGCGGCAGCGGCGCTTGATCAGGGCCAGCGCCTCTTCCGCACGGTCGCCGGTCAGATCGAAGCTCCGCTCGTCCAG
>NZ_BADK01000846.1 GCF_000333595.1 Azospirillum sp. B506
CCTGCCCCTCTGGTACCCGGTGGGCTTCAGCACCACCGTTGCCCCGCCCGCCGCTTCAGCGCCTGGCGTCCTCGCTGGTGTCCATCCGCCGTTCGAGCGTCGCCTCCATCTCGTCGTGCCGCTCGTCAACCCGTGCAAGGGCGACCTCCCGCCGGCGCAGCAGCTCGTCACGGCGCTTCTCCAGCGCCCGCAGCCGGCCGGATCGCTCCCGCGCGGTCTGGGCCTCGTCGGTGTTGCGCATCAGGGCGGCGTGGCTGACCTCCATGAACATGCCGCGACCCTTGAACTGGTCGCCGATGATCCGCTGCCGGCGCCCGGTCATCTTCCGATCCACCCAGGCGGTCAGGCTGCCCTGGTCGGCCTCATGCTTGGCGTAGACCCGATGCAGGTACTTGCTGCGGCCCCGCTCGAAGGCCTCGGGCGACAAAAGTCCAAGCTCCACCGCCTCGGCCCCCATCTGGTCGATGGCCTGTCGAATCGGGGCGGCGATGCCTTCCCAGCGGGCATCCGCCACTTCCTCACCGGTCAGCACCGCCTGGAGCGTCGCCATCTCCTCCGGCTTCACGTCCTGATCCACCAGCGTCTTCATCAGCTCCGGCACCTTCGCCATGATGCGGCGCTCATCCAGCTGGCGCTGCCGGTCTCGCTCGACGTAGGCGGCGTCGAGGCCGTAACGGTCGATCAGCCCGGCGCGGGCGCGATGCAGGATCCCGTTCATCCAGCCGAGCTTCCCGCCGTCGGCGAACTTGGCTTCCGTCAGGATGCGGCCTGCCTGCCGGTTGATGTAGAGGCCCGGCTGCCATTCGTTGCGGCTGTTGATACCACCGAACAGATCGAAGGGGATGCGGGCGACGCGGTCTATCGGCTGGGCGCCGGCCAGCTTCGCCATCAGGCCGCGCCGGGCTTCCGCCGCCTGCGGTAGTGGGGCAGCGGTGTCGTCGCGTTCGATGGAGAAGCGATCCTCCGGAGCGCCAGGCACAAAGCGGCCCTGTTCGTCGCGAGGCTGTGTCTGAGCGTGGTGCGCCTCCGCCAAGCCGACGGCCGCGCCGGCTTCCTCCCTCCCGCGCGCACCGATCTCGCCACGGTCAATGGCCCGGAAGACCGAGTCCGGCGTCCGGAAGCCCAGACCGCGCAAGGTCTGCCCGACGGCCCGCATGAAGTCGCGGATGCGCTCCATTGCCGTGCGGACGAAGCCCTTGGCCTCGACGCGGCCGGCCTGCCACTCGGCGAACAGGTCGGCGACCGCCTCCTCGATCAGGCGGTCGGTCGCCTCCGGCCGGTCACCCCAACGAGCGAACTCAGGATAGCGGGCGCGGACGTCCGCCATTCGGCCGGGAGCCTGGATCACCTCGCGCCGCAGTGCCTGCCACTCCGCCGGCCGGATCAGGTCGAGGTCGCGCAGCGCGTGGATCACCTCGTGGTCGAGGGTGAAGGTGCGTGAGGTGGAGTTCAGCGCCACCTCGATGACGCGGCGGCCATAGCCATAGCGTCCGACGGCGCCCTCCAACGGCTCGTTGGTGACGCGGTCGCGGATGACGTCGACCAGCTTCAGGCCGATGCGGTCGGCAATGCCGTAGCGCTGGAGGCGCGCCACGAGGTCAGTCCCGATGTCCGGCAGGACCTGATCGAAGGCGGGCACGAGGCGGAACGATTCGCTTTCGCCCGGTATTGCGGGATTATCAGGGACGCTCCCCATCGGCCGGAAATCGACGGGATCGCCGCCTTCATACTTGACGCCGTCCAACAGGTTCCCGAGATTTATATCGGAGCCTGAGGCGCGGGCTTGTTGAGGCGCATCGTCGTCACTTCGGCCCTTTGCTTTCGCGCCGTCAGGCTCCACCTTCTCGATCTCGGTCGACTGCACATCCCAATAGCGACGCCCCTCCGCATTCTCCTTGACCGTCAACTTGACGCGGTAGAGGGCGCCCTCCCAGCGCATGGCCGCGTACAGCCGATGGTAATCCGTGGGCTTGCCATCGCGATGCTCATTGCTTTCGACAAGCACCGCATCGCGCATCAAGGCGGGCAGCATGGTCAGCGCGTCGAGTTCGGCGTCGGCCCGGTATGTTCCAGCCTTTGGATTGTCGTTGGTCGCCTTGTCCACAGCGGCTCGTCCGACAAGAATGTCGGTCCAGCCGGTATCGCGATTCGATAGGACGGCTCCCTGAAGGTTCTGCCGCGCCCACATGTTGGCTTGCCGCCGGTTGCCGTTGAACCGCGCCGGAACATCAATAACCGGCAGCGTTCTGTTGGGGGCAAGGGCTTGTCGACGAGGACCGGAACCGCCTATGCTTTCATCAGGTCCGCGAAACGCTTCGGACGTTTGAGCGGAGGACTCGGCCTTGCCGGGGACATCTGGCGTCGTGGACCGCTCACGGGAGAACAGGTCCTGCTGCCCCCGGCCACCAACATCGAACAGCCCCTCATCCGCCGCCTTCTGCCGCTTCTTCGGCTGCATCGGCTTCGCCATGGCGGCTTCGATGCGGTCGCGATCGGTGACCGGCCGCAAACCGTCGACAACGAACTGTTCGCCCTGGTCGGTGCGTTCGGTGGCCCGGGTTACTTGGCCTTCGCTTCCCGCTTGGCCGCGATCCTCGCCGCGGCTTCCAGATTCTGGGCGGAGTTCAGCAACCCTTCGCGGGTTTCCTTCGACACTCTCGGATTCGGGTCCGCGGCCATTTCCCGGAACGCCGCGGCCTTCTTGCTGTAGTCCTCGCTGCTTTGCATCGGTGATGTCCTCGAATGGGAGCGGATCACTGTCCGCACCGCACTCCCGAATGTATGCCGCCTCCTGCTGGATTGCATCACGCTCGATGGCGTCCATGACCGCATCTTCATGATCCTGCCCCAACATCGCCGCCTCGACGGCCTGCCGATGCAGATCCTCGGGCAGGCGGATGCCATGCTCTTCAAGCACGCGCGCACTCCCGC
>NZ_BADK01000845.1 GCF_000333595.1 Azospirillum sp. B506
AACAAGACCCAGCAGCAGCTCGTCCATTCCGAAAAGATGGCCTCGCTCGGCCGTCTGGTCGCCGGCGTGGCTCATGAGCTGAACAACCCGATCTCGTTCGTCTATGGCAACGCCCACGCAATGCGCCGCTATGTCGAGCGGATGACGGCCTATCTCGACCGTGTGCATGAGGGCGCCGCTGCGTCGGACCTGACGGCTCTGCGCAAGGAACTGCGCATCGACCGTGCCCGTACCGACGCCGCGGCGACGCTGGACGGCATGCTGGAGGGAACCGAGCGGGTGCGCGACATCGTGGCGGAGCTTCGCCGCTTCTCCTCTGAACAGAAGCACGCCTCGGAACGCTTCGATCTGACGGCGCTTCTGCGCTCCGCCGTGACCTGGGTCGCCAAGGCGCAGATGCCCGACCTGACGGTGATCTTCGACCTGCCCGACACGCTGGATATCGCCGGCCATCCCGGCCATCTGCATCAGGTCGCCATGAATCTTGTTCAGAACGCCATCGACGCCATGGCCGGCGCGACCGTCAAGCGGCTGGAACTGAACGGCCGGATGGAGGCTGGAACGGTTGTCGTCACCATCCGCGACAGCGGCCATGGCATCCCGGACGCGATCCTGGGGCGCATTTTCGATCCCTTCTTCACCACCAAGCCGGTCGGCAAGGGGACCGGGCTCGGGTTGTCGATCAGCTATCAGCTGGTGCGCGACCATGGTGGCGACCTGGCTGCGGCCAATCATCCGGACGGCGGGGCGCTGTTCTCCCTGACCTTGCCGGCCGCCGGACACAGGGAAGGAGCCGCACCGTGAGAGACCGTCCCTTGTCGGTGCTGTGGCTGCAATCCGGCGGCTGCGGCGGCTGCACGATGTCGCTTCTCTGTGCTGAATCCCCGGACCTGATGACGCTGCTGGAGACGGCCGGCATCCGTCTGCTCTGGCATCCCAGCCTGTCGGAAGAGACCGGGGCCGAGGCGGTGGAGCTGTTCGACCGCGTCCTGTCGGGGGTGGAACCGCTGGATGTGCTGTGTGTCGAGGGATCGCTGTTGCGCGGGCCGAACGGCACCGGCCGCTTCCATGTGCTGGCGGGCACCGGACGGCCGACCATCCACTGGGCGCTCGATCTCGCTGCCGTCGCCGGTACCGTGGTGGCGGTCGGCACCTGCGCCGCCTTTGGCGGCATCACCGCGGGCGGCGAGAACATCGCCGACGCCTGTGGCCTGCAATATGACGGCGCGCAGCGCGGCGGCGCTCTGGGTCCTGAGTTCCGCGCGCGCGGCGGCCTGCCGGTGGTGAATGTCGCCGGTTGCCCGACCCACCCGAATTGGGTGACCGAGACATTGATGCTGCTGGGTGAGGATGCACTTGCCGCCGCTGATCTGGACGCTTACCAGCGCCCGCGCTTCTACGCCGACCATCTGGTCCACCATGGCTGCCCGCGCAATGAGTATTACGAGTACAAGGCCAGTGCGGAGAAGCCGTCGGACCTCGGCTGCCTGATGGAGCATATGGGCTGTCTCGGCACCCAGGCACATGCCGACTGCAACACCCGCCTGTGGAATGGCGAGGGGTCCTGCACCCGTGGCGGCTATGCTTGCATCAATTGCACCGCGCCAGGGTTCGAGGAGCCGGGGCATCCGTTCCAGCAGACGCCGAAATTCGCCGGCATTCCCATCGGCCTGCCGACCGATATGCCGAAGGCGTGGTTCGTCGCACTCGCCTCTCTCGCCAAGGCCGCGACGCCGGAGCGGGTGCGCCGCAACGCCGCCGCCGACCGTATCGTCGTCGCTCCCACCGTCCGTCCGACCCGGAAAGGTTGACCCGGTGAGCGAAACCTCCCAACGCCGCCTGATCGTCGGGCCTTTCAACCGCGTGGAAGGCGATCTTGAGGTCCGGCTTGAGATTTCCGGCACTAGTGTCTCTGCTGCCTACGTGAATTCACCGCTGTTTCGCGGATTCGAGCGCATTCTGGAAGGGCGAGACCCGATGGATGCGCTGGTGGTGGCACCCCGCATCTGTGGGATCTGTTCGGTCTCGCAAAGCCATGCCGCTGCCCTGGCACTGGCCGGCGTCATGGGGGTGGAGGCGCCACGCAACGGTCTTCTCGCCACCAACCTGATGACGGCGACCGAGAATGTCGCCGACCATCTGACCCATTTTCACCTGTTCTTCATGCCCGATTTCGCCCGCTCCGCCTATGACGGACGCGCGTGGTTCGATCGGGTTGCGGCTCGTTTCAAGGCGACACAGGGCAGCGCCGTGCGCGGCGCCACTGCGGCGCGGGCGGCGTTGTTCCATGTGCTGGGCATTCTGGGCGGCAAATGGCCGCACACGCTCACTCTCCAGCCCGGCGGTGTCACCCGGGCGGTGGATGCGCGTGACAGGGTCCGCTTGCTGGCGACTGTCCGCAGCTTCCGCCGTTTCCTGGAAGACAGCCTGTTCGGCGCGCCGCTGACTCGCGTGTTGGCGCTTGCCGCACCGGAGGAGCTGGAGACTTGGCGCATGTCCGGCCCGGAGGGCGACTTCCGCCTGTTTCTGGAGATCGCCGAGGATTTGGGACTGGCCCATCTTGGCCGCGCCTATGGCCGTTTTCTCAGTTACGGCGCCTATCCCGGTTCCGAGGGAGAGCATCTCTACCGCCGCGGCACCTTTGCCGATGGACAGGAGGCCCCCTTCGACCCGGATCAGGTGGCGGAGCATCACCGCTTCAGCCGTATGGCCGGGCAGGACCGCCCGCACCCTCCCTTCGCCGGCTCGACCGTGCCGGATGGTATGGACGAGACCGGCTACAGCTGGTGCAAGGCGCCCAGGCTGGCCGGCTTGCCCTATGAGACCGGTGCCATTGCGCGGCAACTGGTGGACGGCCACCCTCTGGTCCGGGCACTGGTGACGCAGGATGGCGGATCGGTGCGCAGCCGTGTGATTGCCCGACTGCTGGAACTTGCCCGAACCACCGATGCGATGGAAGGCTGGCTCCGTGCCATGGAGCCAGCAGCTCCCTGGTGCGTGGCGGCGGAGATGCCGGACAACGCCCAGGCGGCCGGGCTGACGGAAGCCGCGCGCGGTGCGTTGGGTCATTGGTTACGGGTCGAACGCGGGCGCATCGCCGGCTATCAGATCATCGCGCCGACGACATGGAACTTCTCACCACGCGATCTGGGTCGGGTACCCGGCCCGCTGGAGCAGGCTCTGGTTGGTGCCCCGGTGCAGGAGGGAGAGCGCACGCCGCTGTCGGTGCAGCATATTGTGCGGTCGTTCGATCCTTGCATGGTGTGTACGGTGCATTGAAAATTCTCCGAACGGAATCAATCACTTAATTTCCGATTATCAAAATTCATCAAAATTCGTGCAACAGCACTTGACCGATTGTTCTCCTTCGGTGTTCTTCTCAATGGGAACGCATGGAGAACAAAATGTACTCCGACACCCTCGGCAACCTACCGCGTGGTTCACTCCTATGGGCGCACTGCGACCCGTGCCGACGGTCGGCGGAACTGGACGTGGCGGCGCTGATCGCAAAGCTCGGGCCGGACTTTCGGGTGATCGAATTGCGCGGCCGGGTGACGTGCCGTGAATGCGGGCGCAAAGCGATGCTTCGCCGTGGCTTTGATGGGGCTGGCGGATATCACTGGAAGAATGGTGATGAGCCATGACAGACCGCCGCCTCTTCGTGGTGGAGAACACCCGCCGCCGAGTCGTCGCGTCCGCGCGTGATGCCGGGCAGGCTCGGGCCATCGCCGCCATGCTGCTGCTTGGCAACCCGCATGCCCCGGAGCGGGATGCGCTGGTGGTGCGGGAGCCGGAAGAGGAAGAGCGCGATGCCTTCGAGGAGCGCCGGCCGGCGCGGGGCAGCGAGGCTGACCTCGGGGCTATCCAGCTGTGACCAGCGGCCTGACTCTCGCCTTTGGCTACCACCAGCAACGTGGCCTGGAGGACTGGCGGCAGTCCGGCTGCCTCTATGTCGAGTTCTGGTGCCTCGGGCCGGGCTGCAACCACATGGAGCGCGTCCACATCGAGAAGCTGATCGGCAAGGCTAAGACGTCAACTCCGTTCGTAGAGTTGGCCTGCAAGGCCCGCTGCTCGGCCTGCGGCCGGTGGGGCTGCCATGTCCAGCCAGCGGACCCGCCGAAGCCAGAGCACCGCGATTATGCAATCTGGCTCATGGCCGAGATCGCGCGCCGGAAGGACTTCATCCTGCTAGCCGAAGCTGAACTGAGGGGAATGGACAATGCCTGATCATAACGACGCGCCGGGGCCGGACCTGACGCATCACCTCTGTCAGGTCTGCGGGCTGTTCGGCTGCTTCGGATTCGGCTCGTCCACCACAGAGGTGCGCTGGTGGTGCAGCCGGCACCAGGAGAGCGGCAAGCGCTGGTGGACGGGCATGCGAGGCGAAGGCGGACTGGAGAAGTCCGGCCCTGGGGCTGGGTTGTTCTGACGGCGGCGGGGCGTCCGGATCGCCCCATCGCCGCAGCGATACCCGCCCCTTCCGCTGGTGGCCCCTACCCGCGTTACGCGGGCGGTATCAGAGGGCGAAAGTCACCCAGCCGGCGCGGCGCTGACACCCCGCGGGATCCGACTGGCCCGGGTGCAGGGCTTGAGACGGGCGGTTGTGTTTTTCCATATATCTGCAATCAAATCAACATCGGCGTGTTGCCAATCCTGACATCGTTGCCGCCCGCATTTCCTACACCCTCATCACACTGGACGCCGACACCCTCCCCCGCCATGCTCCGCCGATGCCCTGGTGGAGCGACCTCATATCCCGTCTCAGCCTGCGCGGCGCTATGGATGGCTGGGCGACGCTGTGGACCATCGGCAGTGCCCTGATCATGGGGCACCGCCTCGACCGCCATATGATCCGCCGGCAACCGATTCCACCCTGGTACCGGCGCGACCTGGGCGCCGCGGCGGGGGCGATCATCGGCATGATCCTGACCCTTATCGGCTGGAGCCTGTGAAGGTCTCCTTCCGACGCTTCTCCAGCTCGCCCATCTTCTCCATCAGCCCTTCCATCTGCCGCTCGTAGCCGGTCTCGCTCAACAGGCCACGCTCACGATCCCGGCCGGCGCGGCGGGCCAACATCTCCAGTTCCCGCTCCGTCTTCTCGAACTCCCGGCCCCAGGCGGCGAAACCTTCCTGCACATCCTGCGGCTTGACCTTGATGCCCACCGAGTTCGCCACCGCCTGCGGCACCGAATAGGGCCGGCCGGACCAATCCCGGGCGCCATCCATCGCGTTGCTGATGCTCTGCCAGTACCAGGACCCTGGCACCCACGCGGCCGACGGCATCCAGGACCGGTAGACATAGCCGGCCGTCTTGCCGGCCCGCTCGCCCGTCGTGTCGGTGTTCTTGTTGATGATGTCCTGCCCCGTGAAGGCGGAGCGGTTCAGCAGCAGCTCGGCGCCAATGGCCAGCGGTCCGCCGGGCTGCATCCATGACGGCAGCGGGATCACCGATTGCCCCTGCCCGGTATCGAAGACGTCGCCGGCCGGTATCCACCGCCGCATGTCGAGAAACACCGGGTTTCCGTGCTGGTCATGGGTCGGCAGCCGCATCATGCGCGGCACGCCGGTCCAGGCCCACCCCTGCTCGTTCTCCCGCAGGGAACGGCGCTCCTCATCCTCATCACCGGGCGCCAGGGAGTATGCCAGGGCGTTCAGCGCGTACATCATCGTGAAGTACTTCGCCATCTTCCACGGCCGGGTCGCCAGCGTGCGGGCGATCATGGGGGCGGCCCGGTAGGTATAGGAGATGAAGGGCAAGACAGACCGGCGGGCGGCATTCACCCATGGCGCCCGGATGTCGTAATTCAGGAAGGTATCGCGGGCGTCCAGGGCGGCCTGTTCCGGCGATTGCCCCTGTTCCCGCCGGCGGAGATAGAGGGCCATCCGGAAGAACTCGTCTTCCATCTGATAGGCGCGCTGCATGGCGCTGTCGGCGGCCTTCGCTCCGGACCACAGCCGATCCGCCAACCTGCCTACGATGCCCAAGCGCGACTGTGCTTCGCCCCTGCCCGCCTGTGCCGCACGCTCGACCTCCTCCAGGATCGGGCTCAACAACTCCTCCCGGATTTCCTGGGGCCGCAGGTCG
>NZ_BADK01000844.1 GCF_000333595.1 Azospirillum sp. B506
GATGGCGACCGACCTGACCGAGCTGCGGGTGATGACGACCCATCTTCCCTACGACACCTCCAACCTGCGTTGGATGACACGGCCGATGCGGGCCTTGCAGGACCGGATGGTTTATCTGTTGCCGGTGCTGACCGCTGTGCATGACCGGCTGGGCACCCTGCGCCGGCCAGACGGAACGCTTCCGGCGGATGTTGCGCCGGTGGTGGTGGCGGTGCGGGACTGGATCGCCGCGGGGGCCGCCGCCGATCCGGCCGCCGCCACACGGCTGATCGACCGGATCGACCGCCTGGAAGCGGCGGAATCCGCGCAGGCGACGGACAGCTGGGAGGCGGCGACCCGCTTCAGCTTCATCCGCCGTCTGCGTTCCCTGGTGGAGATCCACCGAGACTGCCGGGAGTTGCGGGCGCACATCGCCTCCGGCGACCATGCCCTGCCCGACCATCTCGACCCGTTGGCCCGCCAGCGGTCGCGTGGCGTCTTCCATCTGGACCCTGGCATGGCGGCCTGGTCGGGGGTGGCGGCATTTCTGGGAATCACCGTCATCTGCGCCTTCTGGATCCTGACCGGCTGGTCATCCGGCTCGGCGGCGGCGATGATGGTGGCGGTCTTCACCTGCTTCTTCGCATCCTTCGACGACCCGGTGCCCGGCATCCGCCTGTTCCTGGTCTATACGCTGGCCTCGCTGCCGCTGTCGGCCTTCTATCTGCTGGTGGTTCTGCCGTCCTTCGACAGTTTTCCGATGCTTGTGCTTTGTCTGGCGCCGACGCTGGTGACGCTGGGAATCTTCGTCGCCCGGCCGGCGACGATGGGCAAGGCGATGGCGCTGATCTTCGGAATCGGCGGTTCGCTCAGCCTGCTGGACACCGGCAACGGCGATTTCGCTTCATTCCTGAACAGCAGCGCCGGGCAGATCGTCGGCATCGTCACCGCCATGCTGGTCACCCGCATGTGCCGGTCGGTCGGTGCGGCCTGGAGCGCGAGGCGTCTGCTGCACATCGGCTGGCGCGAGATTGCCGATCTGGCACGGATGCGTGGCGTCCCGGCGAATGACGGCTTTGAAAGCCGCATGCTGGACCGCGTCGGGCTGTTGTCGGCCCGGCTGGCGCAGGCTGGCGGCTCGGTGGATGTGGATGCCATCGATGCGGTGCGCGACCTGCGGGCCGGGCTGAATCTGGTGGAGCTTCAGCGGGCGCGGCCGGTGCTGGGCCAGAGCGGCGGAGCGGCATTGGACCGGCTGCTGCGCGGCGTCGCCGGTCATTTCCGTGCCCTGTCTGCCAAACGGCCCGAACCGGCGCCGGTCGAGCTGCTGGGTTGCATGGATGACCTGCTGTCGGCTATCGCCGCCGCCCCGCCCTGCCCCGAGCACGACCGGGCCGTCGTGGCGCTGGCTTCGCTGCGGCGCAGCCTGTTCCCGGATGCGGCCCTTGAGGTGCCGCCCCCGGTTTGCGAGATGATTCATCGGGAAAGGGCACGCGCATGACCGGGGAAATCGACCTTTACGGCCTGTTCCTGCCGCCGTTGCTGGTTCTGGCCGTGGTTGCCTGGGCGGTCTCGGTGCTGCTGCGACGGGGGCTGCGCGCCATCGGCGCCTATGGCTGGGTGTGGCATGCGCCGCTGTTCGACTTCGCCCTTTATGTCCTGGTGCTGTGCTGTCTTGCCGGCCTGTGGTCGATCTGGTCCGCCTGAAATCGTCCACACCGCGGGACGCCCGGCGTGCTAGTCTGCCAGTCATGACCGCCCCGCTGTCTCAACCCTTCTCCATTCCCGGCATGACGCCCGATGCCGACGCCGAAAGTGCCTGGATCGACGTGATCCGGAAGATGGACGAGACCTATGCCAACCTCGTGACGCAGCAGGTGGAACTGGAGCGAAAGAACGCCGAGCTGGAGGAGGCGCAGGCCTTCATCGCCAGCGTGTTGGGCTCGATGACGGATGTCCTGATCGCCTGCGACCGCGACGGCCGGATCGAGCAGACCAACCCGGCGGCAGAACGGGCGCTGGGCTGTGCCGGGCGGGAGCTGACCGGACGGCCGTTGCGCGACTTTCTCGATCCTGCCTTCCACCCCGCCTTCGTCCGGCTGTGCAACGCCGCCCTCCAGCGCGAGGAGGTCAGCGATGTGGAGCTTTCCCTGCGCGGCCCGGGCGGCCCCCTTCCCCATCGGCGTGGACAGCACCGTCCGCTACGAACAGCGCGGCCCATGCATCGGGCTGGTTCTGGTCGG
>NZ_BADK01000843.1 GCF_000333595.1 Azospirillum sp. B506
ATCATCGCCTTCCTCTGCCTGCCGCAGATGTACCATGTGATGACGGTGGAGAACGACAGCCCCCGCCATCTGCGCGCCGCCGCCTGGATGTACCCCACCTATCTGCTGGCCCTCAGCGCGCTGATGATCCCCATCGCGGTGGCCGGTCTGGTGACGTTCGGCGAGGCGAAAAAACGCTTTTCAAAACAGCCGTCCCCGGTTGCGGACGGCTTTTGCAGGGCGACAACGGCCAAATATCAGGAGGTTTCATGTCCTCGGACAAGATCGATGCGGACAAGCTCTCCCGCGGCGCGCACTCGCCGCTCCGCCGCAAGCTCCTCCTTGGCATGGCGGCGCTGCCGGCCATCGGCCTGCTGCCGCGCGGCGCGCTGGCCCAGGCGCTGCCGACCGATGCCGTCAACACGACGAAGCTCGCCGTCACCGACAGCACGGTGAAGGTCGGCATCCTGCATTCCACCACCGGCACCATGGCGATCTCGGAGACCGGCTCGGTGCAGGCCGAGAAGCTGGCCATCGCCCAGATCAACGAGATGGGCGGCGTGCTGGGCCGGAAGATCGAGGTGATCCAGGAGGACGGCGCCAGCGACTGGCCGACCTTCGCCGAAAAGGCGCGCAAGCTGCTGGTCGAGGACAAGGTGGCGGCGGTGTTCGGCTGCTGGACGTCGGCGTCGCGCAAGGCGGTGCTGCCGGTGTTCGAGCAGTATAACGGCATGCTCTATTACCCCACCTTCTACGAAGGGCTGGAGCAGTCGAAGAACGTGATCTACACCGGGCAGGAAGCGACGCAGCAGATCCTTGCCGGGCTGGACTGGGTGACGAAGGAGAAGGGGGCGAAGAGCTTCTTCCTGATCGGCTCCGACTACATCTGGCCGCGCACCTCCAACAAGATCGCCCGCAAGCACATCGAGATGCACGGGCAGAAGGTGGTCGGCGAGGAGTATTTCCCGCTCGGCCACACCCAGTTCAATTCGGTCATCAACAAGATCAAGCTGACCAAGCCGGATGTGATCTACGCCTCGGTCGTCGGCGGCTCGAACGTCGCCTTCTACAAGCAGCTGAAGGCGGCCGGCATCGACCTGAACAAGCAGACGCTGATGACCATCTCCGTCACCGAGGACGAGATGCTGGGCATCGGCGGCGAGAACATCGCCGGCGCCTATGCCTGCATGAAGTATTTCCAGTCGCTGAAGAACCCCAACAACGAGAAGTTCGTCGCCGCCTTCAAGAAGATGTGGGGCGGGGAGAGCGTGATCGGCGACGTCACCCAGGCCGGATATCTCGGCCCCTGGCTGTGGAAGCTGACGGCAGAGAAGGCCAAGAGCTTCGACATCGACAAGATCGCCGCCGCGTCGCCGGGCATCGAGTTCACCGGCGCGCCGGAAGGCTATGTCCGCATCCACGAGAACCACCACCTGTGGAGCAAGACGCGCGTCGGCCGCGCCCGCACCGACGGCCAGTTCGACGTCGTCTTCGAGACCGCCGACCTGATCGAGCCGAACCCGTTCCCCAAGGGCTACCAGTAAGCGGCGGCGGGGCTGGACCTGCCCCCGCTCCGGCCTTTCCCCGTCCTACGGCGGCGGGCCGGAGCGGGGGCCTCTCTGACGGGAGTTCCCATCATGTTCGAGGGCTACAGCCTGGCCGAGCTCGGGTCGATCTTTGCCATGCAGGGATTCGCAGGGCTCATCCTGTTTTCCGTTTTCGTGCTGATGGCGTTGGGCCTCGCCATCATCTTCGGGCAGATGGGCGTCATCAACATGGCGCACGGGGAGTTCATGATCCTCGGCGCCTATGTGACCTATCTCTGCTCCAACTTCATCTCCAGCACCGTGCCGGCACTGTTCCCGGCCTATTTCTTCATCGCCATGGCGCTGGCCTTCCTCGCCAGCGGCGCGCTGGGAATGCTGGTCGAATGGGGAATGATCCGCTTTCTCTACCGCCGCCCGCTCGACACGCTGCTGGCGACCTGGGGATTGAGCCTGATCCTCCAGCAGATCTTCCGCTCCGTCTTCGGCGCGCGCGAGGTCGGCGTGGTGCTGCCCGACTGGCTGATGGGATCGGTCGCCGTCACCGACACCATCGAGGTGCCGATCAACGGCCTGTTCGTCATGGGCCTGACCATCGCCATCACCATCGTGATCTATGCAGTGATGTTCCGGTCGCGCTGGGGCCAGGGCGTGCGGGCGGTGATGCAGAACCGGGTGATGGCCGGCGCCGTCGGCATCAACACCGAGAAGGTCGACCGCTACACCTTCGGTCTCGGCTGCGGCATCGCCGGGGTGGCGGGCAGCGCCTTCACCATGATCGGCTCGACCGGCCCGACCTCCGGCCAGCTCTACATCGTCGACACCTTCCTGGTGGTGGTGTTCGGCGGCGCCCAGAGCCTGATCGGCACCATCGCGTCGGCCTTCACCATCAGCCAGGCGCAGTCGACGCTGGAGTTCTTCCTCAGCGGCTCGACCGCCAAGGTGCTGACGCTGCTGACCGTCGTCGTGATCCTGATGCTGCGCCCGCAGGGGCTGTTCGTCCTCAAAGTCCGCCGCTGAGGAGGCATTTCCATGACGCGCACCCCTCAAAATCGCCTTTTCGGGCGCATCGACGGCGACATCGCGGGCATTCTGATCCTGGCCGCCCTGCTGGTGATCGTGCTGCCACTGGGGCTCGACATCTTCCGCCTCAACATGGTCGGCAAGTACCTGACCTACGCCTTCGTGGCGCTCGGCCTCGTGCTGTGCTGGGGCAGCGCCGGCATCCTGTCGCTGGGGCAGGGCATCTTCTTCGGCATCGGCGGCTATTGCATGGCGATGTTCCTCAAGCTGGAGGCCTCCAGCCCGGAGGCGACCAAGATCCAGTCCACCCCCGGCATCCCCGACTTCATGGACTGGAACCAGCTGAAGGCGCTGCCCTGGTTCTGGGAGCCGTTCCACAGCCTGACCTTCGCCACCGTCGCGGTGGTGGCGGTCCCGGCGCTGCTGGCCTTCATCGTCGGGCTGGCGATGTTCAAGCGGCGGGTCGGCGGCGTCTATTTCGCCATCATCACCCAGGCCTTCGCCGCCATCCTGACCATCCTGATCGTCGGCCAGCAGGGCTACACCGGCGGCATCAACGGCATCACCGACCTGCGCACGCTGAAGGGCTGGGACATCCGCACCGACGAGGCGAAGCTGGTGCTGTATTTCGTCAACGCCGCCCTGCTGATCGGCTGCATCCTGCTGTGCCTGTATGTCCGCCGCTCCAAGCTGGGCCGCATCCTGGTGGCGCTGCGCGACAAAGAGGACCGGGTCCGCTTCTCCGGCTACGACGTCGCCAACTTCAAGATCTTCGTCTTCTGCTTCGCGGCGGCACTGTCAGCGGTGGGGGGCGCGATGTTCACGCTCCAGGTCGGTTTCATGTCGCCGTCCTTCGTCGGCATCGTGCCGTCGATCGAGATGGTCATCTACTGCGCGGTCGGCGGCCGGCTGTCGCTGCTGGGCGCGGTCTACGGCACGCTGCTGGTCAACTGGGCCAAGACGATGCTGTCGGAAAGCTTCCCGGAGTTGTGGCTGTTCGCCATGGGCGCGCTGTTCATCGGCGTGGTGATGGTGTTCCCCAACGGGCTGGCCGGGCTCTACCAGCAATTCATCGCCCCCAGGCTTGGCCGCCTGCTGCCCCGTACGGCGTCCGGAGCCGGCACCCCGATCATCCCGCCGCACACCGCCGCCGATTGAGGAGGGACGGATCCCATGGCGAATTCCACCGATTACCTGCTGGCGGTCGAAGGGCTGACCGTCTCCTTCGACGGGTTCAAGGCGGTCAACGACCTGTCCTTCTACGTCGACAGCAACGAGATCCACGTCATCATCGGTCCGAACGGCGCCGGCAAGACCACGGTGCTCGACCTGATCTGCGGACGGACCAGGGCGTCCGGCGGTTCCATCAAGTTCCGCAACCGGGAACTGACGGCGATGAAGGAGCACCAGATCGTCAAGGCCGGGGTCGGGCGGAAGTTCCAGAATCCGTCGATCTACGACGACCTGACGGTGTTTGAGAATCTGGAGATCTCCTACCCCCGCGGCCGCAGCGTGTTCGGCGCGCTCGCCTTCAAGCGCGACGCCGCGGTGCGCGAGCGGGTGGCGGAGATCGCCGAAATGATCTTCCTGGCCGACCATCTCGACCAGCGCGCCGAGTATCTCAGCCACGGGCAGAAGCAGTGGCTGGAGATCGGCATGCTGCTGATCCAGGATCCGGAACTGCTGATGCTGGACGAGCCGGTCGCCGGCATGAGCGTCAACGAGCGCAGGAAGACCGCCGAGCTTCTCAACAAGATCATCCAGAACCGCTCGGTGCTGGTGATCGAACACGACATGAAGTTCGTCGAGGACATTGCCCACCGCGTCACCGTTCTGCACCAGGGGAAGATCCTGTCGGAAGGCAGCATGGAGCGGGTGAAGACCGACCCCAAGGTGATCGAAGTCTATCTCGGCCATTGATTCATTCGGGCCAGAGTTATTTGGGCCATTGACCGGAGGAACCGACATGCTGTCCGTCAACCAACTGCGCGTGTCCTACGGCGAGAGCGAGGTTTTGCACGGCCTCGACTTCACGGTGGCACCGGGCGAGATCGTCGCCATCATGGGCCGCAATGGCATGGGCAAGACGACGCTGATGAAGTCGCTGATGGGGATCGTGCCGGCGCGGTCTGGCGCGGTCCGCATCGGCGACAGCGAGATCACCGGCCTGAAAAGCTACGAGCGGGTGGCGCAGGGCGTCGCCTATGTCCCCCAGGGCCGCATGATCTTCCCGGCCATGACCGTGCAGGAGAACATCGAGACCGGTCTGACCGTGCATGGCGGGCGCAATGTGCCGGGGGATCTCTACGAGCTGTTCCCGGTGCTGCTGGAGATGAAGGGCCGGCGCGGTGGCAACCTGTCGGGTGGCCAGCAGCAGCAGCTCGCCATCGCCCGCGCCCTGGCGACCAAGCCGAAGGTCCTGCTGCTGGACGAGCCGACCGAAGGCATCCAGCCCTCGATCATCCGCGAGATGGCCCGCACCCTGCGCCGCATCCGCGACGAGAGAGGGTTGAGCATCATCGTGTCGGAACAGGTGCTGAGCTTCGCGCTCGACATCGCCGACCGGGTGCTGGTGATCGAGAACGGCGAGATCGTCCATGAGGACAGCCGCGGTGCCATCGACGAGGCGAAGGTGGCACGGCTGCTGTCGGTCTGACCGCCGATATTTCCCATTCCTTGAAATCAGTCCACGAAGAAGGAAGAGCAATCCATGGCTGACACCCTGATCAAGGCCGACCTGTCGCAGTCCCCCTACGAGAACGACATGATCCACAACCGCTGGCATCCGGACATCCCGATGGCGGTGACGGTGAAGCCGGGCGACGATTTCATCCTGGAATGCTACGACTGGACCGGCGGCCAGATCAAAAACGACGACGATGCCGCCGACGTGCGCGACGTCGATCTCAGCCAGGTTCACTTCCTGTCCGGCCCGGTGGGAGTCGAGGGAGCGGAGCCGGGCGACCTGCTGGTGGTCGACCTGCTGGACATCGGCGCCTTCCCGCAGCAGCAGTGGGGCTTCAACGGCTTCTTCTCCAAGCAGAATGGCGGCGGCTTCCTGACCGAGCATTTCCCGTTGGCCCAGAAGTCGATCTGGGACTTCGAGGGTATGTTCACCAAGTCGCGCCACATCCCCGGCGTCCGTTTCGCCGGGCTGATCCATCCCGGCCTGATCGGCTGCCTGCCCTCGCACGACTTGCTGGCCAAGTGGAACAAGCGCGAGCAGGCGCTGATCGACACCAATCCGACCCGGGTTCCCGGCCTCGCCAACCCGCCCTACGCCCCGACCGCCCATATGGGCCGGCTGAAGGGTGAGGCCCGGGACAAGGCGGCGGCGGAGGGCGCCCGTACCGTGCCGCCGCGCGAGCATGGCGGCAATTGCGACATCAAGGATCTGTCGCGCGGCTCGCGCATCTATTTCCCGGTCTATGTGAAGGGCGCCGGCCTGTCGATGGGCGACCTGCATTTCAGCCAGGGTGACGGCGAGATCACCTTCTGCGGCGCCATCGAAATGGCGGGCTGGGCGCATCTGAAGGTCAACCTGATCAAGGACGGCATGGCGAAGTACGGGATCAAGAACCCGATCTTCAAGCCGAGCCCCATCGTCCCGACCTACAACGACTATCTGATCTTCGAGGGCATCTCGGTCGACGAGGCGGGTGAGCAGCATTACCTGGACGTCCATGTCGCCTACCGCCAAGCCTGCCTGAACGCCATCGAATATCTGAAGAAGTTCGGCTATTCCGGCGCCCAGGCCTATTCGATCCTCGGCACCGCTCCGGTGCAGGGCCACATCAGCGGTGTCGTCGACGTGCCCAACGCCTGCGCCACTCTGTTCCTGCCGACGCAGATCTTCGACTTCGACATCAGCCCGAACGCCGACGGCCCGACCAAGTTCATCAGTGGCGACGTCGACATGCCGATTGCGCCGGACCGCGTGTAACCGGCAAACGGAGGAGGCATGCGCCATGCCGATGTACGATTACGAGTGCCCGACCTGCGGCGACTTCACCGAGATGCGGCCGATGGCGGAAAGCAGTCTGCCGCAGCCCTGCCCCACCTGCGAGGTACCGTCGCCACGGGTGATCCGCAGGACGCCAGCCTTTTCGACAGTCTCGGCCGCGACGCGAACGGCGCACGCCACCAACGAGCGCAGCGCCGACCGGCCGGGCCTGTTGTCGGAGGTCGGGCCGAAGCATAAGCACGGCCCTGGCTGCGGTTGCGGAAGCGGTGGCGGAAAAGGGCGGTCGGTGCTGCGCACCCCTGATGGGGCGAAGGGGTTTCCGACCGCAAGGCCGTGGATGATTAGCCACTGACCCATTGGAAACGGAAAGAGCAGGGCGGGGCGTTCACCGGATCGCCTGGGGCCGCACCGCCTTGCCTTCGCCACGCGGGTCGTGGGCACCTTGAGGGGAATCTGCATTGCCGAGGCCGATGACACCCGCCTGACCGAAGATCGGCGACAGGGCCGGGAGGGGAGCCACCTCATGTCCCAGCGCGGCAAGCGCCTCGATTGCGGCCTCGCCCAGGGATGCCTCGATCTTGAGGCTGTCGTGGCTGTCGGAAAATGTCTTTCCCAGAAGGAATCGGGGCTGGGCAAGCGCCTCCTCCGGCGTCATGCCGTAATCGATCAGGCCGGTGAGCAGCACGGACAGGCTTTGCGGCTGGCCGTCGGCGCCCTGTGTCCCATAGAGAAGATGCGGTTCCCCAGCCTTGAGGGCGATGCCGGGGTTCAGGGTGTAGAAGGGCCGCTTGCCGGGTTGGATCTCGTTGCGGTCGCCGGGGACGGTCGAGAATGCCGCGCCACGGTTTTGCCAGAGGATTCCGGTGTCGCCGACCGCCATCCCGCTGCCCCAGTCGAAATATGTGCTCTGCAGAACGCTGGCGCAGCGCCCCTGCTCGTCGGTGGCTGCGAAGAAGACGGTGTCGCCATGCTGGTAGGGGTGGGGCCAGTCCAGTGCGCGCTCCGGATCGATGGCGGCAGCCTTGGCGGCAAGACGCTGAGGGTCGAGGAAGCCCCAGGGCGCCGGCTCCGACCGATGGGGATCGGCGATGAGCGGCCGGTCCAGGAAGGCCTGCTTCACCGCCTCGACCAGCAGGTGGTACCGCAACGGACTGGTGGGGAGCAGCGCCGCCAGATCGAAGTGGGCGAGAATGCCCATGATCGCCAGCGTGGACAAGCCCTGGGTCGGTGCCGGCGGGGCCAGCAGGGTCAGCCCGCGATAGTCCAGGCTGGCCGGTGTCTCCTCCCGTGTCCGCGTTGCTGCCAGATCGGCGGCACCGAGAGGGGAACCTGCGGCGGCCAATCCCTCGGCCAGCAGCTTTCCGAGCCTCCCGTCATAGAAGGACCGGTATCCATCCTCGGCCAGCAGGGAGAGGCTGTGGGCGAGACCGGGCTGGGTGAACGGAGCGCCGGGGACTGCGCTGAAATGATCCGCGAAGTTGCCCCACTGCGGGATCTCGTCGCGGCGGAAATCGAACCAGAAATGCTGCGAGCGGCTGGGGACATAGCCATCCCGGGCCAGGGCGATGGCCGGAGCGAGGAGGTCGGCGAATGGCCTTGTGCCGCCCCAGTGAGCGGCGCTGTAGGCAAGGGCATGGCCCCAACTGTCGACCGCACAGGCCGAGGTGACGGTCGAGGCGGGGCCGCGCAGCGGAATCGCGGCTTTATAGACCGGCAGAGTCTCCGCCGCTTGACCAATGCCGAGGAAACAGCGCTGCCGCCCCTGCCGGTCGGCCACCAGCCAGACGGCATCGCCGCCGATCCCGCAGAAATGCGGCATGACGACGGACAGGCAGGCAGCGATGGCGACCGCCGCTTCGATGGCGGTCCCGCCCCGCGCCAGAATGGCGGCTCCGGCTTCGGAGGCCAGGGGATGCGGACTGGTGACCATTCCCGGCCGGGCGGCGGTCATCTCGCTTCCCTCGCATAGAACCCGGCGGCGATGGAAGAGAGGCCTCGCTGGCCTGCGTGGGATGGAGACATGCGGCGCACCTCGTGACGGATCGGCAAAATTTGTACGCAACGGGTGTGCCAGCTTCCCCGCACGCGCCAGACTGCAGCGAGATACGTCAGATATGGCATTGCAAAATGCATACAGTTTTAGCATGCATTTATTCTGTGCAATCAGGCGATGCCACTGCATTCAAATGCGGCACTTGGTGCGTTGCAATCCCGGCCGGCCTCGCTTATGGAATGCCAGGCAGGCGGGGGCGGTGATGTCCGAGGAAAAGCGCGAGGAAAAGCGTTCAGGGAGAACCGGGGGCGACCGTGTTGCGGCGATCTGCATCGCCCTGCGGCGTGCGATCATCGAGCGGGCGCTGTTGCCCGGAGACCGGCTGCCCGAGGATTCGCTGGGTGAACGCTTCGGCGTCAGCCGGACCATCGCCCGCAGCGCGCTTGGGCAGCTGGCGGCGGAAGGGCTCGTCGATCTGCGCCGGAACCGCATCGCCGTGGTCGCCGTGCCGTCCTTCGAGGATGCCCGCGACATCTTCGACATTCGTGTCGATCTGGAGCGTCAGGTCGTCCGCCATCTGGCCGGCAAGCTGACCGAGGCCCAGGTGAAGCAGTTGAAGTCCATGGTCGAAGCCGAACATCAGGCCCGGCATGGCGCCGAGGGGATTTCGATCCGCCTTGCGACGGAATTCCATGTCAGGCTGGCGGAGATGACCGGCAAGCCGGTTCTGATCCGCTACGTGACCGAGATCTGCTACCGCGCCGGACTGTCGCTGGCGGTCTTCAGCCGCCCCCATTCGTCGGACTGCGCGGTCAGCGAGCATCTCGAACTGATCGAGGCCCTCCGGACCGGTCCCGTCGAGAAGGCCTGCACCCTGATGGAGGAGCATCTTGAGGCCGTAGCGTCCCGCGCGCTGCTGCAAAGTTCCGGTGCCAGGAGCCGCAGCCTGATGGACATCCTGGCGCCCTATGCCGAATAAGGGCGCCAGAACCAACGATTGGCGACTGGCGATCAGCGGGCGCAGGAGGGATCGAGAATCCATTCGGCGCTGTCGTTCCAGACATCGGTTTCGACGATCAGCCCGTCCCGCACCACAAAGCGGTCGATATAGCGGTTGTTGTCGAAGGGCGTGCCGTCCGGCCAAGCGCCGTACAGGTAACCAAGGCTGTAGACGATGGTTTCCGTTTCCCCCGGCACCACGTCATAGCGCTCGATCCGCTTTTTCACCCATTTGTAGCGGGCGGCGTTGAAGCCGGTCGGGCCGCTCGGGGTGTCGAACACGCGATGCCCGGTAAAGCGGCAGATGAAGCCCGGCGCGACATAGGTCGCTGCACGGACGGGATCGGGGGCCATGGACGCCTCCAGATAATCCTTCACCGCCTGTAGATCGCGTTCCGTCATCTCGCTCATCTGGACCTCCAAAGGTGCCGACATGTTGGTATCAAAAGTGCATACGAATATAGCATGCAAATGACACGCCGGGTTTGAAATGTCGACGAATCACAGCTTCGATCTTCTCCTGCGCAACGTCCGCCTAAGGGGAGGGAAGGGCTTGCAGGATATCGCGGTCAGGCAGGACAGGATCGCCGCCATCGGCCCTGGCCTGGCCGGTACCGCCATCCACGAGGAGGATGTCGGCGGGCGCGTCGTCCTGCCGGGGCTGGTGGACACACACATCCATCTCGACAAATCCTGTCTGCTGTGCCGGTGCCGCGATGCCGGCGGCGGATTGAAGGGAGCAATCGCCGCGGTTTCCGGCCTGAAAAGGGCTTTCACGACCGAGGATGTCTACGCTCGCGGCGCCCGCACCCTGGAGCGTGCGATCACACAAGGCACCATGTTCATGCGGGCCCATGTGGAACTGGATCCGCTGGTCGGCCTGCGCAGTTTCGAGGCGATGAAGCGGCTCAAGCGGGATTATGCCTTTGCCATCGATCTGTCGATCTGTGTCTTCCCGCAGGAGGGGATGACCCACGACCCTGAGGTCGAAGGGTTGCTGACCCAGGCGCTGGCGGACGGGGCCGATCTCCTGGGCGGCTGCCCCTACACCGATGCCGATCCGTCCCTGCAGATGGAGCGGATCTTTGCCCTGGCGGTGGCGCATGACGTCGACCTGGATTTCCATCTGGATTTCGATCTCGATCCTGCCTGGTCCCATCTGGAGGAAATCTGCCGGCGGACGATGGCGGCCGGCTGGCAGGGGCGGGTCGCCGTCGGCCATGCCACCAAGCTCGCGGTCCTCGACGATGCGGCGCTGGAGCGGATGATCGCCCTGCTGGCCGCGGCCGGCGTGGCAGTGACGGCCCTGCCGGCGACGGATCTCTATCTCAACGGGCGCGATCGGAAGCATCGCGCCCCGCGTGGCGTGGCGCCAGTCCATCTGCTGGCGGATGGTGGCGTGACCGTTTCGGTTGCGACGAACAACGTCCTGAATCCTTTCACGCCCTTCGGTGATGGTTCATTGATCCGGATCGCAAATCTTTACGCGAACCTTATGCATCTGGGACCTGAGAACTTCGGCGAGTGCATCGATACGATCTCGACCGGGGCTGCGCGGCTGATGCGGATTGCAGACTACGGGATCATGGTCGGCGGGCGGGCGGACCTGATCGTGCTCGATGCGGTTGACGAGGCCGATGCCTTCGGTGGAATAGCGGCACCCGTCATGGGGTTCAAGCGTGGCCGCAAGAGTTTTGTCAGACCCGCCGCTGTGCTGATGAGATCGCAGACTTGAACCGGTTCTCGCTTTCTCGAACCGCCGAGAACGGGCAGCCGTCCGCGCGGAGGCCCGCTCGAACAGCCGATTGGGCATGTCAGCGCCGGTCCGCTGGCGGCAAGGGCAGGGTGTACGGCGACCAATCTCTTCAAGCGCTTTCCGATCCCGATCAGATCGCCGCCCTGTCGCCGCAGGCCGCCGCCCCCTGACTGTCGCTGCTGGCCGGTGTACCGGTTCACTATTCACAAGCCCGGCCGAGTGCCGAGACCCACCTCTCACTCGGTGTCGGGGTGGCCCTGATCTCTTCCCTGCTCCGGCAAGCCTAAGGTGTGCCGTTCGCCGTGACGCAGGCCGCTGGCACCCCGGTGGTCCTTCCCCAGTACCCAACCCCAATGCTCACCATGATCCAATCCGGAGATTGAGCAGTCATGTCCGCTTGCCAGGGCGCATCGGGTAGGTTTTGGCGACCTGTCGCCCGAGCAGTCGGCCATCGAGGCGCTCGTCGGTTATCTGCCGGCCTATCGTGCGACCGACAGCGATGTCGTCGCATAACCGACCCATCCCGCCTGGGGCCATCGAAACCCACCGACGCCTGACGCCGTTGGGATCACAGCCCGAAAATGGCCGGCCACCAGCCAATGCCGACCAGCAAGCTGCCGACCAGACCGGGCAGAAGCGGGAAACCTCGTTTGGCGGCGGGAACGCCTTGCCGCTCCAGGATGCGCCAGCCCAGCAACACGCTCCAGACGATGCCCATGGCGAAGAGGCCACCGCGAATGGCATGTACGCCGAAGTCTCCGAAGGGTCCGTAGCGCAACGGGGCCAGCAACTCAGCACCGAGTCCGATGAACAACGACATCAGTGCAACCGGGGAATATTGATAGCCCAATTCCGTAAAGCAGCGACTGAAACTCCCGTCCGCACCGGCTTGACGGGCCAGTTTGGCGCTAAGGGCGGTGATCGCTCCCAGGATCATCGTCAACACCAGCATGCAACCGAGCATGAAGCCGATAATCGTGGCGAAGTCGAGCCACAGGAAGGTTTCGCCACGTTCGGGGTGGACCACCATCAGCCAGGACGGACCGATCCGGGTCAACCAGTCCCAACCATGGTCGAGCGCCCATTCGCCCAAGGCTTGGCGCATATCCTGATACAGGGGCAGCACCAGCCACAGGAAACCTCCGAGTGCGACGCCGGTGTCCAGGAAAAGGAACCACGTCTCCGCCTTGTTTGCATGGTGGTCGCGGATCCTCTCGACCTCCTTGCCCGGATGGTGGAGTTCCAGCTTCATGCCTCCCGTGGCGGAGGGATTGACGCAGCGGAAGCAAGCGATGCAGTGGCGGGATTCTGTCTTGCGGGCAATGTCGATCATCGTCGGGCAGACGCCCCGTTCGGTGTATTCCTGATTGCCGGGCAACCGCCGGCGCGGCGCGAACTGCACGGTGCCGAGACGGGAGTACAGGCCCAGCACCCGCCCGATCGGGCACAGATGGCGGCACCACACCCGCTTGCCGCGCCCATAGACCAGTCCGGTCAGAATGGCCAGCAGCATGGTGATGCCGAAGAGTCCCGCCGCCGCCTCCGGGTGGTCGCGCACGCCGAGCGTTTGGCCGAGCAGCGTCGTTACGATGAAGCTGATGGCCGGTGTGCCTTCCCAACGGATCCAGGCAGGAATGGAGCGTTGCAGGCCGAAGCGGTTGGCGAATTCGGAGGCAGCCCCCATCGGGCAAAGGACGCCGCACCACATCCGTCCGACGACGATCACCGTCAGAAACACCAGGGGGAACCAGATGCCCCAGAGAAGGAATTTCAGCGCCAGTCGCGGATCGGTCCATGCCGTCGCTTCCGGCGCTGATTCGGGCAACAGCGCCGGCAGGGCCACCACGATCAGGAACACAAGGAGCATCGTCGCCTGTAGCCACTTCACATGGCGGCGATGCGTAACGAAGAGGGATTCGATCGCCTGGACCACAGGGAGGCGACTGTCGGATACCGGCGTTGCGGTCTTCCGGCCCTCGTCGGAAATGTCGATTTCTGACCTCATGATCGATGTCTTCATTTGCACGGACCGACGATGCCGGGACAGCGATCTGTCCTGGGAGATCCGTCAGGTCATGGCCGATTTGCCCAGTGGACGGCGGAGGTGGAGCAGTCCCAGGACCACCGTCCAGAAGATGATGTACGCAATCAACTCCATCAGGTTGGGCTGCGCCCGGTAGCCGGTCAGCGAGGAGATGAATCCTCCGCCGGCACTTCCGTCCGAGATGAGCCAGGAGCTGTTCCACAGCCCGCGTGAAAGCCTGGGCAGGATGCCCAGATCGATCAGGCCGTCGATGCCGGTCATCAGCAGTGCGGCGGCAAGGAACATCAGCATCACCTCGGTGATGCCGAAGAACAGCTGCCACGGCATGCGCTTGCCGCCCAGACGCAGCAGGCCATAGGTCAGCATCGCCATGCCGATTCCGGCCAGGGCTGCGATAACGCCGCCGGTCAGGGAGCCACCCGCGCCGGCCGACAGCATGCCGTAAAGGAAAATCACCGTCTCGCTGCCCTCACGGGCCACCGCGATGAGGGCGAGAACAAACACGCCCCAAGACTTCCGCCGTTCCACCGCCTTGTCGAGGGTCATCTCCAGGCTTCGTTTCATGGTGCGAGCGTGACGGCGCATCCACACCAGCATCTGGACGATAAGGATGGTGGCGATGAGCACGGTGACCGTTTGATAGGCCTGCTGCGCGTCTTCCGAAAGCAGGTCGCCCAGGCCGGTGAGCGTGATGGCGAGGAACGACGCCACGGCCAGTCCGGCGGCCACGCCGCTCCACAGAAAACGGCGGGGGCGCTGCGGATTGGCGACCCGAGCCAGCAACCAGGAATCGAGGATGCCGATGACGAGCAGCGCTTCCACGCTTTCCCGCCACACGACAAAGGCGATAGCGCCAAGTTGTGCATTCATCCCTTCATTCCTCCTACGCCCCAGGCGTTACCTGGCAACCAGAACAGCCGGCGGCGCTTCCGGGTGGAAGTCGTCGAAGAAGGAATACTCCCCGGGGTCCAAGCCTTTGATAACCATGAAGGATTCAGATTCCGGAGCCAGAACTTTCTCTTTGCGCAACGGCAGGCTCTCGAATTCAGCCGGTGTCTTGCCCTTGTTGACCAGCTTCAACTCGATGCGTGTGTCGGCCGGGACCTCCAAACGGTGCGGGCTCATCGTTCCGTCATTGAATTCGATGACGAAGGTGGGATCGTCACCGGCCAGTGCGGGTGAGGCCACAGCACTCAGAACGAGTGCCGTGGCGAGTGCCAGACACGGGCGCAAAGCCCGTGTCCGCATGATTTGCAGCTTAGTAGCCACCCTTCTTACCCGTTCCGGTATAGACGAAATCGTTGGTTACGGTGAAGGGATCGAACCAGGGCTTGACGCCGGTTTCCTTATCCACATGACGCCCGAAATGGCTGTTGTGTGAGGCCGTCGGCGGGGAGATGCGATAGCTGACCGTGTATTTGCCGGGGCCGGCAAGCTTCACATTCTCGCCATAATGCGGTCCGTCGTTGGCGACCATGGGCATGAAGTCACCCTTCGCGACGGTTTGGCCATCCTTGGTAACTTCATAGCTGATGACGAGGTAGGGAATCCAATCACCCTTGGCGAAGCCATTGACATTGCTTTTGGTCGCCTTGATGTCCGCTTCCATGTGGACGTCGGCGTCCTTGGCCGGAGTCATCATGCCGGCCGGCTCCATCTCGATCGGCTGCAGGTAGACCGCGGCGATTTCCATGCCTGCCTTCTCCTGAGGCTTGCCGATCGGATATTCCTTGGCCAAGGCTGCTGGAGACAAGGCAAGGGCGAGCGCGGCAATGGCCACGCCAGTGAGAGTGCGCATTTTTAGCTGCCTAGTTGAGAATGACTTGCATTGTTAAGTGAAGGCCCGAATGGCATGCGCCGTCAACCGGTTCTTTTTCCAAGCAAGGCGGAGTTCTCGTAGATCCGGCCGCAATCATCCAAAATGCTGCGTTATGTCGCAGTTCGAGCCTGCGTCAGGTTTCTCTTTCTGGCCAATAGTATCAGTTGCAGACTATTGCCTCATCGACTTATTCGCTTGTGGAGGGAATCAGCCGCACTGGACTTTCCGGAGGTCGCTTTTTATGTCGAGCGGGCAGGGCGTTGTCACAGGAGGCATCGACGACACCGACGGAGGGTTCCATCCTGACCCTCATGACCCGTAAAGCCGTGTGATTACGAGAAAGTTGCACTTCAGAATTGAACCCACCGCGCGTACACGTAAAAAGCACATAAGTTTGATTATGGAAATTTTAGTGAAATGCCGCATCGCAGCAATCCAGCTATGCGACAAAGGGACCCTGAATGCGAGTCCTGCCCCTTGTCGAAATTAGATAGCAAAACTATTAAATAGGCATGATACATGATAAGGCTCTGCGCCTTCCTCCCAATTTCGGCCTGCACTTGTTCCGCGCTTCCCATCTGTGGCGGCGGGCGGCCAACAGGGTGCTGGCGGACAGTGGATTTTCCACATCGGCCATCGCGCCGCTGATGCTGCTGGCAGAGCTCGGCGACGGGTTGCGGCAGCGTGAATTGGCGGAGGAAATGGCTGTCGAAGGTCCGTCGCTCGTCCGTCTTCTGGATGGGCTGGAGGCGGCGGGATTGCTGGAGCGGCGCGAGGATGCCTGCGACCGCCGGGCGAAGACGCTGCACATGACCGATGCCGGCCGGCACCTGTTGGTGCAGGTGAACGAGGCGCTGAACGATGTCCGCCAGCGGTTGATGGCAGACGCGACCGCGGCCGACGTCGATGCCTGTTATCGCGTGCTGTCCATTATCGAAGCCAACGCCAAGCGTGAACCGACCTGACCGCACCGTGTTTCCGGTGGGTGCGCCATGACCCGCACCGGGCGGGCTGCGCCGCCATCCGTACCTGTGCGGTGATCGAGGAACCAAGACCGTGACATTCCTTCCTTTCTTCCGGACCGTTGCCCGGATCGCCGTAACCCTGTTGGTGACCGCGGCGGCGGTCGGTGGCGGGCTTTGGCTGTGGGATTATTATATGAACGAGCCGTGGACCCGCGACGGCCGCGTCCGCGCTGACATCGTCCAGGTATCTCCCGACGTCGCCGGACTGGTGACCGACGTGCGGGTGGCCGACAACCAGCTGGTCCACAAGGGCGACGTGCTGTTCGTCGTCGATCCGGGCCGCTACCGGCTGGCGGTGGAGCAGGCCCAGGCCAACCTGGACAGCGCCAGGGCCGAACTGGCCTATCGCACCGCCGAAGCGCGCCGTTACGAGCAGTTGGGCAACAATGTCGTCTCCACCGCCCAGCGGCAGGAGGTGATGTCGGCGATGGCCAAGGCTGCTGCTGCCGCCAAGCAGAACGAGGCGGCGCTCGACCTCGCCCGCTTCAACCTGGAGCGGACGGAGGTCAAGGCGACCGTGGACGGCTATGTGACCAACCTGCAGCTGAAGACGGGCAACTATGTCGCTGCGGGTCAGGCGGTGGTGGCGCTGATCGACAGCCACTCCTTCTATGTCATGGGCTATTTCGAGGAGACCAAGCTGCCGCGCATCCATGTCGGCGCTCCGGTCACAGTCCGGATCATGGGGGCCGCCGCGGACCTGCACGGCCGGGTCGACAGCATCACCCGCGCCATCGTCGACCGCGACCGGGCGGAGGGAACCGGGCTGGTCGCCAACATCAACCCGACCTTCAACTGGGTGCGGCTGGCCCAGCGCATCCCCGTGCGCATCGCGCTGGACGACGTGCCGGACAGCCTGCAACTGGTCGCCGGACGGACCGCCACGGTGTCGGTGACGGGCGCTCCCGACCGTACGCCGAAGGTCGCCCAGCTGCCAGCCGGGCAGTGAGCGCGCCCCGATGCCCAAAGCCCCTTCCCTGAACGAGCTGGTCTTCTCGCTGAAGTCGTTCGCGGCCTCCATGCTGGCGCTCTACATCGCGTTCGGCATGGGGTTGCCGCGCCCCTTCTGGGCGATGCTGACCGCCTATGTGGTGTCGAGCCCGCTGTCGGGAACCGTGCGGTCTAAGGCGGTGTATCGTGTCGCCGGGACGGTCGCCGGCAGCCTCGCCTCGATCATCCTGACGGTGGAACTGGTCAATGCACCAGAGCTGCTGTCACTGGCGGTCGGGGTGTGGGTCGGCGGCTGCCTG
>NZ_BADK01000842.1 GCF_000333595.1 Azospirillum sp. B506
TCCTTTGTGACCAGCAAGTGAATGGGACTGGCCTTGGTCTTGCATTGGTGGCGAAACTGATCGGCGATCATGGCGGAACCATCGAGTTCGACAGCCAGCCTCGCCGGACCGTCTTCAAGGTGTCGCTGCCGATGTACGATGATTCGAAATACGACGAACCGAAACTTGCCGGCGAGTCGAAGATTTCTGACGCTGGCCTGCAGTCCAAGGGCGGCCGGGGGACTCGGTGATGAGCGCGGCGACCATTCTCGTCGCGGATGACGATCGCGCCATCCGCACCGTCCTGACGCAGGCCCTCGCCCGGCTCGGGCACGAGGTGCGCACCACCGGCAACGCGGCGACGCTGTGGCGTTGGGTTGCGGACGGGCAGGGGGATCTGGTCATCACCGACGTGGTGATGCCGGATGAAAACGGCCTGGACCTGATACCACGCATCAAGAAGCTGCGGCCCGAAATGCGCGTCATCGTGATGAGCGCGCAGAACACGCTGATCACCGCGGTGAAGGCGGCGGAACGCGGGGCATTCGAGTATCTGCCCAAGCCGTTCGATTTGAAGGAGCTGGTGTCGGTCGTCGAGCGGGCGCTGAACACCAACACGCCGCCGGCCGCCATGCCCGGCGGCGACATGGAGGGTGAGGAGCAGCTGCCGCTGATCGGGCGCTCGCCGGCCATGCAGGAAATCTACCGGGTGCTGGCCCGGCTGATGGGCACCGATCTGACGGTGATGATCACCGGCGAGTCCGGCACCGGCAAGGAGCTGGTGGCCCGCGCGCTGCACGACTACGGCAAACGGCGCAATGGTGCCTTCGTCGCCATCAACATGGCCGCCATCCCGCGCGAACTGATCGAATCAGAACTGTTCGGCCACGAGAAAGGCGCCTTTACCGGCGCCACCAACCGCTCGACCGGCCGGTTCGAGCAGGCGCAGGGCGGCACCCTGTTCCTGGACGAGATCGGCGACATGCCGCTCGACGCCCAGACCCGTCTGTTGCGCGTTCTGCAGGAAGGGGAATACACCACCGTCGGCGGACGGACAGCGATCAAGACCGACGTGCGCATCATCGCGGCGACCCACCGCGACCTGCGCACCCTGATCCGTCAGGGGCTGTTCCGTGAGGATCTTTTCTACCGCCTGTGCGTCGTGCCGATCCGTCTGCCGCCGCTCCGCGAGCGCACGGAGGACATTCCGCTTCTGGTCCGCCATTTCCTGAACATCGGCATCAGCCAGGGGCTTCCGGCCAAGAGCATCGATCAGGCGGCGATGGACCGGCTGAAGCGCTATCGCTGGCCTGGCAACGTCCGTGAACTGGAGAATCTCGTCCGTCGCCTGGCGGCGCTCTATTCGCAGGAGGTGATCGGACTGGACGTGGTGGAGGCGGAGCTTGCCGATGCCACCCCGGCCGCACAGCCGGTGGAGGAGCCGCAGAGCGAGGGTCTGTCCTCGGCGGTCGAACGCCACCTGAAGGACTATTTCGCCGCCCACAAGGACGGCATGCCGTCGAACGGTCTCTATGACCGGGTATTGCGCGAGATCGAACGGCCGCTGATCTCGCTCAGCCTGTCGG
>NZ_BADK01000841.1 GCF_000333595.1 Azospirillum sp. B506
CTATGAACCGGCAATCGAAAGGATGGCCGCCTGATGGATCCTGTTTCCACGACCAGTCCCGGGACCGCACTCAGCCAGCGTGGACGCAGCCGGTCGACGGCGCGGTCGCCCCGGCTGGAGTCCCTGGTGGTGCTGAACAGCCTGCCCGATCCGGTTCTGGTGGTGGACGGCAACGGCGACATCCGCTTCGTCAACCTGGAGGGGCAGGAGTTCTTCGACCTGTCCTCCAATGCCATGGAAGGCATGCCTCTGCCCGACCTGCTGCCGCCGGACAGTCCGGTGATGGGGCTGATCCAGCAGGTTCGCCGTGGCAGCCGCCGGGTGTCACAGGACGGTGTTGTCATCGACACCCCGCGCATCGGCCCTCACCATGTCACGGTGCAGGTGGCGACCATGGGCGATCCACCCGATCATGTGGTGCTGACCATCCATGAGCGGTCGCTCGCCCGCAAGATCGACCATTCGTTGACCCACCGCCATGCCGCCCGCTCGGTCACGGCCATGGCGGCGATGCTGGCGCACGAGGTGAAGAACCCGCTGTCGGGCATTCGCGGCGCCGCTCAGCTGCTGGAGGAGAATGCCAGCGACCAGGACCGGGTTCTGACCCGCCTGATCTGCGACGAGGCCGACCGCATCGTCGCGCTGGTCAACCGCATGGAGGTCTTCTCCGACGAACGGCCGCTGGAACGCGCCGCGGTCAACATCCACACAGTGCTGGAACATGTGCGCAAGGTCGCCCAGAGCGGCTTTGCCCGAAAAATACGCTTTGTCGAGCGCTACGACCCGTCACTGCCTCCTGTTTACGGCAATCGCGACCAACTTGTGCAGGTTTTCCTGAATTTGGTTAAAAATGCGGCAGAGGCTGCCCCAGAATCAGGCGGCGAGATCACGCTGACCACGTCGTACCAGCATGGTGTGCGGATGGCGCTGCCGGGCGGCGACGTGCGCCGGCATCTGCCCCTGCT
>NZ_BADK01000840.1 GCF_000333595.1 Azospirillum sp. B506
CTCGTGCCCCGCGCCGGTGTCGTCTACAAGGTCACGCCCGACGCCTCCGTTTATGCCAGCTGGAGCCAGAGCTTCCGCCCGAACTCCTCGATCTCCAGCTATCTCGGCGCGCTGCCGCCGGAGGAGGGCGACGCCTACGAGGTCGGCGGCAAGGTCGAACTCGCCGGCGGCCTGACCGCCACCGCCGCCCTGTTCGACCTGCGCAAGCGCAACGTGCTCTATTCGGAGGTGGTCAACGGCCTGACCGTCAACCGCACCGCCGGCGCCGTGCGCTCGCGCGGCTTCGAGCTCGACGTCGCCGGCGAGGTGGCGCCTGGCTGGAGCGTCATCGGCAGCTACAGCCTGCTCGACGCCCAGGTGACCAAGGACCCGCTCTACCAGGGCAACCGGCTGGCCAACGTCGCCCGCAGCACCGCCTCGCTGTTCGTCACCCATGATCTAGGGGCCGTGCTGGGCAGCACGGCGTTGCGGGTCGGCGGCGGTGCCCGCTATGCCGGCAAGCGTGCCGGCGATGCCGCCAACAGCTTCTATCTGCCGTCCTACGTCGTCGCCGACGCCTTCGCCGCCTACGACACCGATGTCCATGGCACGCCCGTCACCTTCCAGGTCAACGTCAAGAACATCTTCGACAAGACCTACTACACCTCGGCGGTCAACAACCTCGGCGTCGCCATCGGCGAGCCGCTGCAGGCGGTGTTCCAGACCCGGGTCAGCTTCTGATGCGCCTGATCCCGCCGTCTCTCCCGGCCGCCGCTTTGCTGCTGGCCCTGTCGCCCGGCCTGGGCCAAGCGGCGGAGATCCGCACGACCGACCTCGCCGGAAACCACGTCCTCCTGGCGAAGCCGGCGGAACGCATCGTGGCGCTTCCCGCCCCCTCCGCCCCGACGGTGATCGCCGCCGACCGCTCGGCCGACCGTCTCGTCGGCATGCACCAGACGGTGGGCGAGGT
>NZ_BADK01000839.1 GCF_000333595.1 Azospirillum sp. B506
AGCAGCAGCATGCGCCTTCAGCCTACCACCTTTGGCCGGTCACATTGGCCCGGGTCGTCCGGGCCGTTCCGGCCCTGTTCCAACGATGGACACCATAGCCGCTGAGGGGGCAGATTTCCAGCCTCCGCGCAGAGTGCCGCGCCGTCACCGGCAATCGAGCTGCGGCGGGTTCTTGGGATTTTCCGGGACGTCGCCACGAATGTCGGTTTCCCACGTCAGTGTGCAGCGGCGGATCCGGCGCTGCAGGTCGACGGCGAGAGCTGCTTCGGTGTCGCGATACCGGCAGAGCAGGAAAATCTTGCCACGCTGATCTGCCTCGAACTCCCAAAGATGAACCAGCTTGCGGGCATGCCTGGTCTCGTTGGCGGGCGCCAGGGTGGTGCGGAAAGTGGTGGCCATCTGCGTGGCGCGGTCGCCTTCGATCAGGGTGATGCCGATGAAGCCGTGGTTGTCGCGGCCGGGATAGGGCGACCAGCCGCCGGGCTCCTCCGGCTGGGCTGTCACCCTGAGGGACGGCGGTCATTGCGGTCCGTCGGCCTTCGCGGGCAGGGCCGTGGCAGTCGACAGGATGGGTTCCAGAAGGGCTGCGGTGACAAAGATCGGACGCATCGGGCGATCTCCGGGCCGGCGGGCCGGTGGGCTGGACTGATGGGCTTTTCCCGCGGCGGATTGCGTCGTTTGAGCGATTGCGGTCGCCGCGGCGGGGTGCCACTGTGCGGCGCCCCGGTCGCAGGATGGACGTCGTCACCATGGCCCGCAAGGTGCCTTCAAAGGCCCGCAAGATTTCCCTTCCACCGTTTCTGTCGAATCCCTTCGTTCTGGCTCTGGCGGCGGTTGCCGCGGTGTTCGCGGTGGCGATCGGCGTGGCGACGCTGACCGGCGGCCGCTCAGGTGGCGAACGAACCCAGCAGACTCCGGTTCAGCAGGCGCCAGTTCCCCAGGCAGGCGTGACGCCCGTGCCACCCGCACCGCCGGCGGTGAAGGCGGAGCCGCCCGTCCAGCATGCTGCCGAAGGGCCGGAACATGCCGTGCCGGAAAAGCCGGTTCAGGCCGAAACCCGCCCGCCGGCCACCACTGTGGCGATGCTGCCGCCGCCCGCCCCTCCGGCCCAGCCGCCGGTGCAGCCCCCAAGCGGCAACGCCGCGCTGTGGCGCAGGAACGCGCTGCCGGCCGAGGTGCCGACGGGCAAACCGATCATCGCCATCGTCATCGACGACATGGGGTTGGATCGCAAGCGTTCGGCGCGGATGGCCGGGCTTCATGGGCCGCTGACGCTGTCCTGGCTGCCCTATGCCCGCGACCTGTCGGCCCAGTCGAAGGCCGCCCGCGCCCATGGGCACGAGTTGATGCTGCACATGCCGATGGAGCCCAGCGTGAAGGCCGATCCGGGACCGAACGCGCTGCTGGTCTCGCTGGACAAGGGCGAGATCGTGAAGCGGTTCCGCGCCGCGCTGGACAGTTTCGACGGCTATGTCGGGGTGAACAACCACATGGGCAGCCGTTTCACCGCCGACCGGGCGGCATTGGCGCCGGTTCTGGCGGAACTGCACCGGCGGGGGTTGCTCTGGCTGGACAGCCGGACCACCCCCAACAGTGCCGGGATCGGACTGGCCCAGGAGCTGAAGATGCCGTGGATCGGCCGCGACGTGTTCCTCGACAACCAGGAGACCGTGGCGGCGGTGAAGGCCCAGCTTGCCAAGACGGAACAGGTGGCGAAGCGTCAGGGCTACGCCGTCGCCATCGGCCATCCGCATGATGCGACAATCGAAGCTCTGGCGTCCTGGCTGCCGGATGTGCAAAAGCGTGGCTTCGTTCTTGTCCCGGTCAGCGCGGTGGTGCGGACGCATCATGCCGGCGGCTGACCTGACCGAAGGGAGCCCGCGCCGATGGCCGATGCGTACAAGGTGGATGGAATGACCTGCAGCGGCTGTGCCCGCTCCGTTTCGAATGCGATCACCAGAGCGGCGCCCGATGCCGCGGTCACCGTCGATCTCGCCACCGGCACCGTGCTGGTCGATGGCGATGTTCCGGCAGAGGTGGTGCGGCAGGCGGTCGAGGCGGCTGGATTCGATTTCGGCGGACCGGCGGCCTGATCCGGCCGCTTCATCAAGGTTTTGATGCGACGCAACAAAACCGTTTTCTCTTTATGGATATTGCGGCATTCTCGGTGCGATGCGATCCGTTCCGCGAGGGTGCGATGCCGCTCTATTCCTATCGCTGCAAGGCCTGCGACCATGGGTTCGAGACCCTGGTCCGCTCAGGCGAGACCCCGGGCTGCCCCTCCTGCGGCAGCGCCGACCTGACCCGCCAGCTGTCGAACGTGGCGCCGGACGGCAAATCCGGCGCCGTGATCCAGTCCGCCCGCCGGATGGCGGCGAAGGAGGGGCATTTCAGCAATTACGCTCGGTCGGAGCGGCCGAAACGCTAGAAGTGCCTCAGGTGACCGGTGCCGCCACCGTCGCGGCGATCCACGACTCGATCCGCTCGGCGGCCAACTGCCAGTCCTGCTCCAGCATCATCGCATGGCCCATGCCGGGCATGAACACCGGCTGCGTTCCCAGCGCCATCGCGGTGGCGATCACCTCGGCGCGGGGGAACAGCAGATCCTCCTCGGCCCCCATCACCAGAATCGGCGTGTCGCGGGGTGGCAGGACGGGGAAGGGGATCCAGCCGCCGATGTCCAGCAGGACGCGGCGCGATTCCTCCTGCATGCGGCTGTCGTATTTCGCGGCTTCGTCCCGCGGCGTCTTGTCTGAGAACATGGCGCGGCGGATCGCGTCCGGATCGAACGCGCGTTCGCCGAAGGTCATCAGCATCGACATCTGCTGGAACACATAGGGCGATCGCCAGGCCAGCCCCATGGTGGAGGACATCAGGCCATAGGGCGGCGCCGACGCCATCAGCACGCCTGCCGGGAAACGGCGCTTGGCCAGCGCGCGTTGCACCACCAGTCCGCCCATCGAATGCCCGATCAGCACCGGCGGGGCGGACAGGCGGCTTGCCGCCTCCAGCACGTCATCGACATAGTCGGCGATGCCGAAATCGTGCAGCCGGTCGCCCCCTTCGCTGTTGCCATGGCCACGCAGCGACACGGCATGTGCTTCCCATCCGTGCTCGGCGAACCAGGGCAGGAACTTGGCGTCCCAGATCCAGGCGCCACTGAAGGCGCCATGGACGAACAGGAGCGGCGGCATCTTGGCAGGACCGGAGGGGCGGCGGCTGATGATTTCCAAGTGCGACTTATTTGGGCTGGACATCGCATCGCAGGTTGTTGTTTTGCGCTGCAATAAGCATGACGGGCGAAGCGGCGCCTGTCCAGTCGCGGTCCCGGCAACCCTGCTTTGTAAGGGGACTTGAGCCGTTTGACGCCGCCGGTGCGGTTTGCGACAGTCCGGATCCGCAACACAGAACCGGAGAGCGCCTGTGCCGAACCCACCGGTCCTCGATCCCGCGACGCTGACCGCCGAGACCGGCGCCACCGACTATCCGCAGCCCTTCCGGGCGCAGGTCGCCGGCCGCCACCGGGCGGTGCTGGGTGACCCGCTGGGATTGCGAAATTTCGGCGTCAACCTGACCCGGCTGGCGCCCGGCACCTCGTCCGCCCTGCGCCATTGGCACAGCCGGCAGGACGAGTTCGTCTATGTGGTGGAGGGCGAGTTGACGCTGGTGACCGATGCCGGCGAGACGCTGCTGACCGTGGGCATGTGCGCCGGCTTTCCGCATGGCGTCACCGACGGTCACCGGCTGATCAACCGCAGCGACCGGCCGGCCGCCTATCTGGAGGTCGGCGACCGCAGCGCCGGCGACGAGATTGACTATGCCGATGAGGATATGGTCTGGCGCGACGGCGCCTATCGTCACCGCGACGGGACCGTTTGGAAATGAGCGCGGACGCCACTCTGGTGCTGGGCGGCGCCCGCTCGGGCAAGAGCCGTTATGCCGAGGGGCTGGTGACGGCGTTTGGTGGTCCGCGCGTCTACATCGCCACCTCCCAGGTCTGGGATGCCGAAATGGCGGAGCGGGTGGCGAAGCACCGCGACGACCGCGGCCCGGACTGGACGACGGTGGAGGAGCCGCGCGACCTGACCGGCGCCTTGCGCCGCCATGCCGCCGCCGGCACCGGCGTGCTGGTCGATTGCCTGACGCTGTGGCTGACCAACCTGATGATGGCGGAGGCCGATATCGCGGCGGAAACCACGGCGCTGGTGGAGCTTCTGCCGACGCTGCCCGGCCGGGTGGTGCTCGTCTCCAACGAGGTCGGGCTCGGCATCGTGCCTGACAACGCGCTGGCCCGCCGCTTCCGCGACCATGCCGGCCGCCTGCACCAATCCATTGCGGCCGTGGCGCCGCGCGTCGTGTTGACCGTTGCCGGTCTGCCGATGTTCGTGAAGGGAATCCCCGTATGACTGCCGATATGGCCGACACCGAAGAGATGAACCGCCGCCATGCCGAGAAAATGAAGCGGCGCAAGGCATTGCAGGAGCGTGCGCTCGAGTCCAAAACGGTGGAGAAGGGCCTGCTGATGGTCCATACCGGCAAGGGCAAGGGCAAGTCCACCGCCGCCTTCGGCCTGATGATGCGCGCGGTCGGCCACGGCATGCGCGTCGGCATGGTGCAGTTCGTCAAGGGTGCCTGGTCGACCGGCGAGACGGTGGCGCTGGAGCGCTTCGAGGATCTGGTCGATTTTCACACGATGGGCGAAGGGTTCACCTGGGACACCCAGGACCGCGCCCGCGACATCGCCGCCGCCGAGGCTGCCTGGGCCAAGGCCAAGGAGTTGATGGCCGACCCGCGCTATCGCCTGATCGTGCTGGACGAGCTGAACATCGTGCTGCGCATGGATTATCTGCCGCTGGACGAGGTGCTGGCGACGCTGGCCGCCCGCCGGCCGGACCTGCATGTCTGCATCACCGGCCGCAACGCCAAGCCGGACCTGATCGCCGCCGCCGACCTCGTCACCGAGATGACGCTGGTCAAGCACCCGTTCGAGGCCGGGGTGAAGGCCCAGGCCGGCATCGAGTTCTAAGATCATGAGATCCCGGGCGATCATGTTGCAGGGGACCGGCTCCGATGTCGGCAAGTCGCTGCTGGTGGCCGGCCTGTGCCGGGCGCTGGCGCGGCGCGGCCTGAGCGTCCGGCCGTTCAAGCCGCAGAACATGTCCAACAATGCCGCGGTCACCGCGGATGGCGGCGAGATTGGCCGCGCCCAGGCATTGCAGGCACGGGCCTGCGGCGTGGCGCCCAGCGTCCACATGAACCCTGTGCTGCTGAAGCCGCAATCGGATGTCGGCAGCCAGGTGGTGGTGCGCGGCGTGGTGGTCGGCACGGCGCGCGCCGCCGACTATCAGGCGCGCAAGCGCGAGCTGCTGGGCACCGTTCTGGACAGTTTCGAGCGGCTGCGGGCCGAGGCCGACATCGTGGTGGTGGAGGGGGCCGGCAGCCCGGCGGAGGTCAATCTGCGGGCCGGCGATATCGCCAACATGGGCTTCGCCACCGCTGCCGACGTGCCGGTCCTGCTGGTCGGCGACATCGACCGCGGCGGCGTGATCGCCAGTCTGGTCGGCACCCATGCCCTTCTACCGAAATCTGAGCAGGAGCGGATTAAGGGCTTTCTCATCAATAAGTTCCGCGGCGACGTTCGCCTGTTTGATGAAGGGCTGCGGATCATCGAGAGTCACACCGGTTGGCGCGGCTTCGGCGTGGTGCCCTGGCTGCGCGAGGCGGCGACCCTGCCGGCGGAGGATGCGGTGGCGCTCGACCGCCCGCGGGCTGCCGGCGACGGGGCGCTGCGCGTCGCAGTGGCCATGCTGCCGCACATCGCCAATTTCGACGATTTCGACCCGCTGGCGCAGGAGCCGGGCGTTGCGCTGACCATGGTTCGTCCGGGCCAGCCGCTGCCGGGCGACGCCGATCTGGTGATCCTGCCCGGCACCAAGACGACGATTGCCGACCTTGTCTTCCTGCGGGCGCAGGGCTGGGATATCGACCTGCTGGCCCATTGGCGGCGCGGCGGCCGGGTGCTGGGCATCTGCGGCGGCTACCAGATGCTGGGCCAGCGCATCGCCGATCCGGACGGCATCGAAGGCCCGCCGGGCGAGGCCGCCGGGCTGGGACTGCTGGATGTCGAGACGGTTCTGAAGGGGCCGAAGGTGCTGGAGGAGGCCCGCGGCATCGAGCGGCGCACCGGGGCGGCTGTGGCAGGGTACGAGATGCACATGGGCCGCACCGAGGGGCCGGACCGTGCGCGGCCGATGCTGGAACTGGCGGCCGGCGGCACCGATGGCGCTGAGTCGGCCGACGGTCGGGTGGCCGGATGCTACCTGCATGGGCTGTTCACCGCAGACGTCTTCAGGACGGCCTATCTGCGTGGGCTGGGGGCCGGTGCGTCCACGCTGAACTATGGCGCCGCCGTCGATCGGGCGCTGGATGCGGTCGCGGACCGGCTGGAGAATGTGGTGGATATGGATGGGCTGTTGCGGGTGGCGGCCGGATGAGGAAAGGGGGCGGGAGCCCCCTCAAACTTGCTCCTGTTCCACCGATAAGGCGCGCGGCAGCTTGAAGACGATGTTCTCGGTCGCCGTGCGCAGCTCCTCCACCGTCACGTCGAAGCGCGAGCGGGCGGCCTCGATGACCTCCTCGACCAGCACTTCCGGGGCCGAGGCGCCGGCAGTGATGCCGAGGCGGACGACGCCGTCGAGCGCGCTCCAGTCGATGTCGGCGGCGCGCTGGACCAGCTGGGCGGCCGGGCAGCCATGGGTCTTCGCCACCTCGACCAGCCGCTTGGAGTTGGAGGAGTTCGGCGCCCCCAGCACCAGCAGCGCATCCACCTTGGGCGCGATGGCCTTCACCGCCGCCTGACGGTTGGTGGTGGCGTAGCAGATATCCTCCTTCTTCGGCCCGGCGATGGCGGGGAAGCGGGCCTGGAGGGCGGCCAGGATCTCCGTCGTCTCATCGACCGACAGGGTGGTCTGGGTGGCGTAGGCGAGGTTTTCCGGGTCGCGCACCGCCAGCGTCGCGACATCGGCCACCGTTTCCACCAGAACCACGGCGCCTTCGGGCAACTGGCCCATGGTGCCGATCACCTCGGGATGGCCGGCATGGCCGATCAGGACGATCTGCTTGCCCTCCTCGAAATGCCGTTCGGCCTCGCGGTGGACCTTGCTGACCAGCGGGCAGGTGGCATCGAGATAGAACAGCCCGCGCGCCTCGGCCGCCTGCGGCACCGACTTCGGCACGCCGTGGGCGGAGAACACCACCGGACGGCCGTCCGGCACCTCGGTCAGCTCGTCGACGAACACGGCGCCCTTCGATTCGAGGCTTTCGACCACGAAACGGTTGTGGACGATCTCGTGCCGCACATAGACCGGCGCCCCGAAGCGCTCCAGCGCCGTCTCGACGATCTGGATCGCCCGGTCCACCCCGGCGCAGAAACCGCGCGGTGCCGCAAGAAGGATGGTCAGGGAAGAGGTCGTGGTCATATGCGCTGTACCGCCCTTGCGGGAGAAGGTCGCCCTTAGGGGTCCCGTGCCGAACGGTCACAAGGGATAGAACCGCCGCGCGGTCTGTTGCCGGTCAAGCTGGGACACTAAAGTCGCGATCCAACAGCCCGTTAACCGATCAGGCCGAACCGATGGACCGCCGCGACCGTAATATAGGAACCCCCGCCCGGAAAAGCCCGCTGGCGTCCCTCTTTGGGCTGGGCCGCCCTGCGCTGCTCGCGGCCGGGGCCGTTCTGGTGCTTTCCGGCTGCTCCGGTATGGGGTTGGGGCCGACGAACCCGTCGGAAGCGGCGCTGGCCTGCCCCAAGGTCAACATCGTCCGCGATCTTCAGGAAGTGACGGTCTTCCGTCCCGGCGGCAAGGATCTGACCGATCTGGAGTCGCGCGCCGCCCTGACCGATTTCAGCGGCAACTGCGACTACACCAGCGCCGGCGTCACCGTGAACGTGAACCTCTATCTGGTGGCGGAACGTGGTCCGGCGCTGCAGGGCACCACCGCCAAGTACCAGTATTTCGTCGCCATCGCCAAGCCGGACGATTCGCTGGTGTCGAAGGCCTATTTCGACACCGACGTGACCTTCGTCCCCGGACAGCCGCGCGCCGGCACCAAGGAAGAGCTTGCCCCGAAGATCCCGCTGCCGAAGGATGGCAACGCCAAGGACTGGAAGATCTATCTCGGCTTCCAGTTGACGCCGGAGCAGTTGAACTTCAACCGGACCCAGGTGAAGAAGTAAGGCGCGCTACCGGCATCAGTGGCCTCACTATTAGATGATGATGTTCGGACCGTACAGAACAAAGGGGAGGTAGAATGTTCCACCTCCCCTCATACGAGATCAGCCTATGTAAGCGGCGCTAAACCAAGTCGTTGAAATTTGGCCGCCGATATAGTTTCCGGTGGTGGTTCCGGGGTTATAGAAGCCATAAAGTTCCAGGTAATCTGTTGCGCCATCAAGGTAAATCACGTCACAATACTGTACGGTTTCGCCTCCGCCGGTTGCCGTGGTAGCTGCTTGTCCGAAGACCATGCCGTTTTTATAGATATACGTATTGCAACCTTTTCCGGCCGGCATGTTCGTATAGTGGATTTGCGCATTTACCTGATAAAAACCGGCCGCGGTTGGTTGGAAACGGTGCGTTTCGGGGTCGAAGGCATTGCCGATATTGAAAGCCTGACTGGAGCTTACAGTAACGGGAACGAGAGTGTAGACGCCTGCCGATATGGTGGCGTTAACCCCGTTAAGATCGGCCCTGAAACCAATCACGCGGCGAGCCGGAGGGGTGAAGGTTGCGGCAATGACACGTTCATCGACGATGATGTCGTTGGTGATGGTCAAGGTGGTACCTTGAAGATGAAGCTGGGCCACAGGCAGCTTGCCAGCCGGAATGGCCGGCGGGTTCAAACTGTTGGTGGTCCCGGTGACGATGGTCGCGGCGCCTGTCGACCGGTCGACAACCACCCGGTCGATGCGGAACCCCGACGTCGGCGGGATGAAGGGGCCGACGGACTGTGGGCCGACCTCGACAAGCGTCGTGTCGTTCAGCAGATGACCGGGATCCAGCCCCAGTGTCAGGTTCGGTGCCATCTGGGCGTGGGGAGCGAAGGCTCCGACGATGCGCTGCGACACTGCCCAGTTGGCGGCGGACTGGGACAGGTCGGACGGGTTGAAGGCCTGAACGGTCATTGCGCGCTCTCCACTCTGTCGATTGGGATGAGTCCCGCGAAGGACAACGGCTGGCCAGCTCGGCGTGACGCGGTGAATGGGTTTGTATACCTATGCCCGCTGCGGAAAAGGAAAATTTCCAAAACCGGTATATTTCAACGGCTTGGTCGGTTCATGGGCCAGACCGCGGATTGACAAACCTGTCTGATCGCGACAAGGTGCGCCGCATATACGCCGATGATCCCTCGCGGGAAAAATCGCCCGTGGAACCGCCCGAAACGGACGGGTCCGCGGGCGGCGC
>NZ_BADK01000838.1 GCF_000333595.1 Azospirillum sp. B506
CCGACCCGGATGTGCTCGTGGCGGGAGACGGGACTGTGACGGCGGTGCGGCTGCAGGATGGGCGGCTGAGCGCATCGGTCAAGGGCGGGGGACGGGTGACCGAAACCTGGCGCGAGCGCGACGGGGAGCGGACGGCGGCCGATCCCTGGCCGGCCGATGGGGGATGGAGCGAGGGCGAGCGGTCGCTGAGTTGCGATGCTCTCGGATGCTTGTACCGGGTACGGGGCAGGACGTTGGCGTTGCCGCGGCTGCCGGATGCGTTGGACGAGGATTGTGGCGCGGCCGATGTGGTGGTGACCTCGGCCGTTGCGCGGCGGTGCCGGGCGGACCTGGTGGTCGACCGCTGGGCGCTGCGGCATGAAGGCGCTCATGCGCTGACGGTGACGCCCGAGGGAATAACGGTGGAGACGGTGCGTGGCGTCAGGGGGGATCGACCATGGACCGGGGGAAGGTGAGGGCGGTGCTTCTCGCCCACCCTCCAACTCTCTCCCGCGCTCGGCCGGTCAAGCCGGTCCGATTGCGGGAGAGGGGGCGCAACAGCCTCAGTACTTGCGGACCAGTCCGACCAGCTTGCCCTGCACGCGGACACGGTCGGCGCCGAAGATGCGGGTTTCATAGGCCGCGTTGGCCGGTTCCAGAGCCACCGTGTTGCCCTTGCGGCGCAGGCGCTTGAGCGTCACCTCGCCTTCATCGACCAGCGCGACGACGATGGTGCCGTTCTCGGCCGCATCGCAGCGCTGGATGATGATGGTGTCGTGATCGAGGATGCCGGCCTCGATCATCGAATCGCCGGAAACCTCCAGCGCGTAATGATCGCCAGCGGTCAGCATCGAGGCGGGAACGTCGACGAAGGCGCTGTTGTCGCGCAGAGCCTCGATTGGCGTACCGGCGGCGATGCGACCGTAGAGCGGGAGCTGCACCGTCTCGTTCGCAGCGGCCGGAGTTGGGGCCGGCGGCGCGACGTCGCGTCCGGCAAAGGCAAAATCGCCCTTGATGACGTTGGGCTGGAACTTCGGCTTCGGTGCGGTGCGGGAGCGGGCGGCGTCCAGACCTTCGGGAAGGCGGAGAACCTCCAGCGCGCGGGCGCGGTGGGGCAGGCGGCGGATGAAACCGCGTTCCTCAAGACCGGTGATGAGGCGGTGGATGCCCGACTTGGACTTCAGGCCCAGGGCGTCCTTCATCTCGTCGAACGACGGCGAGACACCGCCCTGGCCGAGCCGTTCGTGGATGAACAGCAGCAATTCGTGCTGCTTGCGCGTGAGCATGGATGCCTCCCGGCCGTCGCCAGACTGAAGATGGAACAAAAACTAAACGTTGCTCCATGTTCTAGTTTGGTTCCTGCCGCCCGTCAAGCCCCCCATCGGCTTGTTTTAGAACCGGAATGGAACATTCGGAACAGGATGAAACAGTTTTCGCGGTGATGTTCAACTGTTCAACCCGTTATCGAGATGCTCCGTTCAAGTCTAGATGCTAAGCATACCATCGGTCAAAGGAAGCACGGTCACCAGCGCGCCGGCCGGCTCCGGATCGGCATTGGGCGGACGGGGGATCAGGCAATCCGCCTGGGCGTAAAGAGTTGTGATGGCGCTGTCCTGGCGGGCGAAGGGAGTGACGGTCAACACCCCGTCGGGGCCGGTGGCGAGCGTGGCGCGCAGGTAATCCTCGCGCCGGTCGTTGGCCCGCAGCGGAGCGGTCAGGCGGGCGCGCAGCGGTGTACGGGCATCCACAGGCGGCAACCCCTGCAACAGGCGGAGGATCGGGCGCAGGAACAGGATGGCGGTCACCCCGGTCGAAACCGGGTTGCCGGGCAGCCCCAGCAGCGGCACCGCCCCGGCATGGCCGAACATCACCGCCTTGCCCGGCCGCATCGCCACAGCCTGCACCTCCAGCGCCACGCCGCGTTCGGCCAGCACGTCGCGGACGAGATCGTAATCGCCATGGGCCGCTCCGCCGGTGGTGACCAGCAGGTCGCAGCCGGCCGCCCCCTTCGCCAGGGCGGCAACGCTCTCGGGCGTGTCCTTGGCGACGCCGAGATTGTGGGCGATGCCGCCCTGGGCCGTGACCAGGGCGCAGAGGCCAAGCGCGTTGGTGCTGACGATCTGGCTCGGCCCCAGCGGATCGCCGGGAAGGGCGATCTCATCGCCGGTGGCGAGGACGGCGATGCGCGGACGGCGATGGACCGACAGCCACGGCACATTGCCGCCGGCGGAAAGCGCGATGTCGCGGGCGGTCAGGCGCCGGCCCTTCGGCAGAAGCTCCTGACCGAGGGTGAAATCGAAGCCGGCCTCGCGGATGAAGCGGCCGGCGACCACCGCACGGCCGATCCGAACGGTGTGGTCGTCGGCGCTGCAATCCTCCTGCATCACCACGGCGTCGGCGCCGTGGGGCAGGGGAGCGCCGGTGAAGATCCGGACCGCTTCGCCCGGGCCGACGCTGCCGGTGAAGGCACGGCCGGCGGCGGATTCGCCGATGCGGCGCAGGGGGATCGGAGATTCGGCGGTCGCAGCCGTGATGTCGGCGGAACGCACCGCCCAGCCATCCATCGCGGCGGCATGGAAGGGCGGCTGGGTCAGCCGGGCAACCACCGGCTCGGCCAGCACGCGGCCCAGCGCCTCGGACAAGGCGACGGTTTCCGCCGGCAGAGGGGCGAAGGCCGACAGGATGCGGGCACGCGCCTCGGCGACGGAAATCATGGCGTCAGGCTCCGGTGTGCGACGTGGTGGCGGAACCCCATTCACCGCTCTTGCCGCCGGCCTTGTGCAGCAGGCGGACGTCGGTGACGGTCATGCCGCGGTCCACCGCCTTGCACATGTCGTAGACCGTCAGGGCGGCGACGGTGACGGCGGTCAGCGCCTCCATCTCGACGCCGGTCTGGCCCCGCAGCTTGCAGGTGGCGATGACATCCACCGCGTTGCGGGCCGGATCGCAGGACAGGTCTACCTTGACCGACGTCAGCATCCGCGGGTGGCACAGCGGGATCAGGTCCGGCGTGCGCTTGGGCCCCATGATGCCGGCCAGCCGGGCGACCGACAGCACGTCGCCCTTCTTCACCCCGCCCTGCATGATGAGCGCCAGCGATTCCGGCTGCCTCAGCACTGTGGCCGCGGCGGTGGCAGTGCTTTCGGTGTCGGCCTTGTCGCGAGACGTCGACCATCACCGCCTTGCCTTCGGCGTCGAAATGGGTGAAGCCGCTCATTGGGCGTTCTCTCGCAAGGGTTTCTCCATGAAGACGCTGACGCCGTTGTCTTCGTAGCGGGCATAGGGGCCGCGGTCGATGAAGCCGGCCTTGCGGTAGAGCGCCAGTGCCTCGTGCTGGTGGATGCCGGATTCAAGCAGCAGGGCGGACAGCCCCTCCATCCGCGCCTGTTCCTCCAGCTTGGCGAGCAGGCGGTCGCCGATGCGGTGGCCGCGGGCGGCGGGATCGACATACATCCGCTTCACCTCGCCATAGCCGCCCGGCCGATAGCCGGAATGGTCGAGGCGGAGCGCGGCGCAGCCGACAGGCACGCCATCCTTGCGGGCAACGAAGAAGCGCACGTCCGCCGCCTCCAGCTCCGCGATGTTCAGCAGGTGGCAGGTGTCTGCCGGATAGAGATCCAGCAGATAGCGGTCGAGGGCGGCGATCAAGGCAACCACGGCATCCTGACGCGGGCCTTCCGCTGCGATCGCCACATCCGCCGCCATCACACTCATGGACATCACAGCGGGGCCAGCAGGGCGCGGGTGGCGGCTGTCACGTCGGCCTGCCGCATCAGCGATTCGCCGACCAGGAAGCAGCGCGCGCCCACCTTCGCCATCCGCGCCAGATCGGCTGGAGTGTAGAGGCCGCTTTCCGCCACCAGCATGCGGTCTGGCGGAACATTGGTCGCCAGTTCCTCCGTCGTCGCGATGTCGACGGCGAGAGTCTTGAGGTTGCGGTTGTTGACGCCGAGCAGCGGCGTCTTCAACAGAAGCGCACGGTCCAGCTCGGCGCGGTCATGTACCTCGACCAGAACGTCCAGACCCTGGGCGATGGCGGCGTCCTCGATCTCCGTCGCCTGGGCATCCGACAGGGACGCCATGATGATCAGGATGCAGTCGGCACCCAGCGCGCGGGCTTCGACGATCTGATAGGGATCGACCATGAAGTCCTTGCGCAGCACCGGCAGGTCCACCGCGGCGCGGGCGGCCACCAGATATTCGTCCTTGCCCTGGAAATAGGGCTCGTCGGTCAGCACCGACAGGCAGGTCGCTCCGCCCTCGCGGTAGGCGCGGGCAAGGGCCGGCGGGTCGAAGTCGGCACGGATCAGGCCCTTGGACGGGCTGGCCTTCTTGATCTCGGCGATCAGTCCGTAGCGGCCGGCCTCCACCGCGGCACTCAGCGCCCGGATGAAACCGCGCGGCGGGTTGGTTTGGTTGGCGGCCTTGGCGGCCGCCTCCACCTCCGACAGGGGGCGGGCGGCCTTGCGGGAGGCGACCAGCGCGCGCTTATCGTCGTTGATGCGGTTCAGAACGTCGCTCATCAGACCATGGCCTCGTTGGTGATGGCGACCAGCCGGCGCAGGCGGTCGCGGGCGCCGCCGCTGTCGATGGCGTCGGCGGCCATGGCGACACCCTCCTTCAGCGCCGCAGCCTTGCCCGACACCAGCAGGGCGGCGGCGGCGTTCAGCAGGACGATGTCGCGGTAGGGGCTGCGCACCCCGTCGAACAGGGCGTGGATCGCCGCGGCGTTGACCTGGGCGTCGCCGCCTTTCAGGTCCTCGATGCGCGCGCGCGGCAGGCCGGCGTCCTCCGGCGTCACCTCGAACACCGTGACCTCGCCGTCCTTCAACTGGGCGACGGTGGTCGGGCCGGTGGTGGTGATCTCGTCCAGCCCGTCGGACCCATGGACGACCCAGGCGGCCTCGGAGCCCAGCCGCTTCAGCACCTGGGCCAGCGGTTCGACCCATTGCTTGGAGAAGACGCCCAGCACCTGCCGCCTGGCGGTCGCCGGGTTGGCCAGCGGTCCCAGCAGGTTGAAGACGGTGCGGGTGCCAAGCTCGACGCGGGTCGGGCCGACGTTGCGCATGGCGAGATGATGGCGCGGTGCCATCAGGAAGGCGATGCCGGCATCCCACAGCGCCTTGCGCACCAGCGCGAAGTCGCAGTCAAGGTTGACGCCGAGCGAGCCGAGCACGTCGGCGGCGCCTGACTTCGACGAGATGGCGCGGTTGCCGTGCTTGGCGACCGGCACGCCGCAGGACGACACCACCAGCGCCGCGGCAGTGGAGATGTTGTAGGTGCCGGCGCCATCGCCGCCGGTGCCGCAGGTGTCGATGGTGCC
>NZ_BADK01000837.1 GCF_000333595.1 Azospirillum sp. B506
CGTTGATGTCCAGCGAGTCGTGATAGAAGGCCGACAGGGCGCCGACGACGCCGCACATGATCGCCATCGGGTGGGCGTCACGGCGGAAGCCGCTGTAGAACTTGGTCAGCTGCTCATGCACCATCGAGTGGCGGCGCAGGATGTTCTCGAACTCCGTGCGCTCGGCCGCGGTCGGCAGGTGGTTGTTGAGCAGAAGGAAGCAGACTTCCGGGAAAGTCGAGTGCTCGGCCAGCTCGTCGATGGCGTAGCCGCGGTGCAGCAGAACACCCTCGTCGCCGTCGATGTAGGTGATGCCCGATTCGCAGCTGCCCGTGGAGGTGAAGCCCGGATCGTAGGTGAAATAGCCGGTCGCGGCGTAGAGCTTGCGGATGTCGATCACGCTCGGCCCGACGCTGCCGTGCATGATCGGCATCGTGACCTGCTTGCCCGTCTTATTGTCGATGAGGGTTACGGTGTCCTTGCCGTCCTCAGTCTGGGTCATCTCGGCACGTCCTTATCGTTGAGGGTCGGGCTTGGCGCCCTTTTTTCGTCGGCGCAGCATAGTTCCAAGGCTGCCTGATGGCAACGCACGGAAATGACCATTATGCTGCACCCGCTGCATCGCGGATGCGAGAAAGCGTCGCTTCGCGGCCCAGCAGTTCGGCCACCTCGAAGATCGGCGGAGATACCGTCGACCCGGTCAGCGCGGCACGCAGCGGCTGCGCCACCTTGCCCAGCTTCTCGCCCCGAGCCTCGGCGAAGGCACGGACCTGCGATTCCAGCGCAGCGGCAGTGAATTCCGGCTCAGCGGTGAAAGCGGCGGCCAGCTCCTTCAACAGGGTGCGGCCCTTTTCATCCAGCAGCGCCGTTGCCTTTTCATCGTAGCTGAGCGGTTGCGGCGCAACATAGAAGCGTGCGCTCTGCGCCAGATCGACGACGGTACGGGCGCGCTGCTTCAGGCCATCCATNGCCCGCGTCAGAAGTTCGCGTTCGGCGTCTGTCAGGGCGCGTCCAAGATCGGCCTCCAGCCGCGGCGTGATCAGTCCGAGCAGCCGGCTATCGTCGGCCTGCCGCATGTAGTGGGCGTTCAGGTTCTCCAGCTTGGCGAAGTCGAAGCGGGACGCCGAACGGCCGATGTTTTCCAGGTTGAACCACTCGATCGCCTGTTCGGTCGAGATGATCTCGTCGTCACCATGCGACCAGCCGAGGCGCAGCAGGTAATTGCGGATGGCTTCCGGCAGATAGCCCATGTCGCGATAGGCATCGACGCCCAGCGCGCCATGACGCTTGGACAGCTTGGCACCGTCGGGACCGTGGATCAGCGGGATATGGCCGAAGCGCGGCAGGTCCCAACCCATGGAATTGAAGATCTGGATCTGGCGGAAGGTGTTGGTCAGATGGTCGTCGCCGCGGATGACGTGGGTGACGCCCATATCGTGGTCGTCCACCACCACCGCCAGCAGATAGGTCGGCGTGCCGTCGGCGCGCAGCAGGATCAGGTCGTCCAACTGGGCATTCTGCACCGTCACCTCGCCCTGGACGAGGTCGTTCAGAACGGTCTGGCCCTCCTGCGGCGCCTTCAGCCGGATCACCGGCGCCACGCCCGCCGGGGCGTCGGACTCGGGCCGGTCGCGCCAGCGTCCGTCATAGCGCACCGGCAGTCCGGCCGCCTTCTGGGCGGCGCGCATCTCCTCCAGCTCTTCCGGGCTGCAATAGCAGCGATAAGCTTTGCCGGCGGCCAGCATCTGGTGTGCCACCTCGGCATGGCGGTCCTTGCGCTCGAACTGGCTGACGGCGTCGCCGTCCCAGTCCAGGCCCAGCCACTTCAGGCCATCGAGGATGGCGTCGACCGCCGCGTCGGTAGAGCGTTGCCGGTCGGTGTCTTCGATCCGCAGCAGGAACTTGCCGCCGGTGTTGCGGGCGTACAGCCAGTTGAACAGGGCGGTGCGGCCACCGCCGATGTGCAGAAAGCCGGTCGGCGACGGAGCGAAGCGGGTGACGACGGTCATCGGTCTCTCAATTTCCGGTTCGGCGCTGGTATGATGCGCCGGTGGTTCGACACCGAGGTTTAACACAGCCACCGGGCTTGGAGGCAATGCGATGCGCGCATGGACGGTCGTTGAGGGAGTCGCGGAAGGCATCGCTGCATCAGGAAGCCGCTGGCGGTGACCGCCGCAGGCTGGCCGGAGGAGGACACCGACGATCCGCCTGCACTCGGCGGACGCTGGCGGCGACTGTCAGTGCGCGCGTTCGGGCGACTCGCGGCACTGGCCGAGGCCGAGGGAGAGCGCTGGGTTCTGTGGCTGCCGGTCGCCTTCGGGGCGGGGGTATCGCTGTATTTCGGGTTACGACAGGAGCCGGCCTGGTGGTCCGGCGTTGCGGCGGTTGCCGGGTGCGCCGCACTGTTGATGGCGGTGCGGCGGCGGCTGGCAGCAGCAGGCGCAGCGATGGCGCTGCTGATGCTGGCGGCTGGATTCCTGGTGGCGCAGGCGCACAGCTATCGCGTGGCGGCGCCGGCATTGAGCCACAGCGTTGCGGCGGCGATCGTTACCGGCCGGGTTATGGCGGTCGAGCGGCGGCCGGGAGCGACGCGGATCACCTTGCGGGACGCCACGGTCAGCAAGCTGATGCCGGATCGGACGCCAGCCTCCTTGCGCATCCGCCTGTCGGATCGCTTCCCGGCGCCAGCGCCCGGATCGGTGGTGCGGTTGCGGGCGACGCTGCTGCCGCCGCAGGCGCCGGCCGAACCCGGCTCTTTCGACTTCCAGCGGCGCGCCTGGTTCATGGGGCTGGGCGCGACCGGTTTTGCCACCGGCCCCGCCGAGCTGGTGGAGGCGCCGCCGGTAACCGGCTGGAGCGTGATTGCCGTCGCCTTCGAGCAGGCGCGCGGCGTCATTGCCGGGCGGGTCGCAGCGGCCATCGGCGATCCGGTCGAGGCGAGCGTCACCACCGCGCTGTTGAACGGCGAGGAATTCGGGATTCCGGAATCGACGATGGACGACTTCCGCAACAGCGGGTTGGCGCATCTGCTGTCGATCTCCGGCCTGCATGTCGGCATCGCCGCGGGTATCCTGTTCTATGTGGTGCGGGCGCTGTTCGCGGCGGTGCCGTACGTCGCGTTGCGATGGCCGATCAAGAAGATCGCGGCGCTGTTCGGCATCCTGTCGGCGCTCGCCTACACGCTGTTGGTGGGGGCGCCCTTGCCGACGGTGCGGTCGGTGCTGATGACCGGCATGGTTATGGGGGCGATCATGCTGGATCGCCATCCGCTGAGCATGCGTCTGGTCGCCTTCGCCGGCCTGGTCACCGTGGCGATGGATCCGGAGGGAATGCTGGGGCCGAGCTTCCAGATGTCCTTCGCCGCGGTGGTGGCGCTGATCGCCGCATTCGAGCGCGGCAGCGTCCGGCTGGCGGAGTGGCGGCGCGATGCCGGCTGGCTGGTGCGCGGCCTGTTCTATGTCGGCGGGATCCTGCTGACCAGCGTGGTGGCCACGCTGGCGACCTTGCCCTTCTCGCTCTTCATTTTCAGCAGATCGCCTTCTATGGCGTGCTGTCGAACCTGATCGCGATTCCCATCACCTCCTTCTGGGTCATGCCCTGGAGCCTGATCGCCTATGCGTTGCTGCCCTTTGGGCCTGGAGCGCCG
>NZ_BADK01000836.1 GCF_000333595.1 Azospirillum sp. B506
TGTCCATTTTGCCAGGCGCCTGTCGCTGGAGACCGACTGCTGGGACGTGCATGAATCGTTGACGTCCGGTGCGCCGGATTTCGTCCTGCTTGATGTCCGCGGCCCTGCCGCCTATGCGCGGGGACATGTGCCGGGCGCATTGAATTTGCCACACGGCAAGATGACGGAGCGCCGTATGGCCGAGTGGGCGGAGGAAACGCTGTTCGTGGTCTATTGCGCCGGACCGCACTGCAACGGAGCGGATCGGGCGGCCTTGCGTCTTGCGCGGATCGGGCGGCCGGTCAAGCTGATGATCGGCGGCATCACCGGGTGGGTCGATGAAGGCTTCGCGCTGGAAGGCGGCAGCTGAGGGGCCGTCTAGACGAAGACGATCCCGGCGATCAAAGCCAGGATCAGCAGGTAAACGATCAGGCGGCGCACCCGCCAACCGAGCGGCGCGCGGTTGTCGTTGGCCGGCGGGCGTAGGCGCACCCGCCGCGCCGGTACGATGTACGCAGTCGGATCCTGGGCGGCTCCGTTGGAGCCGCCCATTCCGATATGGGCTGTGGGCCGGTTAGCCACGCTCGGCCAGCGGCACGAACGGCCGCTTGGTGTGGCCGGTGTAGAGCTGACGCGGACGGCCGATCTTCTGCACCGGGTCCTCGATCATCTCCTTCCACTGGCTGATCCAGCCGACGGTGCGGGCGAGCGCGAACAGCACGGTGAACATGCTGGTCGGGAAGCCCATCGCCTTCAGGATGATGCCGGAGTAGAAATCGACATTCGGATAGAGCTTTTTCTCGATGAAGTACTCGTCCGACAGGGCGATCTTCTCCAGCTCCATGGCGATGTCCAGCAGCGGCTCGTCCTTGATGCCGAGTTCGCGGAGAACCTCGTGGCAGGTCTGGCGCATGACCTGCGCGCGCGGGTCGTAGTTCTTGTAGACCCGGTGGCCGAAGCCCATCAGGCGGAAGTTGTCGTTCTTGTCCTTGGCGCGGCGGACGAACTCGGGGATGCGATCCACCGAGCCGATCTCCTCCAGCATCTTCAGCACGGCCTCATTGGCGCCGCCATGGGCCGGACCCCACAGCGAGGCAATGCCGGCGGCGATGCAGGCGAACGGGTTGGCACCCGAAGAACCGGCAAGACGGACGGTCGAGGTCGAGGCATTCTGCTCGTGGTCGGCGTGCAGAATGAAGATCTTGTCCATCGCCTTGGACAGGATCGGATTGACCTTGTACGGCTCGCAGGGCGTGCCGAAGGTCATGTAGAGGAAGTTCTCCGCGTAGGACAGGTCGTG
>NZ_BADK01000835.1 GCF_000333595.1 Azospirillum sp. B506
ATGCGATCGAGATAGGCCGTAATGAACTGCGTGGAAGACGGCGTCAGGTGACTGGCAGAGGAACGATGGGCATAATGACCACCATACAGGAAAGCGGGTTCAAGAACGGAAGACAGCTGAGCATGCCCACAGCTTCGGCACATCATAAGTGCCTGGTCGTGCCCATGCGGCTTTTCCGCCTCCCGCTCACTTACAAAAATGCCAGTCAAGGGAAGATTCGGCAAATCAAATGCCGTATGCAGGGCATGACCGCAAGCACCACATGTGGACAGATTTGCTACTTTGATGTTCTCTTCCATTTTCATCCCTTTACCTTTGGCCGCGCAGGGTTCACCACGGTCGGGGTGATCGCTGCCCGCCGGATGAAAGCGGGATGCTCTCCGAAGGCGCGCCGCAGCGACCGGTCGGGACTCTCGAAGAAGCTGGTCACCAGCATCTCGGGCGGGTTGAGGACGAAGCGTTCCAGGTCGTAGCCGGTCCAGCCCGACCGCCCTTCGGCGGTCGCCTGGTTGGTGAGACCGGTCGCCGCCATCACCGCGTCGACGAAGGTTCCGGCGGCGGCACTGCCACCACCGGGACGCAGATAAAGCGCCGGGCGGCCGGCACCGGCATCCTCCGCCCGCACCGCGGCCAGCCGCCGGCGGACCGCATCGTTCAGGACCCTGCCGCGCTCGGGATGGCCCAGGGCCTCGGCGACCGTCGCCGTCACCGTCTCGATGTCCTCGAACCGCTCGACCAGCGGGATGCGGACCACCCGCACGCCGAACCGCTCCAGCAGTTCCACGGTCTTGTGGTCGCTCCGCCATTGGCGAGAACCACCTCGACACCGAGCGACAGGTAAGCCTCGGCACTGGGCCGGAACTGCCGGTGGGCCGACCGCCTCGTCGGCC
>NZ_BADK01000834.1 GCF_000333595.1 Azospirillum sp. B506
CCCCTTCGGATCCCGGTGCCGAGAACGCAGGCATCGTCAATGGCCTCGCGGCAGTGGATGCCGTAGCGGCTCTCAGTCAGCTGGTCCTCGATCTCCGCCTGCATGGCCTCGGCGCGTTGCTTGGCTTCCTCCAGCATGGCGCGGGCCTGTTCGCCGGCCTGGCGCTGGGCCTCATCGGGATGGTCCTGCGGCGTCTTGGCCGCGTTCGCCAGCTCCGGCACCGGCGTCGGCTGGATGCCCCAGTTGCGGTCGTCGGTCGGGAACAGCAGGTCTGATAGCCGAGCCTTCCAGGCGTTCGTCTTCGGTTTGGTCTGGTTGACGAACAGGCGTGAGCGGTCGGACGCCTTGAGGTTGGCTTCCGTCCGTTCGTCGTAGCGGCCGTGGTACTGGCGCAGATCCTCGTACCAGCGATCCTCCACTGTCACCCGCTTGGACACCGCGTCCTTCGCCAGCCGGTCGAGGTCGTTGGCGATCTGCCGCACACGCTCCTGGAGGCGCATCTCGGCCTGCACCGCATCGGCCTGCGCCTGCTGCTCCGCCATCTCCATGGCGAGCGGCTCCTCAGTACCCTGCATGACTGTCTCCGATGATGTGCGAGGCGATGGCGCCGCGGGCGCTGACGGGCGCGACGACGGCGATGTTGATCCCGCTGCGGATCAGGTAGCGGCTGGCATCCATCAGGTGATCGTTGGCCTTGACGATCTTGCCCTTCTCGTCACGGCGATAGAGCCGGTACTCCGCCAGCCAGTTGAGGCAGGTCCGGAACACCTTCAGCCGGCCGGTGGCGAGCCGCATCCAGACGTCGTCGATTCCGGCGTCTATGGCGTTGTCGGCAAGGCTCAGCTTCAGCCCGAGGTCGCTGTAGTTCTGGACGAGCTGCTGGCCGTCGCGCTGGGATCGGCCGCGCGAGGCGGGATCGATGACGCCTGGTATCCACTCGCCGCGAGCACGGATGGCGGTGGCATGGACTGACGGCTCCGCCTGACCGCGGTAATGCTCGGCGTAGAGGTAGACGGTGTCGGTGTTGATGTCGTGGGCACCCCAGATGGCGGCCGTCCGGTTCCAGCCGACATCGAGGCCGTAGGCGCGCTTCCAATAGGCCGGAACGGCGAACGGCTCCACCGTGATGGCCGATTCCTCAACCGGGTAGATGGCGCCAGCCCCCAGCGAGGGGATGCCCTTGGATCGAGCGTCTCGCAGGTATGGCTGCGTCGAGGCCAGCAGTTCGCGCTTCGTGTCCGCGTCAAGATGCGGGACATCGTCCCAACCCGCCTGGACCAGATAGCGCGAGGAGGTGATTTCGGGCATCGTTGGGTCTCTTCAAATCTTTGCGGACCAGGTGACCAACCACGGACCGCCAGTCACGGCGCTGTTGTTCGTCGTCGCCGACAACCGGACCGTGATGTTCGTTGCGTCCATCGACTGGACCGCCGCGCGTTCAGGATTGCTCGTGAAAAGTACGGTCACGTCGGCCCAGATCGGAGCCGCCGACAGTCCGTGCGCGATGGTGCCGATACCGCTGGCATTGAAGGCGACCGACGCAGTGCCGGCTGCCTCCAGGACGATGCCGATATTTCCTTCCAGCACCTTGGTCGCAGATCGCGACAGGTCGTTCAGCGGACCGAGTGCGCTATCGAACAGATCGCATCCCGCGATGCGGTAATTGTCGCAGTTGGAAATCTCAATCCCATAGCGCCCGTTCGTTCCACGTCCACTGTAATTCCCGGTAGCCAGTCCAAGAATCCCCCATCCCTTATTGTTGATTATTCTTGCGCCTGAGCCACCATTTCCGGCTGCAGCGCCTCCGTATGCGGACCAATTCTTGACTCCGGGACCAGAAATTTTCAGGCCGTTTCCGTAATTTGCAGGCCACTCGCAAGCGGTAAAGAGCAGTCCATCGACAATCCCGCCAGAGAACGTCTCAACAAGGCAGCCCTCGCCTTTTGACAATCCAAACCAAACATTGCAGAATTTGGTATTGTATACTCCGCCACCATTTGGAACGATTTTGCAGGCCGACGCATCCGCCCCGCTGGCGACCATGTAGGCGCTGTCGAAATGGCTGTCTGATACCGTGATTGCGTAGACACTCTGCCCTGCCTGCGGCTCGACCAGCAGCGCGTTGCCGTGCGCAGTCGCATTGACCCGCGACAAATATGCCGTATCGCCGTGCCGCAGCCTGATGCCGAAATCCGGCTGAGTAACTGCCGTGCCGGCGCTGATCGTCACGCCCTCGATGATAAGGTTGGACCAGCGCGTGCCCGCGATCGCTCCGGCCCCGGTCGCGGCCACGCCATCCGCGAAACCGCAATTGATGATTCTCGGTCGCGTGATCATGGTTGACGGATCGCCGACCTCTACGCCCACGTAATACCCGTAGAACTCGCACCCCTGCACCACGGCGCCGTTGCCGGCGATCACAGCATGCCGGCCGGCCGTACGGGTGACGGACGCCGAGATCTTGAGGTTCCTCAAGCCCGATGCGGCGCCGAGCACGAAGACATCAGCCGTCGCGCTGGTGGTGATGACGGTGCTGGCGTATTCCCCTTCCCCCTCGACCGTCACACCGGCTGGGATGGTGACGGTGCCGGAAACGTAATAGGTGCCGCGGCGGAGACGCAGGGCGCCGCCGTACGGCATGCTGTTCACGGCAGCCTGCAGTGCCGACCGATTTGCCGCAGCAACGGCGGCGTTGCCACTGCCATCTGCGCCGAAGTCTAGCGACACCACCACATCATCCGCCCGTGCGTCGAGCGTGCGCCCCTTCACCACCGCCTGTGAGGCGTCGCCATCCTCCTGCAGCAGGCCTTCACGGATCTTCGCGACGGTGACGCGCTTGGTATCCGCCCCGCTGTCGATCGGGATGTTCTCATCGCCGGTCAGCGTGTCCGCTTCTGGCAGCTGATAGATGCCGATTCCTTGGGCCATGGGATCACCTCGGCATGGAAGAGACGGTGGGCGCCAGGCTCGCAACCTGCCGCGCACCGGTGGATGGGGATGCCGACGCTCGGCCGGCCCGCGGCGTCACCGCCTCCAGCAGCTTGTCGAGCGGGCAGCCGTCGATGTGCGGACGGCCAGGACCGATGCCGCAGCAGCGGCAGGGCTGAGAGGTGGCGTTGATGGCCATGGCGTCAGTCCTCCCGATGCACGCGCACCACCCACAGCGGGGTGGTGCTGGCCAGCAGAAAGGCACGGAGCGGGATCGGCGCACCCAGGAAGCAGGGCCGAAGCTCGGTCACCGTGATGGCGGGCAAGGGCTCCATGGGCGAGCCTCCGGTCAGGCCGTCAGCCCGCGCACGACGGCGCGGAAGGTGATGTTCTCGCCTTCACCGGCCGGGTCCGCGAGCAGGTTGCCGACGCGCTCCATGACGGCCGCCCGAGCCTCTGCCGTCAGTTCGTTCCATGCATTGCCGCCGCCGGCCTGCTCTGCCTCATGGGCCGTCCGGGCGATCAGGTCGATCGGAACCGCCGGCACTCCCTGGCCGCGGCGGTGGTTGGCCTCCGCCAGCAGGAAGCCGAACAGGGGCCACAGCTTGCGGAAGGCGTCGTCATGGGCAATGCGCTCGCCGATGTCCTGGCGGAAGTTGGCCGGGTTCACGCAGGCGGACTCGCCGCGCACCGAATAGCCGTTGTCCAGCGTGATGTGGCAGATGGTGACGGTGGTGTTGGGCAGGGTCAGATAGTCGGTGCCGGCGATGCGGGACCGGATGTATTCCTCCGTCACGCGCTCGGCCGGGGTGCCGGCGATGGCGCGGGCCAGCCCTTCGTCCGACAGCAGGCCGGCGGGTTTGATCTCGATCACATCGGATCCGGCCGCACCGGTCAGCGTCTCCAGCACCGGGGCCGAGATCACGTCGCCCGTGGTGCCCAGCGGGATGAGATCGGCCGGGGTGGTCTGTTCGGTGGTGTCCTGCTGCGGCTGATCGGCCGCGTCATCGTTCGCCATGGTGGCGCGCTCCTGATGGTGGGTCAGCTGGTGGAGAGCCGCATCTCCTGCGGCAGGAACTGCATGACGACCTCGCTCAAGCCTTCGAGCGGGGTGAAGGTCAGCATCACCACGCCCCGCGTGGTGGCGGTGCGGATCAGGGCCTCCTCGTACACGTCGGCCGGCGGCTCTTCGTCCAGCCAGATCACGTGCTGTTCGGTGCCCTCGAACGAGCCGCGCCCCTGCTGGTAGCTCTTGAAGCCGAGCACGGACCAGCCGGCGGACTTGTGCTTGATCGGGATGGTGTCCACGAGGTCCTGCACGCCCTGCTTCCACGTCGGCCGGCCGAGCCGGACGCCGGGTATGATCCCGGTTCCGGTGACGTTCTTCTCCGCGCCGCGGACGATATCGCCCAGCAGTTTGGCCTGGACGATGTCGCGCGTGGTCTCGTTCGTCTTGCCGGCCGCCCAGGCGCGGACCGGGTGATGGAAGCGCTTGCCCTCCCACCAGTCGGGATAGTCGCCGGTCAGGTGGCAGGTGGTCTCGAAACCGCCCGACACCGTCTTGCCGACGCGGTTGGCGGCCATGAAGCAGCGCTCGCGGTGGGTGGCGCCGACGCGGAAGAACTCCATGTGCTTGGGGTAGAGCTGCCGGGCGCGCGGACCGTCGTCAGGGAACAGGGCGGCAAAGCCAATGCGGGAGAGGCGATGCTCGCGCTCCTCCAGCATGGCGAGCAGCGCCTCACGCTCCTCACGCGGCATCGCGGCGATCTGGGCGGCGGTGAGGGCCATCATTCGCCCTGCCCTCCCCCGCCGGCGCCGCCCAGCTTCGCCAGCTGCTCCGCGATCTTCGCGTTCAGCTCCTCGTCGGTCAGCGAGGCGTGGTCGATCTTGCCGGAATGCTCGATGGCGACGTTGTCGCGGAACTTCAGCGGGCGCTTGGCCTTCAACATGAAGATCAGCAGCGTGTCGGAATACTCGCGGACGGTGCCGCACTTGGCGCCCTGGTAGAAGACCGGCTTCAGCGTGCCGTTGTGGGCGCGGCGCAGGGCTTCGTCTTCCAGGGCGTCGATGCCCCGCTCCACCGCTTCGTCCCAGAGTTTCGCGAAGGCGGGATCACGCTCGCGGGCCTCGTAGGCGGTCTGCCGGGGATAGCGCGCAGTCTTGCACGCGGCGGTGATGTTGCCGCCGTTCTCTTCGAGCGCCTTGAGGAAGGCCGCCCTTTTTTCCTCGGTCCGTTCCGTACGTGTCGCCATACCTCCCAAGATCGGAGGGATGCGCGATGTTCCTCAAGAGTTCGCAGTACCCATAGGCTTTGGAGTCGGCGCAAGCGCCAAGGGTCTATGTTAAGCTTCATGCCTCTCATCAGGGAGATCGCAGATATAGGAGAACTCGATGCGCGTCTATCCTAGTGGAAAAGCCGCTCTGGCTTATAACGTGCCAGTAGGAGCGATATTTTTAGCGAGAGTAGTTGATCAACCCGCCTACTTCATAAAAGGCAGTTACACCGAGCACCCAGAAGACACTCCAGAAAAAATATACATAAACTTAACTGAGATAAGCGGTCACCGAGAAAGCATTCCATCAATCCGTTCCTCGGGATTTCTGAATACAGGTCCCGTATTAATTTTAAATAACTCAGTGGAAATCGCAGTTGATATCAATAGCGTAGCATCTCCGAACGACACATTCTCTCCAGGGAACATCATGTATTTCGATGCCGTCCCCCATCTCTTGTACGATGGAGGAGCCATCAACCTCACAAATGGCGAGGTTAAAAGATCAGATACCTCCAGTGCACGGATAGCCTTCTCGCGCTGGTCAATCGTTGACAGAGAGGCTGGCCGAGAGGTGATCCTGGCTACCTTCCCATCGCATGAGCGGATCACTGCGCCGCACCTCCAGCCCTGATCACCTCCACCACCGACACCATCCGCCCATCGAGCGCATAGGCCCCGTGCCGCCCCATGACGAGGCGAGGCCCCAGTGCCTGCACCGCCCGCTCGATGGGCGTCCTCTCCAGCATCATCCCGCGCCGGACATCCGCCAGCACGATCACATCGCGCCGAGCCTCCGGCCGGGGATCGTTCGGCCGGCGCAGCCCGATCCGCAGGCGCCGAACCTCGACCGTGCGAGGCTGAACATCGTAGCGCGCCCCGATCTCTGCATCGGTCAGCCGCTCGGTCAGCACCAGGCGCCGAAGCTCGGCATCGTCGCAGGGCCAGCCGCGGTGGTTGACCAGCCCGATGGCGCGGCGGAGACCTGCGACCTGCCAAGCCTCCAGCTCCCATTCGTCGGCGATCTGAGCGTCAGTCATGCCGCGCACCAGGACCAGCATGGGCAACGAGGCGCGGAGCCCTTCGGGGACGCGGCGGCGGGGCTGTGCGACGGCCGTCATCGTGCAATCTCCCAGAGAAGTTTCGGCCCGGTCGGGTGGGTGTCCGTCCGGGGGCGGGAGGGGCAGTTCCACGATCCGCCTCCGCGTTCGCCGATGAGCTTCCAGCCACAGGCCCGCAGGCTCGCCCCGCCCTCGCTGGGCAGCGTGTAGGTTCCAAGCCGGCGGTAACCGAGCGCAAAGGTCGCCCGCAGCGCTGCCCCGTAGAGGAAGCTCGTTGGGTTGTGGAAGCACTGCTCACCCTTGCGATTGAGCTTCCCCGGAATTGCGCGCTTCGCGACCGTGCAGAGGCGTGTCACCTCCAGCGTGTCGCCATCGTCCCGTATCCGCGACACCGGCCGCCCGACGATGGCAACGCCCATCAGTTCGCGGCCCAACATCGCACCAAGGCTGAATTTGTGGCCCTGCACGGGCTCGTGGTGGCGGTGAAGTCGCGCGACGAAGGCGTTGGCCTCATCCAGGCTGATCGGGCAGAGCGACAACTTGGTCATTCGGCACCCCCGACGGCATCGGTGGCGACGATCCGGATAGCCCTTGCCCGGCGGCGGTCCCGCACGATGGCGCCCCGCTCCTCCATGCCCTCCAGCAGACGGTGGACCGGAGCCTTGCTGGCGAGACCGATGCCGGCCGCCATCTCCGCGAAGCTCGGGGAATCGCCGCGGTGGTCGCGCTGGTACTGGTCGATGAAATCCAGCAGCTTCCGCTGCCTCGGGGTCAGGCCGGTGACCTTCGGCTCCTTGGCGGCCAGCCGGGATTTCAGCCGCTCGACCTCCGCCTCCAGCACGATGTTCCGGGCCTGCAGCTGGCGGATCGTCCGGGCCATGGCGGCGGTTTCTTCGGGCATGGTCACGGTTGCGGTGGTCATGCTGCGTTCCTCCCCTGCCGCTTGGCGACGATGACCTCGACCATCGAAACCCCCAGGACCTTGCGGAGCTTGAGGTCCAGCTGCTGGGCAACCCAGTCGCGGTGGTAGACGCTCGGGGCCACGATGGTGGCGACGCCGTCGGCGGTGCTGACCTCGCACGGTGCGATCCAGCGCTCGTACTCGACCGGGTCGAAGTGCCCGGCATAGGGCTCCGGCGCAGGGGCTGACGGTTTGGCCGGTTTGGCGGGCCGGGCGTTGGCGATGGCGGTGCGGACATCCCCATCGAGGATTGCCCGCAGGCTGCGCGGCTGCCCTCCCCCCTTCGCCTCCAGGCGCTGGAACTGGCGGTGGACCTCGTCGACCACGGCGGCGGCCGTGTCGGCAGGCGGCAGACCACGCTGCGACCCGACCTCGATCCAGTCGGCGAAAAGCTCCGCATCGGCTGGCGCCAAGGGGCGATCCGGATCGTCAAACCAGCGGGTGAATGCTGCCTGCACGCCGTCGCGAATGGCGGAAATCCCAGCTCCAATCCATCGGCGGGCGGGCGGGCATCGTATCGCGCGCCCGCACGCGGCCCGCCCGCCGAGGATTGTAAGATTCCAGTACTTCTACCATTTCACTGTCCTATCCTTTCATTTCAGATAGTTTTCAGGCGGATTTCCAGCGGACGTACCGTCGGACAAAGGCGGGTTGTCCGGTGGTACGTTGGCTGCCTGTCCGGCGGACATCGTTGTTTTGTCCGGCGGACACATCGCCATTTTCCGCGTTGCGCTTCGCCTTTTTCCGCGCCCGGTCCGCGTCCTTTTTCGCAATGTCCGCCAGACGGGTTTCCCAGGCCTGGAGCGCCAGCTTGGCGACCACCGGGTGATAGAGCCGGCCGTCGGAGCAGAGCACCCAACCCCGGAGCGCCTCATCCTTGATCGCCTTCCAGGCCGCGACAGCGACGCCATATCCCGCAGCGTCGGCCAGCAGGCGGTCGTTGTTCGGCAGGCTACCGGCCGGGCGCTGGTGGGCGTAGGACTGCCACCACAATGTGAGGGCTGCGACCTTGGCCTCGGCACTGGCAAGTACCCAGGTCTCGCTGTTCAGGAGCTTGTCCCCATAGAGCGGCATCCATTCGTAGCCGCCAAGATCGACCTCGGGCGGCACCATCGGATCGGGAAGGCGTTCGGTGGACATGGGTGCTACTCCGCCGCCTGGGCAGGCTGCTGCTGGTCGAGGAGATCGAAGAGGCTGAAGGTCGACAGTTCCCGCTCGGCCGCCTGGAGGTGGGCGACGCCGTCGAGGAAGTAGGCGGCGTTGAGTTCATGGCCCCGGCCCTTGCGGCCCATCCGGATCGCGCGGTTGGCGACGGTGTGCAGGCCACTGAACGGGTCGAACACCAGCTCGCCCGGCATGCTGTAGCGGCCGATCAGCCGGTCGACGATGTCGAACTGGAGCGGGCAGATGTGCATCTCCAGCCCCTTGCGCGACTGCTCGCCGTTCAGCGTCCGCATCCGGTTGATGTCGTGCCAGACCTTGCTGCACCAGCTGCCGGGGGCGAGCGCCATGAAGGTGGAGGGCAGCGCGCCGCGGACCAGCAGCTCTTCACCGATGCGGACATGCGCCTCGAAGTCGTAGACGGCCTTGAGGCTCTCTGCGGTGAAGACGGTCGCCAGGTCGCCGGGCTTCATGGCGGCCAGCTCGTCGGGGGTCAGCAGGCGATTCCCGCTGGAGCGCCAGAAGGCATGAGCATCGACCTGCCAGCGGGCGAGGCTGTAATCTGTCCGCTCCTTCGTCACCGGCGCGTCGGCATAGCCCTTCGACCGGTTGGTCTGCGGCTTGCGGAGCAGCAGGATGTACTCCGGCGATCCCACCCCCATCTTGGTCCCGTCCTTCAGCATCTCGCTGTAGCCGAGCCGGTAGGTCTGGTTGTTCTCCCGGACCACGTCGGTGACGACGGTGATCATCCCCATGTAGTCGAAGCCGTGGCTCATGTAGTGGAAGAGCGCCTCGGCATGGAACGGGCTGACCGTCGGCACACCCTTGCCGCTGACGGCGCCGAAGACGATCCGGTCCTTGACGTGGACGCAGGCCAGCCGGCCGGGCTTGAGCGTGCGCAGCAGCTCGGGCGTCAGGAAGTCCATCTGCGCCCAGAAATGGGCGTTGTCGTCGGTATGGCCGAAATCGTCGTATTTGTCGGTGTACTCGTAGTGGTTGGCGAACGGGATGCTGGTCACCAGCAGGTCGATACTGTCGCTGGCCATGCGGGCTGTCTCGGCGACGGTGTCGTTGTTGACCACGGTCCAGTCCCGGCCGGACACCTCGATCCGTTCCACGCCAATGGAGCGTTGGAGGGTTTCGACCATGGACAGGCTATCCAAGCCGTGCGCCTTGATGATCTCGCTCATTTGGTCCGCCAGCTCGTTGTGGCGCGTCCACTTCGCCTGCAGGTCCCGCACGATCTCGCGCTCGGCCTCTGTGTGGATGATGTCGATTTCCACGGCGCGCGGCTGAAGGAAGCGGTAGAGGCGGTGGACGGCCTGGATGAAGTCGTTGAACTTGTGGGCGACGCCGAGGAAGACGGCCCAGGCACAGTGGCGCTGGAAATTGCAGCCGCTTCCGGCGATGACGGGCTTGGTGGAGAGCCGGGCGATCCNGGCCTCGCTGAAATCGATGATGGCCTGTTCGCGCTGGTCGAGGTCCTGAGTGCCCCACACGCTGACCACGCCCGGCACCGTGGCGGCGATGGCGTGCCGTTCCGCCTCCAGGTCGTGCCAGATCACGATGTGGTCGGCCGGCCGGGCGGCCAGCAGGTCCTGCAGCTTGGCGACGCGGGCCGGCAGGGTGTCGCGACGCTCGCGCGCCTCGTCCTTCAGCCCGATGGCGCCGCCCCGGAACAGGATGCCCTGGCCGTCGCGTTCGGCGCCGGCGTCGGCAAGGTTCGTCTGCACCTCATGCCACCGCACCACCAGCGGCGGCAGGTCGTAGCCCTCATCCGAGAAGCCGAGGTCGGAGGGGCGTTGCAGGAAGATGGCCCAGCTGTGCAGCCATGCCCAGAACTCCGCCTCCTTGTGGGGGAATAGGGTCAGGTCGCCGGCCTTCTCGCTGTTGCGCTGAAACCAGCGGGTCAGCGCCTGCCCGGTGTCCATGATGCCGAGGAAGCCGGCATAGTGGATCAGCTCCTTGTAGCGGTTCGGTGACGGCGTCGCGGTGGCAACGAACCGGTACTGGACCTGATCGAACAGGGTCAGGAAGGTCTGGTAGGTCTTGGAGCCGTAGGAACGAAGGATGGACGCCTCGTCCAGCGACACCGCGGTGAAGAGGTTGGGGTCGAGCTTGCCGTCGCGCACCGTCTCGTAATTGGTCAGGTGCAAGCCTTCGGTATCGGCTTCGTCGATGGTGCGGATGAAGCGGATCCTGATGCCCAACATGGCGGCGTCGCGGATGAACTCCTGGCGCACGCCCAGCGGGGCGACGATCAGCCCGCGGCCGCCGGCGTGGTCGAGGATCAGGCGCAGCGCCTCCAACTGCATCACGCTCTTGCCCAGGCCGAAGCGGGCGAAGATGGCGCGACGGCCGCCACGGACTGCCCAGCGGACAATGGCGCGCTGATGACCCTTCAGAATCGGGTTGATGTCGGTGTCGGCGACCTCGAAGCCCATGGCAGCGGCCATGCGTACCTTCTTTTCGAGGAATCGCCGGTAGGCGTCGGGCATCTGGTTCATGCGGCGGCCTCGAATTTCGTGGTTTCATTGCCCCAGCAATCCCAGCCAGGCCGCTGCGATCGTGCGAACAGCTCGACATAGGGGCCGTCGTACAGGGCCTCGATGTCGGCGTGCATCTGGTCGGGCTTGCGGCTGTGCTCGCGGCGCGGGGCGTCGATCAGGTTGCGAATGGAGCGGGATCGTTGGACCGGACGGCCGATGGTGCCGTGCAGCCAGAATTCAGCGGCGGAGCGGTAGATGTAGCCTGGCCCGAAGGCCCAGCTGGCGCCGGTCGGCGATTGCTTCGCCCAGGTGCCGGCGGATTTGAAGGTAAAGCCCCATGCGGCAAGCGTGGCGAGTGCCTGCGGCAGCATCGGCGCCGTCGCCCACATGATGCAGGCGCAATCGGGCGCGGCCAGCTGCGATACCGGCAGGGCCTGGATATCGGCGAGCGACATGCAGCGGTAATGGGCCTGCGGGGACTTGGCCTCGCCCTTCGGGCTGCGCAGCGCGAACGTCCAGGCGGGGTCGGCCAGGATGACGCGGTAGCGCAGCGGAGCGAGGTCGCCGAAAGGCCAGGAGGCGGAGGTCATGCGTACCTCCGCATCTCGTATTGCTTCGCTAGCCGGGCGGAAAGGCGTTGCTTGGCGTGAAAGAGCCAGCCGGGCGCAAAGTCCTTCACCCGCGCGATGCGCTTCAGATCCGCTTCAGTGCGCGCCATGTTCTCCAACTCCTGTGTGGGCCACGCACGCATGGCACTGTCGGTCAGCTGGTCGAGGCTGCGCACCACGGTCGGAACGCTGGGCGCCTGGAAGGTCCGGCGGCAGCCCGGGCAGCACGGCGCCGGCGCGAAGCGGCGATGGCATTCCGGACAGCGCACCGTCCGGTGCTGGTTGGGGATCAGACCATGCTGGAGTGACCATGTGCGGTCGGCCTCCGGCATACCGTGGAGCTTCACGTTGTCGGCGAGGTCGATGATGCAGGCGCGCTTCTTGCCGGGGTTGATGCGCAGCACCCGGCCGCTTTGCTGCATGTAGAGTTGGGCCGATTTGGTCGGACGAAGGAAGATCGCCCCGGCGACGACCGGGATATCGGTCCCCTCCGAGATGATCATGCAGCTGGTCAGCACCTGGATGCGGCCGGCGGCGAGCCCACTGATGGCGGCGTCGCGCTCAGTCGGGTCCATGTCGCCGTCAACCGACAGCGACAGATAGCCGGCGGCGCTGAACAGCTCTGCGACACGCCGGGCATGGTCGATGGAGGAACAGAAGGCGATGGCCGGCTCCAGCGGCATGCGGGCGCTGTAGGCGTTGATCGCCAGCTTGGTGATTTTGTCGTTGTTCATGACCCGGTCGAGGTCTCCGGCGGAGAAGTCGCCGCGGCTGACCTTCACGCCCGACAGGTCCGGGCTGTACGGCGACCAAACCTCGGCCGGGCACAGAAAGCCAGCGGCCGTCAGCTCGGCGACCGACGGCCCCCGGACCACCACCTCGAACAGGTCGCCGAGCGGCTTGCCGTCGCCGCGGAAAGGGGTGGCGGTGACGCCGAGGCGCTGGGCCTGCGGCATCGCCTCCAGCAGGGCCTGCCAGCCCGGCGCAACGGTGTGGTGCGCCTCGTCGACCACGACCAGGCGGATGGTGCGCAGCCAGTCGGCCAACCGGCCCTTGCGCGCCTTCAGGGTATCGATCGAGCAGACATGGACCAGGGCGGTCGGATCGGGATCGTGGTCCGGGTCGACGATGGCGGCGTCGATGCCGACGGCGGCCAGCTGGCGCAGCGACTGCTGCAGCAGCTCTCGGCGATGGACGAGGAAGACGGTCGGCCAGCCGTGATCCACCACGGTGCGGATGACGCCGCCGACCACGACGACGGTCTTGCCGCCCGCGGTGGGCAGGACATAGAGCACGCCGCAGACGCCGCGCTCCAGGCAGGCCAGGATCTCGTCGGCGTTCTTGCGCTGATAGGGGCGGAGCTGGAGGGGGACGTGCTTCATGCCGCACCCCCGACTAGCTTCTGCGACGCCTTGTAAACGGCGACCTCGACGCGCGGCCGGTCCTTGTCGACAAAGCCCTCCTCGATCTTCAGTCGCACCTGCCGGTCGTTGGCGATCAGGCGGGGTTCCAGGATGAAGCCGGCGCCGACCTTCACGCGGCGGGTCTGGAGGGCGTCATAGACGAGGCTGGCGTCGAGATCGGGCCGGTGCGAGGCGTAGAAGACGCGGACGTGGACGGCGACGTCGCCCTCGTAGGGCTCCGGCAGCTTGGCCACATGCATGCCGGCGATGGCCTCGAAGTCCAGAGCCTTGTCGCCCTTCCGCAGGCGGGGCTGTCCGCCAATCTTCACGATCTCACGGCTGTTCCCCTTGGCCGCCGGTTCACCGGGAATGGTGAACCGGGCCAGGAGGTCGCCGCGCTGCCATGTGGGTTGCGGGCCGGCCATGGCGATCAGACCGCCGTGCGGACGTCGTAAGACGGGGCCGACGTCGGGGCCGTCAGGAGCCGGCCGCGGGCCAGCGTCTTGGCGGCGTCGATCAGTTCGTCGCGGGTCACCTCCTCCAGGCGGCCGGCGAAGTAGGTGTTGATCTGGTTGGCCCAGGCCTCGCCGGTCTTCGGGCTGCTGACGTCCATCAGTGGGCTGTTCGTCTCCAGATCATAGAGGGTGAATTTCCCTTCGATCTCCCAGACCTCGACACGGCCAGCTGGCTCGTCCTCGGCCTGCTGATCGTTGCCGAGCAGCACCTCCTCCTGCGCGGCTTCCTCCCGCTCGACCTGTTCGGCCGCCGGCCGCACAAACCGGGGCGCTTTTCCCTCCTTGGCATCCTTCAGACCCAGCAGCCACTGCGTCTTCAGCGCGCCGCGGTCATGCGGGCAGTCTTCGGTGAACGAATCCCGGGCGGCAGCATCGAAGCCGGCGAAGTAGGCCGCCATCTTCTCGGCGCCGCTGACCTTGCCACGCTTGGCGATCGCGATGTCGGTGACTTCGGCGCCGGCCGGCTGCTCGTCGCCCTGATCTTCCGACTGACCGGCCTCCGGCCCCAGCACTTCGCCGCGCGCCCTGCCCTGCTCCCACAGCTTCGCCTCGACGCTGTCCTCCGGATGCGGGTTCATCTCGGGGCCATGACCCAGGCGACCGGCGGAAAGCCCGTTGTTGGCGATGAAGCCGGCGTTCTCCGGCATCTCCTCCGCCGCCATCAGGGCGGGGATATCCTCTTCCACCGCTCCCGGCTCCGGCACCGACGGCGGCTCCACCTCGAAGGGAATCTCCTGATCCTGCGATTCCTTGCTCTCCTCCGGCTCTTCACGCTGGAGGGTGTCGCTCGCCTGCTTCAGGGCCTCCTTCACCGCCGGCTTTACCTGGGCGACCATGAAACCGAACAGGTCCAGCTGCACCTTGTCGCTCAGCAGGGCGGCGATGGCGACTTGAAGCTTCCGGATCCGCTTCTGCCGAGCATCGTCATCATCGAGATGGCGGATGCCATGACAGAGCTTGAAGATGTCGAAGTCGATGCCGGCAGCCTTCACCACCGCCTTGGCGCCGCGGACCGGCTCGCGGGCGGCTTCAAGGGCATCCTGTGCTTCGACCAACTGTGTGGACGCGAGCCGCAGGGATTCGGCGACATCGGTCTCCGACAGATTGGTGGGGTTGTCTTTCGCTTTGCGGGCCACGTCGGGCGCTCCTTACGGGGTGGGGGAAATGAAGGGGAAGGCAGCGGCCACGCCTCGCGGCAGGACGCGGTAGGCGCGCTGAGCATGGGTGGGGCAGTACGAGAGGCCCGGCACGGACGGGGCGAGGCACTTGCAGGAATCGTCCGGTGTCGGCAGACCCTCGATCCACTGGCAGGTCTTCGCCGGGGCGGCGATGAAGCCGGGGCGGATGGCATAGGGCCGCATTGGCCGGCCATCGCCGCCCTTCTCGGCGGCTAGACGCTTCTGCTGCTGGTCGACGATGATGGCGGCGCGCGGCTTGGCCGGCGGAGCGACAATGATCTCCACCGGTGCAGGGAGGCTCTTCGGAGCCGGCGCAACGATGCGTGCCTTCTTCCTGACCGGAAGCGGCGCAGCAGCAGGATGCAGCTTTCCCGCCGAAGCCTGAGGCATGCCCGGTCGGTCGGCCACATCGGCAAGGGCGACCAGCATCGGGTCGAACACCAGGGTCGCGGAGCAGGCGCAGCTCATGCCAACGCCCTCCCCACCAGCAACCGAAACCGACCGCCGAAGGTCTTCCGCGCCTCGGCGCGCACCAGATCGGCGAGCAGCGTGGCGGCCGAGCGGGACGGCTGCTCGGCACCCAGCCGGCGCAGCGCGTCGCGCAGGCCCTGCCGTTCGCGCTCCCGGATGGCCGGCACGCCGCCGGTCTGCCCTTCCAGCTCGCGCAGGCGCCAGAGCGTGTCGCGCTGTTCCGCCGTCGCGTCCGCATCGAAGAGGAAAGCGACGAAGGGCATGCCCCAGCGTGCATGCATCTCCTCAAGGGTCGGCATCGGCGGAAGATGGCCGCTGCGCCACCGCCAGGCGGTGTGGTCCGACACGCCCCAATCTTCCGCAATGCGGGCTTCTGCCGACTTCAGATCCGTCGGCTGGCCGTCCTGAAAGGCATAGGTGCGCAGCAGCCACTCTCCGAACCGGGCGCCGGCTCCATGCTGTGACTGCACTTTTCGTAGGGCCGCGTCGGTTGCGGCCACACGCCATGCGGGCAAGATGTGGTCCATGATGCTATGCCCGCACCACGATGCCGAACAGCACCGCCGCCCCGGCGACGCAGACCCAGGCGTGCCGGCGCTCGCCACGACGGGCCCAGCCCAGCAGCGGCGCGAGCCAGACCAAAGGTGCCCGGTCGGTGGTCTGGAGCGCGCGGAATGGATGCGGAGAGAGGCGGCGGAATGGGACGACGTTGGTCGCCCCGACATGGCGGCCCATTGCCGGGCAGTCGCCGTCGACATTGAAGCGCGCGAATTCGGCAGTCGCCCACTGTGTGCCTTGATGCATGATGGGAAGGCGTGAGGGATGGCGCATGGCTTAGCCCTCCGCCTTCGCGGTCTGCATCGACCGCCAGTGCCGCCCTTCGCCGTGCTGGAGCCACCAAGTTACGGCACCGGCCCGGTTGGCGACTTTCAGGGCGCGCAGGATCGCGGTGATGTGCTGCTTCACGGTTCCGGGGCCGACCCCCAACCGTGCGGCGATCACACCGCTGCGCTGCCCTTCGGCGATCAGCGCCAGCACCTCGTTCTGGCGCGGCGTCAGGTGGACACCCCTGGTGCTGGTGATGGGGCGTTCGGTCATCAGGAGCCCGGGGAGGTCATATCGGCGCTCCGCGCCCAGATCCTTCATGGCCGCGGTCAGGTGGACCTTCACCGTGCCCTCGGTGATTCCCAGCTCGCGGCCGATCTGCTTATTGGACAGGCCCCTCGCCGCCAGGATCGCCACGTCCCGGCGCCGAGCAGAAAGCTTGGCAAGGCGGCATGTACCGGCCGCAGGCGGAGCGATGGCCGCGATATACGACGGACGGAACATCGCCGCGGTAAGGGGAAGGTTGATCGATTTGGGAGTATGGATCACGCCATCCGGGATGTAGACGGCCGAGCCGAGGCTGATGTAGTTCTGGTGCAAGGAATTGAGCATCTCGGTTCCTCATTGCGATTACGGGAGCCGGCGCGGGTGGGGATCTGCAGCCGGCTTTCGTGTGTCTGGGGGTCAGGGTTCGGCCGTAGCGTCGAGCGCGGCGACGTAGGTCAGGAAGGCCGCGCAGCCGATCGACGGCACGGCCAGGAACAGCGCCGCCCAGGCGCCGACAGCCACCGACGCCATGGCGAGCAGCAGAAGCGCGTGGGTGAGGACCAGGGCTTGGGCGAGATCGCGCATCAGGCGGCCCTCCGCCCGATGAGGTTGGCGCGGGCGGCCATGACAGCCGCTCGCGCCGCGCATACCATGGGAGTTGCCACACAACCCATGGAGCGTTTCGAATGGACGAAAACAAGCAAATCGCAGCAGTTCTTGCCGCCGGAATCCTGTCGAGCAGACAGCGGGGTCCGGACGGTCGAAAGGATGCTGTCATCCGGGATGAGGACGCGGCCTACGCCGTGGCTCAGTATCGGGCATGTCTCAAGCATCTTGAGATTCCGCCGAAGGAATGACGCCGTCGCGGATGTAGGACAGCGTCTGGCGCCCCCAATCCACGAGGATGTCCGTGGAGAGGTGGCCGGCATAGGCTTCCAGCAGCGGCAGCAGGTCCGGGTCGGTCTCGATGGCGGCCCGGACGCTTTCGGCCGCGACCAGCAAGAAGTTATCGGGCCTGTCGTATGGCCACTGCGACCGCATGACGATGAAGACGCAGCGGTGACGGAGGTCGGATGGCTTCTCGGTAATCACGGCGAACTCCTCGGCGATCGCGCCAAGCGCAGCGTCGATGGCCGCGGCAGGGCAAAGGCGGGGTGCGTTGCGCATCAGGCAGCTCGCCCTTCGGGGTGGACGGTGGGCTTGCGGCGCCCGGTCCGTGCCCTCCCGGCTTCCACAGCTGTGGTGTTGGGGAGGACGTCGGGGCGATCAACGCCAACCGGCCATTCCAGATCGGGGGGCCAATGATCGGCGAACCACTGCTTGAGGCGCAGATAGACATCGACCGAGCAGGAGCCGCCGGAGCTTATGCGCTTGAAGAACGATCCGTCGTTCATCGCGCGGGTCGCAACGCGGGCCTCAGACACCCCCATCGCGGAAGCGTACTGAGCAGCGAGCGTGGAGAGCTGAGTTCTGTAATCCATGATCGAGACAATGCGGGAAATTTCCCGCATGGTCAAGCGCGCTTTCCCGCATTCTTTCCCGCGTTCACGGGGCGGGAAGACGCGGGCAGTATCCCGCATATGTCGATTACGTTCTTCGACCGCATCGAGCGGCGGCTAATTGCTACCGGGCAGACCGAAGAGGCCGCCAGCAAACGGGCTGGGCGGAACCGTGGCTATATACGTGATCTTAAGCGCAAGAAGAGCGTTCCGAACTCAAAAAACATTGCCGGCCTTGCAGTCGCGCTGGAATGCAGTAGCGAATATCTGCTTGGTCTCTCTGAAGAACCCGGTAGCCCACCGACTGGGCAGGCGACGGAAGTCTCAGCAGAAGAACCGCAGATCACCAAGGACGAGCGCCTCCTGATTACGATTTACCGTGCGCTTCCTGATGAGGAAAAGAATTGGATTTGGCAGCAGGTGCTTCGTGAGGCGGAGAGGGCTGGTATTGCAATTGATGACGCCGAATAGCGGCGGCCAAAATCGAAGCCGCCGCCTTCGGGGGCAGCTTTCGGAAGGCGTTTAGCAGCCTCCGCTCATCCTCTGAAAGTTCCACGTCGCGCCCCACCGCCGTCATCTGGCACCCAAAAATGAGAACATAATAGGAACATTCTCACAACAGCCCACGCCGCGAGTTTCTCAAAAGAGTTCGCGCACCGCGTGCCGTGGTGTTCCTGTCCGCCGCTGATGCGGCTCCACTTTCCAGCATAGGAACACCCCGGCAAGATTGCCCCACGGGCAACCTTCCTCCCGTATCTGTTCGGACAAGCCGCTTGCTGGTGAAGACTTTCCGCCGGATTGCATACGGGGATACTCCAATTGTTGCCGCCATCCATACACATGAATGTTAAGGGGGAAGGAGGGGATGGCGGAAACGAAAGCGTGTTCAAAAGTGGTCACGCGCAGGAAAGAAATTGTAACCATCCGCGACATGGAGAGGTTACAAGTCCGTCATCATTGTGAGGCATGGCGACTGAAGAGCAATTTCAAACCATAACTGAGTGCCCGCTTTTTTCGGAGATTTCCGGTAAAGCCCTCTTCGCCGTCTTGGAGGCGTTGGAACAGCGTCAATACGCCGCACGCGAGACCATTGTCCGGAAGGGTGACCCAAGCTGCGGCGTCCATGTCATCGTGACCGGTCTCGTCACTGTCTATCAGGCCCACGGGGCGAAGATGCTGCGCCTCGCATCGCTTGAGCGCCCCCAGCCTCTGGGTGTATTCGGCGCGTTGCGCGGCGGCCCCAGAACTGCGACTGCCGTCGCTGAAACCGACACGATCACGCTGTGGATCGGCCGAGAAGCGCTACTGGATGCCCTGGACCGTCAGCCCGAGAGCTGGCGTGGCGTCGCGATGTATCTCGCCGACCAGGCTGTGAGGATGGCCGAGACAGAAGAAGCGCTCTTGCGCGATCTGCGCCACCGGCTGGCGCGGCTGCTGCTGCGGCTCGCCGATCCGCTGACCGGTGCCGTGCCCGCGACGCAGCAGGATATGGCCGAGATGTTGGGCACGCACCGCTCGGCGCTACAGCCGCACATCATCGCGTTTCGGAAAGTCGGCGCGGTGCAGGCCGGCCATCCGATGGTGATCAATCGGCGGAAGCTGCTGGAGTTCGTGTAGGCACAAGAAAGCCCGCCGGCCGGGCGGCGGGCGGGCTGTTGCTGCGCGGCTTAAAGAGAGGCTCTGGCCTCAGGGTATTCATCCCAGGTGCGGCCACGCAACTCGCGTCCAGCCGCCTTCTTGTTGGTGCCGCCCCATTGCTTGAAGAAGAACGCGACGCCCTGGTCATGGCAGGCGTCGAGGAGATCGTCGACCCAAGCCTGAGCCATCGGACGCGCGCCCGGCCCGGACTCGCCACCAACGATTGCCCAATGAACGCCTTCGAGGTTGGGGGACGGGATCGCGCCGATCAGCGGCTCGAAAGAGACAAACCGCACTGCCGCCGCTGTCTCGCGCAGATGATCCAGGCGGAATTCATAATCGGCGCTCTCCACGCTGGTGCCGAGCCAGACGTTCGGCAGGAGCGGAAGAGTTCTCGAAAGCTCGGCCATCCGCTCCGGCCGCTTGGTCAAGATCTGATAGGTGTGGCGCCGCGTGCGAGCCATCGTGTACCAGATACGCCGGATCGCCTCTTCTGGCACTGCCTCGTGGAACAGGTCGGACATGCTGTTGACGAAGACACGGCGTGGAGACCGCCATTCCAGAGGCGCCAAAATCGCCTTCTCATCGACAGCGATCTTGCCGGTCCAGACATCACGGCGACCGGAACGGCGGGTGGTGCCGACGTATTTCTCCTGCCCCATTTCTCCAGCCGAGCGGCATCC
>NZ_BADK01000833.1 GCF_000333595.1 Azospirillum sp. B506
CCGCCCGCGCCTGGAGCGGTAGGCGAGGCACCGCGACCGCCAGTGCTACCATCGGCATCTATGCCATTCACACCGTTGGCGTCGCCTCCAGGGCCGCCGGAGGTGCCTGCCGCCCCACCACCTGCCCCCACCACCATCACCGGGACGCCATTTATCCAGATCTCGGTGGCGCCGCCCCCAGGCCCCTCACCGTTGCCGCCGTTGCGCAAACCAGAGCCGCTGGTACCGGGAGTTGGAAGGTTCTCTCCAACTCCGGGCAGCCCAGGACCTCCCGAGCTATGGGTGATCACATCGCCAGGGTTGAGGAGGAACAACCCGCGCCCATAGGCCCCGCCGCCACCGCGCGGAGAGGACGGATGGAACGGGTCGAACTTCCCGCCACCGGCGCCCCAGCCTTTCGCCTCCATGACGCAAGGCGTGACGATCGTGAAGTTCTGCAGTGTTCCCGCTTGACTGCTGACGTTGGCCGGGAGCTGGTTGGCGGCCGCCATCATGCCGCCACCGAACAAGTCGCAGTAGGGCGCGCGATGGATGCGCGGCTCCGGCGGAACCAGCAGGCCTGAGGGGCGGCGAAGCCAATCCATCCTCAGAACCCCTTCACGTAGACTGCGTCGATGGCTAGCGTTCCCGCGGCAGTCTTGACCACCTCGCAGATCGCCCGGTCCCGCTTGCCTGCGGCCGCGCTGGGGATGGGTGCCACGCCGGCGGGAAAACGGAAGAGGCTATCGAACGCGACCGCACGGTTCCCGGTCGCGTCCTGCATCGGGATGATGGTGAACTCCATCCCCTCCATGTCATCGGTCAGGGTGGGAGGTCCGAAGGTCGTTCCTCCGCCCAGTGTTACCTTGAATTTGTTGCCGACGGTCAGGTCCAAAGCGATGGTTGCGGCCCACGGTACCGTCACCACCCTGGGCACCACCGGTGTGCGGAAGGTAAGGGTGCCGTTGGCCGCGGTGCGGAATACCTCGATGCCATTGACCACGAAGCCGATCACACCAAGGGCGGAACGATAGAAGCCGCTGGTCGCCTCACCAATCCGCAAGCCGAGATTGGTGGAATCGGTCCCGGCGTATGTCTGCAACCACCCGGTCAGCGTGCCACCGATGGATTTGAGGAAGGATGCCAACCGCCAGCCCGAGCCGTCCGGTTTGACCTCGATCCCCTTGCCTGCATCGGCCGCCCCGACGGTCGGCATGTTCACGCCAGCGGCCGCAGCTCCCGCCGCATTGGCGTATCCCAGGGCTGCGGTGGCGCTGTTACCGGCGGAAGATGCATATCCCTGGGCTTCGGTCGCCTTGTTGGTGGCGATGATCGCTTGAGCCGTGGATGTGGCGGCATTCGTAGCAGAGACAGTCTCGGTTGCGCCGTGCTGCCCGACCAACACGAATTTCGAGCCATCATAGGAGACGTCAGCGACCGAACCTGTGACCAGATCGTTGGGCAGCGTGTCGGTGCCATTGAACCGCTTGAGCGCCTTTGTCCCCAGCAGGCCCGTCGGTCCCGTGACGTTGATGGCACAGGGTCCGTTGTTCGCTACCGGCACCTTGAAACGGAAACTCAGCCCGGAAGCATAGCTCGGCGGGTCAAAGGGCAGCGTCACCACATAGACGACCGGACCGCCCGTCGCGATGGCCCAGGTCACCCGGCCCTGCTTCATCGCCAAATCGTCCGGCAGCAGATCAAACCCGGCCGCCACCGCCTCGAAGGCGGCATTGATTGATTCTGCACGGGCCAGCGTTCGCTTGGATTCCGGGTTGTCGTGGTTGAAATAGGGATTCGTCATCGCCGTAGCCCTCGCGCGGAATGGTGGAGCGTCAGGCCATGGATGGTGTGGGGATCCTCGTACGTCGCCTCGGTTCCGATGGCGAGTGAGATGCTGACGCCACTGCCGTCGATGTATGCTTCGGCAACGCCCTCGACGGGCGAGGACCAATAGAACTCGTTCCAGGCCGCCTCGTCCCAGAAGCCACCCCTACCGGATACGTCGAAGCTCTGCTCCGCGACCGACGGCAGTTCCGGGGCGCCATAGTCGAAATCGGCGGAGGCATAGAGCGTTGTATTCGGCGCCGCCGTCACCTCGACGGTCGCCTTGTGGAAGCGCTTGTTCAGCGTCGGTGTGCCGAGGTGATTGAAGGCAAGGCGCACATAGCCGGCCAGGGGCTGGCCGTCGCAGCTGGTCCCGCTGTCGAGCCGGAACACATGGCCGTCGTCCGAGCCGAAATAGAGCTGCTCGGATCCGTCGGCGCCCTCGACCGAGACAGCGCAGCGCACAACCCTGCCGAGGTCGAGCGGCATGAAGGCTGGACCGTCGCTGGACAGGTCCATCACCAGCCCGGTGCCGTCCGACCAGAAGAGCCGCCACTGGTTGAGGTCACGCACCCGCAGGCTGGCCACCACGGTGACGCCGGCTTTCCGTTTGGCGTCGAGATATGGCTTGATCAGGCGCGACAGGGTGCCTGCCTGGAAGTCGCCGAACTCCTGCACCGATGCGAGGTTGCGGACGCCGCGATCGTCCAGCCAGATGGGCTGGGCCATGGCCTGTACGGACCATTCGATGCCGCCGGCTTCCTCGGTGATCACCTTCAGGTCGCCATCGGCCTGGGAGCCAGAGAACACGGTGCCGTAGAGCACGGCGATGCGGTTGCGCCCCCAGATCGGCATGGTGCCGGCATAGCCGGGGATCATGGCGGTGATGGTCTGACCGATCGACAACTCGCCCGCACCAGTCAGCACCGACCATGCATAAGGATCGCCAAGCCCTGAGAATTGGAGCGAGGCATCGAAGCTCAGGAACAGGTAGTTGGAATGGGCGGCGATGTGGCGCGGCCTGTCGGTCGCCATGCCGGTCAGGATCGGCACGAAGATAGCACCGTCCCATTCAAAGGCCGGGTTCACGCCATCGCAACCATACATCCGGTCGGCGCCCGCCAGCCCCGTGAAATTGTAGTTGGCAAACTCGTAGCGTCCGCCCGGCAACTGGGTGATGGCGGAGGAGGCGCCATCGGCCGTCGCCTTGGTGACGCCACCCACCTTCAGCGCCTCTCCGCTGACGAAGGCGCCCGAGATGGCGGCGAAGATCAACTGCCCCTTCGCCTCGTTTCCGGCGGTCCAATCACCCTCTCGCACCACCACCCGTGTCACCACGCCGTTGACACCCGAGGTGCCGCCGGTAACCGTCTGGCCCTCGGCGATCTCACCGGTGCCGGCGGTAAACTTCACCCGGTGGCCCAGCGCCTGCGCCACCCACCCGCCGGCCGTCGCCTTGTGCATGATGCAGGCGGTGCCTCCCGCGTTGTCGCGGAAGGCGTAGAGGGCGCCCGCATAGCCCCACACGCCGCGGATCGGGCCGGAGCCGGGAACAGCGCCGATCTTGGCGCGCTGCAGTTCGATGGCGGCGCGCAGCCATGCCTGATCGTCGCTATCGTTGGAGGCCCCGCGCTCGGTCGCGCCATCGGCCGCCGTGGCCCGGGTAACGCCGCCGACCTTGAGCGCCTCGCCATCCGCAAAGTCACCGGCGACCGAGGTCAGCACCACATAGCCGCGGGCGGTCCCATCCTCATAGCTGCCGCCCTGGTCGAGCACCGCTGTGATGGTCAGGCTGCCCATGTCGGCGGCAAGTGCGCTCCCGGCGCGGGTGGTCAGGGTCAGCACCCGCGGCTGGCGCGGCGAGGCGTCGATCAGCGCTTGGCCACTGGCGCCCGAAGTGCCGCCGGTGACGGTGTCGCCCTGAGTGATCGCGGCCGTTCCTGCCTGGAAGGGCAGCACCCAATAGGATGCAGCCGACGGCAGCAGCCGGCCGTCGACGCGCTCATAGCCGGCGATGCGGGTATAGCCCTCCTTGCGCGGCTCGTAGTTCACTCCACCCAGCGCAGCGCCGGGGTTGCGCTGGATGGCGGGGGTGACAAGGTCCATGCCGCCGACGGTGGGATAGTGGCCGGTTTGCTGGCTCATGCGAGCGCTCCCCCGGCGATGGCGATCTGCGGAAGCTGGTCGCGCTCCAACTCGCCCAGCACGCGCCGATAGTTCGCGGCGGCGGTCGCAATGGCGGTGGGCGCCTCGTCGTGCTCGGACAGCAGTTGGAGGGCGCGCCATTTGATGGCATCGTGGAACCGAACCGGCATGGCCGGCACGTCCGTGTTGCTGGCCAGCAGTTGAGGTGCGGCGCGGTATTCGCCCCGCACGACATAGACGCTGTCCGGCGCTGGTCCGAGAAGGAGGGCGCCGTTGGCCGGCTTGATGGCGCAGGCGACCGGGCGCTGCTGGACCTGCGCGCCACGTCCGTAGATCACGCGGTAGCGGTCCCAGCTGATGGGCGTGATCTCGCGCTCATCAGCCGACCCGATGGCCTGGTCGTAGAGGGTGACTGAGCCGTTCTCGATGATCCAGGCCGCGAGGTCTGAGATGTTCCAGGCGGCGGCGGTGTATTCGGCGGTGCCGGCGATGGTGGCCACCTCGAACTCCTTGCGCATCCAGGCCCAGGCGCTGCGGCTGTTCTGGATGTCCGTCCAGGCCTCGGCGGTGAACTGGACGATCTTCGCCAGCCGGCCGGACTGTCCGGTCACGCTGACGGGCTGGGCACCGGAGACGGTGCCGCTGTCGCGGGCCACGGCCTGGCAGAGTTCGAGGAAGGTGGGCATCGCCGGGCGCCCCGATCAGGCCGCCGCCGGCATGGAGAGGATGCGCATGGGGTAGAGCGGCACGTCGCGCGAGCTGATATTGCCCTCCTCGTCCATGTCGTAGAGGGTCTGAGTCGCGTGCGCCAGAACCTCGACATAGGGCAGGCCGACCTCGCAGGTTTGGGCGCGCGGGATCAACATCGACTTGCCGTTGACGGCGACGAACACGGCACGGTCGCCGCCGGGGCCCTCCTGCCGGTCGATCATGATCGTCGCCTTGGGGCCGCGCTGGTAGCTGCCGGGATCGACGGCATGAGCCGGGGTCTCGGCGGTCGCAGCGGCGACGGGCGCCGTGGCTCCGACGGAGTCCAGCACCGTGATGTCGTCGCGCTGATAGCCGGCCGACGCGATCTTGGCGCGCAGGGTCTCAATCCGGATGTTGGGGTTCGGGCCGAGGTCGATGCCCAGCACGGTGGTAGCAAACCAGCGGAGCTGGTCGACAGTGGCATCGGCGATCTTGACGGTGACGTCCTGGGGCATCGGGAAAATCCTCGGGTCAGGCTGGTGGGTCAGGGCAGCAGGCCGGCGGTCTTGAAGGCGGCGATCAGCTCGTTCACCTTTGCGGAGATGTCGGCGAAGTTGTTGTTGATCGCGGCGCTCTGATCGCTGCCGTTGGTGGCGCCGACCGCCTGAAGCGTGTTGTTGGCGGAGCCGCCGGTGCTGTCGGTCAACGCGACGACGGCCGGGGCGCTGTGCACCTGCCGCAGCAGGGTGTCGAGCGCGCGGCCTTCGCGGATTTTACCGATCAGCTGGAGGGCGGCGGTGCGGTTGCTGGCCATGGGCGGAAGTCCTGTTCATGGGGCCAGGCCGCCGGAGCGGCCCGCAGCCCGTCAGCCACGCTGGTTGCGCATCGCGATCCAGACGATCTTCTCGCCCGACGCGTTGATGTCGGCATCGGCGCCGATGGTGAAGCCCTCGCCGGCCGTGGTGGAGCCGGCATAGACGCTGACGCCATTGGTGGTGACGTAGGCGTGGCTCTTGTTCGCCGTGGTGGCATTGTCGGCGATGCGCAGGTACTTGATGCCCGCGGCGGCCGGCATGTCGCTGGTCCACTCCATCATCGGATCGAGGTTGCCGGCGTCGGCGATGTTGATGAGCTTCACGTAATCGGGCTGCCAGCCCAGGCTGATGTTGATGGCGGCGCCGGTGCCGCTGACGGTGCCGGATCGGAAGTTGCTGGCCATGAGGGCTGTCCTTCGTCAGGGAAGTGAGGCGGGCCGGAAGCGCCGGCCCGCGCAGGGCCGTTCGCTTAGAGGGCGGTGACCGCCACCTCCATGCGCGACATCCAGTTCTGGTTCAGGATCACGGCCGTGAAGTACGTCTTCCAACTGACGTAGCCGCGCTGCCCCAGCGGGTCGGACTTGTCCGGCTTGCCGGGGTTCAGCAACATCCGCGTAATGCGGCCGGCTCCCTTTAGAGGCACGGTGCGAAGGGCCTCCTTGGCGAAATACAGGACCGGATAGACGTCGGCACTGGTGCCGCTGGTGCTGACCATGGCCGTGCCGGATCCGTTGTAGGCAGCGCCGGCATCGGTGATGGCGCTCAGCTCCGGCGACAGGACGTAGCGCACATCCTCGACGGAGCCGATTTCCTCGGGGCACACCGGCTTGCGGCTTCCGTATTCGGCGACGGGCGTGAAGCCGGCCATGCCGCGGATATCGGATTCAAGGTCGGTATGTGCGACGGCGATGTAGCTGGCCTCGATGGGTTTGGTGCCGTAGTTCGGCGAGCCGTCGAGGATGGATGTGATCTTCATCCCCTTCTGAGCCTTCAGGAATCGGGTAACCGCCCTCTGCTTGCTCAAGCTGATCGGCGTGTTGACCGACGAACGGCTGGCGCCGTTGGCATAGAAGACGCTGGTGCCAGCCTTCAGGGTGCCATAGGTCACCATTTCGGTGGTCAGGGCCGCCTGCTCGCCAGCGAGCATGGAGGCATCCTTCAACACCGGATCCTCGGCAAGATCGTCGACCACGTCGGTGATCTCGATGGGCTTGCCGTACTGCTTCAGGGTCGCGGTCACGTCCTCGTAGCTCATCTTCTGAGCGGAGGGGGTGACGCCTTCGACGAGCGGCGTGGTGGCGGCGGGGAACGGAATCGGCCGGCGGAACTTGACCGTGTCGGCCTTGTTCTTCGGCATCGGCTTCGACATGCCGAACTTCTGGAGCACCAGAACGGGTTCGGCATGTCGAAGCATCTCACTGGCGGCCCAGGCGGCGGTGCGCTGGTTGATGTCGCCGTAGGTGGTCTGACCGGTGGCCATTGGGCACTGCCCTCAGGTTAGCGGCCCTTTGCGGCGTAATACGCGAATGCAGCATCGTAGTCGTCGGGCGGGCCGCCGGCCGGGCCTGCGCCTCGGCTGGTGACCGCAGCCCCTGACTCCAGCTGGCGTTGCCGGCGGGCCGCGAGGTTCGCGGGTGCACCCGTCGCCGTAGCGCCGGATGCGGACGGTGCCGCCGTTGCCGCCCCCATCCCCTGGTGCGCCTTGAAGCGGGTGATGATGTCACCGGCTTCGGCCGCATCCTGAATGGCCTCTCCATTGCGCTGGATGGCTTCCACCACGTAGCGGGGCTGGGTTTCCAGCCACTTGCCGAACGCTGGGTTGCCGGTCACCTGCATCCAGTCCGGGTGCATCTGCGTCAGGGCCTGTTCCTCGCGGTCGAGGGCCTGCTCGCGTTGTGCGTGGGCTTCCGTAGAATCCCGCTGGTCGAGGCGCGTCAGTGCTTGGGAGAGCTGCGTCTGCAACGACGAAAGCTTTGCCAGGACTGGGCGTGCGACCTCGGGGTATTCCTCCTGAAGCCGGCGGATGTCGGCATCGGTGGCGTCCTGGTCCTGGCCCGTCGAACCGGCGGCCTTGGTGAAGGCGGCCAACTGCTTCTTGAGGGTGTCATTTTCTTTTTGCAGGACGGAGACGCGGCCCCGATTGGAGCGGCTATCGTGATCCAGTCTCTGCAACTGCTGCTGGGCGGCCTGATAGGCGGCCCGCTGCTGCTCGCTTGCGGTAGACCATATGTCGTCGGTCGCGACTTGTCCACCCCCTTGGGGTTGCGTCGCTTGGGTTGTCTCACCCCTTTCGGTTCCGCTGGCTCCGGCGGTGGCGCCGGGCTGCTGCCCGCCATCGGTCGAAACGGCGTCGGTCGTGGCGGACAGCTCTTGTTGGGCAACTGCGCCAACATCCGCCGCGGTGTCCGTGGTGCCGGCGAATTCCGCGAAGGCTTGCTCGAAGCTGGCTTCCTCCGCGCCCGTGGTGGCGCCCGGCTCGGTGGCGGTCTGCCCGTCGGTCGGTGCGGTGGTCATGTCCCGTAGGTCTCCGTTTCGATGGCAATGACGGGGCGCTCCTCGGTGAGGGCGAGAAGTTCTGTGATGGCGATCAGCCGGCCGCGCAGCACCTGGGTGCGGTCATGCGGCGTGGTCGGGCTGTCGATCTCGGCGCGGATGGCGGCTCGCTCCTGCTCCGCCCAGGCGGTAATGGCCGCCCATGTGGCGGAATGGCGGTCGATGGCGGTCATGGCGCGAACCTCGTGCCGGCGGGCATGGACGCCGGATGCGGCGTGGGTAGCGCGGCAGGATGGGGAGGCACCATGGCCGCCTGCTCCTTCGCCGCCTGCCGGTCCTTGAAGCCGACCTCGGCGGCGAAGATGCGCTCCTTGTGATCCTGATCGGCAGCCTGCATCTGGAGCTTCGTCCGCATCTGCTCGATGGTGAGGTTTTGCGAAGCGGCCAGCTTGGCGAGTTCGGTTTCCCGGTTGATCTGAGCGACCTGGATTTTTGTCTCGGCGTCCAACTGGGCCTTCTGCATCGCCGCCTTGAGCTTTTCCATCTCGATGGCGACACGCGGATCGTCCTGCCCTTGGCCCTGCTGCGCCTGCTGTTGAGCCTGCTGCGCCTGGGCGATCTCCTCGTCGGTCATTACGATCTCGTCGGCGGAGATCATGTGAGCCTGGACGGTCTTGCGGTACAGCTGCGGTGCCTTCGTGATCGGCCCGAGCACCGGATGCCCGGTGAACTGCATGCACATGGTCATGAGGTTCTGCGCCTGCGCCTCGCGGACCAGCAGGACGGAGGTGCCGCGGGCGTCGACCTCGAAGTCGCCCTTGATGGTCTCCTTCGGGTTGAACTGCATGTTCCAGTCGTAGAGGCGCCGGATGTTGGGGACGGTCACCTCGTCGTCCCAGTCCTTCACCGCGTCGCGGAAGATGACGTTGGAGGCGTTCTGCAGCATCGCCATGCCATTGGCCGTCTGTGTCTGGTGGGCGCCAGCCTCACCCTGCGCGATCAGGGGCAGCGACACTTCGTCGTCGATGAACTCCTGCGCCAGCTTGATGATGTTCAGCAGCTCCGGCTGCCGGCTGTCGATGGGATAGGTCTCGAAGACCGCGCGCATGCCATTGGTGCTGACGCCGTCAGGCTTGGCGAACCAGATTTTACGGGGCTTCAGGTCCCAGGTGCCGTCCGCCGGCTCCACCTTATTGCGGTCGATGACGATCTGCGGACCTGTCGACAGGCCGCCATTGTCCATCATCATCCGCCATGCGGCATTGAGCGCCGATTGGGTGTCGCGCATCAGCGACGGCACGCCCCGACCCCAGAAACTGCCCTTGTCCCGGGCGAAGGCGAAGGCGGAATAGATCGGGTCCTGGCTGTCCAGGACATGGATGCCGAACTTGATCACCTCGTTCTGGCAGAACCAGACGACGGCCTGCACTTCGTCGAGCGGATCGATCTCGCCATATTCGGCCGCCGCATCATGATCGCCCTTGGCGCCATAGAAGCAGCACAGCTGTTCGGCAGTCAGCGGGCCGT
>NZ_BADK01000832.1 GCF_000333595.1 Azospirillum sp. B506
GCTCCGCCTGCGTGCCCTTGCCGGCCGGCTGCTTCGCAGTCGATGGGGCTTCTCCTTGCGATGCCGGCGTCGCGCTGGACGAAGACGGAGTGGAAGGCACCGATGGCGCGGAGCTTCTCCCGCTCGAACCCCCCGATCCGCCGCCCATCTCCTGCTGAACGAGTTCGCTGGTCCGGCGCTTGATGAAGGCAGAACGGTCGCCACCATCGTCCTTGAAGTCGGAGGAATCGGTGCTGAACCAGCCGGCGCGGTCGGCGGCTTCCGCCTCCGCGCGCTTCTGCGCGTCCTTCCGGATGGCGTCGGACACCGCCCCGCCTTCGCTCGCCACCAACCGATCCGCGAGATCGGTGCGGCCGTTTGCCTTCAGTTGCCGGTAGGCGCCAAGCCAGTTGACCTGCTTGTTGAATGGATCGGTGTTGGACTGTTTAGCGAGGTTCAATTCGCGCTGGTCCGCCGACGTAAGGTCGCCATCGTCCTTGCTGCGGGCCTTGGCATCCGCCGTCTTATCGATCTCCTCCAGCTTGTAGCCGTGCTGGCGCTCGTCGCGCTGGTTCTGCTGTTCGCCAGTGATGCCCAGCCGTTCGCGCTCCCAGGCCCGCGACTGCTCCTCGCGTTTGGACTGAAGGTCGTTGGACAGCCGGGTGTTCGCCTGGGTGCTGGCGCCCTGCGCCCCGATCTCGTCGATGCGATAGCCGTGCTGCCGCTCGTCGCGTTGGGTCTGGAAGTCGTTCTGCCGAACATCCCGGTCGGTCTGAAACTGGTTGAGGGTAGCGTCGCGCTTCGATGTGAAATCGTTCTGCACCCCCATTTCCTGCACGCGGTACCCATGCTGCAGCTCCAGCAGCCGGGCCTCGCGCTTGGCTTTGCCGTCCTCCTCGGCCTGCGCGGCCAGCCCCTGACCAAAGCCAGAGAGCGCGCCGCCGACGGCGCTCAGAAGCCCTGCCATGTCACATCCCTCCCCGCGGCTGGCGCAGCAGTCCGCGCGACGGCGGCGACTGATCCTGCTGCTGCGCCCCACCCTGCTCGCCAGCACCCGCCAGCTGGGGGACGAGATCGCCAAGCCGACCCTGCCGGTCTGCCTGCACCAGCGCGTCCCAATCCTGCTGGAACGGCCGCTGGTCCGCTCCGCTGTGCTGGTCCATGGCCCGGTAGAGATCGAGAGCGCGGTACAGCGCCTTCTCCAGTTCCTGGTCGGTGTACTGGTGAATGCCCGCCTTCGCCGCGGTATCGGCAAGATCCTCCAGCAATTCGGAGCCGCCGTGGAACAGAACGTCCGGGCTGATCTCGACGCCCTGCTGCTGGGCCGAGTCCTTCAGCCGGGAGACCACCATCACCACCACGGCCGCCAGACCTTCGACCGGATCCGGCGTGGCGGTCAGGCGCTTCATGATTGCCGGGAAGCTCTGTTCGTCGTAGATGAGCCGGAACGCCATGTCGATGAAGCGGTCATATTCCGCCTGCTCCTCCGGACTGACGTTGGGCTGGTCGCCCTGCCCTGCGCCCGCGCCGGCCGGGCGCTCCGCAGCCTCTTCCTCCGGGTTGTGGCCGGCCGGGCCTTCGGCCTGTTCCTCGGCCGGGCCATCGGCCATCGGCGCACCCTGTCCGCCCTGCGTGCCAGAGAGAAGTCCAGCCATGGTGTCGCTCCCCTCAAACGGTGGCCGGCACCAGCACATAGCGGCCGGTGGCGGGATCGTAGACGTATTGGCCCTGCACGCCCGCGGCGCTGAAGCGCTGCTGAGGCGTCATGCCGGGCTGCTGGCCGGCGGTGGCCTGCGAGTTGCTGGAGGCGGTAAGAAGGCCGGTGCGGGCACCCCCGTAGTTGGCGCGGACAACCGCTGCCCGAGCCTTGATGGCTTCCGCGCCACCGTCCCCGCCCAACAGTCCCTTGCCGAGCCCCGCGACGGTGTTGCCCACCAGCCCCTGATTTCGTTCCAGCCAGCCGCCCTTGTCGAAGATACCGCCGATGTCGGTGCCCGGGCGCGAGCTTGCAGCACCCCCATACAAAGCGTCCCTGGCTGCGGTGGTTTTCTCGATCATCCCGGTGGCCGCATTCGCCGACATCCGCGGCACATTGGTGGGGCTGCCGGCACCGCCGCCGCTATCTCCGCCCCCATCGGACAGAGCGCTCGCGCTGTTGATGCGCAGGAGGCCGTTCCGAGCACCCTGGGCCGCGTCGCTGGGAGGCGGTGCCGTCTCCACCCTGGCACCGGTGGAGGCGGCGGTGTCACCATTGGCGGTCGCCGAGGGCGCCGTCGCGCCGTCGGAACCCATGTAGCTGTCGTAAGCCCCCTTGGCGCCGCCCAGCACGGCTCCGGCCGCCGCGCCATACTGCGCACCCGCCAACATGCTGCCGCCGGCTATTGCCCCCATGGCGCCACCGGCGACCGCGCCATAGCCGGCATTGGTGACCGCCCCGCTGATCACGTTCGATAGCGTGCTGCCCATGCCCAGGCTGTCGGTGACGCTTTTGACCGCATCACCCCAGCTGGAGGTGACGCCAAGGGCATTGCCGGCCGTAAACATCACGGCGCCCGCCGCGAGCGCTACCGGCAGGATCTTGGCGGCGCCACTCCCGACTCGCTTGAAGACCTTGCCCACTCCCTTGATGACACCGCTCATTTGAGCCTCCGCACATACATGGCGCCATCCAGGCGCAATCCCTTGCGTTCCCATAGCTTGCCGGCCCGCTCCCAGCCCTCCACCGCACCGCTGATGCCCGGCCGGACCTCGATCACGCCAGGCGCCCCTTCTGCCCAGCGCAGGAAGGCATCCGCCAATCCGGAGGCGGCACGCGCATCGGCAGACGGGCTGACGTAGAAAAAGAGATCGGTGGCGTAAAACTCGGTGGAGATGCCGTAAAGCCGGTCGACCACTCCGACGATGAAGCCCTCAATCCGCCCATCGGCTTCCGCGACGAAGAGGCACGAGACCTTCCCGTGGGCCTGGATGGCCGGGATGCACAGCTTCTTGAAGCGCGCGATCTCCAGCGTTGCCCGGCCGGCATAGACGCTGCGCTGGTGCATCTCGACGGCCAGCTCGGCCAGCCGCAGGATGTCGGCGAACTTTGCAGGGCGGATCATGAGGTCCTCGTCGTCAGCAGCCCGCGGCGCTTGCGGATGTCCGGCACGAACGCCCGGGTGTCGGACTGGGGGGAGCCACCGGTGCCACCGGTGCCAGCGTCGCCATAGCTGTAATCGACGGTACCGGGAGGGGCGTCTGCCGGGCCAAGCAAGCTTTCAAGCCCCTCTGTGATGTTATCTCCGGCGAATTGCGCCGCCGCCGGACCTGCGGCTATCGCCAACCCGACGGGACCGCCAAATACTCCAGCAGCAGTGCCAAGCACCCCCAGCGATCTACCTGTCGGCGCTGCGAAGGCCTGACTGATTTTGCTCGACAACCAGCCGCTGATTCCGTCGCCGTCGCCAGTGCCCCAGCCTCCGCCATAGGCCGCATCGCGGCCTGCCGTGGTTGACTCGTTTTGACCGTGAGCGGCGTTCTCGCCGCCCGGGTTCGCCCCCGGCCCGCCGCCCTCGGTATCGCCCGGGCCGCTATCGCCGTTGTCGCTGTCGTCGAATTCCTCCAACCCGGTGCGCGGGTTCTTCGACGCCTCCGGCGAGCCGACGATGAAGCGGTTCGGATCCAGCCCGGCCGCATGGGCAACCTTCGCGAACAGCGCCATCAGTTCAGGCGTCTGGCAGGACTTCGGCACAACGAGTTCGCCTGGGGTCAGATGCCCTAGCACCCGATCCCCTCCCCTCCCCGCCTGCTCGGCTGCCACCAGACCGCGACGGGAGATGTTGCCCTGTGCATCGTCCATGACTTACACCGCCGTCGTGGTGACGGCCGGCGACGCCCAGTTCAGCTGGATGCCGTACATCTGCTGAACCAGATTCAGGCTGCTGTCGCGTAGCGATCCGATGTGCTTGAGGTAGGCGTCTCGGGTCTCGGCCGGCATGTCGGTGTTATTGGCGAGCGAACTGAACTCGCTGGCATAGAGCTGTTCCATCGAGGTGAGCGCCGACATGGCGCGCTCCTTCTCGTATTGGCTCACATTCCAGCTGGCGATCTTCTCTTTGCTCGCGTTGTCGATCTGCAGCAGGCCCGCCTTCTGCCGGTAATCCTGATCGGCCAAAACTGCCTTCTGCCGGTAATCCTGATCGGACAGCGAGGCATCCTGGCTGGCCTTCTCGACCTGCAGACGGGAATTCCAGTTGCCTTGGGAATCGATGGCGCCGAGTTGATGCTGATAATCCTGTTCGGACAACTGCTGCCTTTGACGGAAGTCTTGGTCGGATAGATCCTTATCGTAGGTATATTTTTGCTCCTGCAGGCCCCGGTTCTGTCCGTAATCCTGCGATGACAGATTCTTCGCCGCGGTCTGCTGGGCATTCTGCTGTGCCATCGGCAATGCCGCGGCCAGTACCGAAGACTGAGCCGATCCCACGGCCATCGAGCTGTTCAGCAGGCCGCGCCGCTGGGCCGTCGCCAGCCCGTCGGTCTTGGCCTGCTGCATGAGCGGGCCGCCAGCCGACGTGATGCGGGATACCTCGCTGTCGACCTTGTCGTCTTCCGGCGTCCATGTGGCGCCGCCGCCATTCGCTGCGCTGTAGGCCATGGGGAACGCTCCTCAGTTCATCCCGATCAGGGTCTGGAAGACCGCCGTCAGCAGATCCTGCAGATCGATGTCGCCGGTCAGGTAGCCGATGGTCGGCGCGACCAGGGCCGCAGCGACGACGAGATAGCGCTTCTTGCCGGCCAGCATGCCGCCACGCTTGATGGTTGAGAGGTCCATGACGCCTCCTTTCAGGCGATGCCCATGGCACGGGCAGTGATGGGACCGACGATCCCGTCGGCACGGAGCTGATGCGACGTCTGCCAGAGCGTCACCGCCGCCCGAGTGACGGGGTCATAGACACCGCTCTGGGTGACGTTGACGATTGCCTGGATGCGCTTGATGCGGCTTTCCTCGGGGCCTTCGGGGGCGGCCACGGCCTGTGCCTGGGCCGTCTGCCCGACAAACAGCGCCTCCTCTGCCGCGCGCCGGGCAACGAGGCCCGGCAGTCTGGTCGGCGTGCCGTTCACCGTTGCATAGACCCACCGGCCGAATTGGATGCCGGCCCCCTCCCTGTCACCAGAGTTCAAGAGCTTCAGCAGCGTGGAACTGGCGAGGCTGCCCGGACCGAGGTTGAAGACGAATGACGACAGCGCGCCCCGCTGATCGTCGTTCAGCGACACCTTCACCAGGGAATCGACATGGCCGGCGGCCTCTGCCAGATCGGCAGCGAGGAAGGCATCCGCCTGCGCCTCGGTGATGTTCTGCCCCAGCCGCACGCCGTCAGTGTGGCCATAGCCGATGGTCGGCACGCCGGCCGGGCAAAGATAGGCTGTGAGGTAGAGGCCCTCGAAATGCTTCACGAGATCGACCGCGGCGCGGCATACCGGCTTGCGGGTCATGACTGGTCTCCGGAGTTGGAGGTCGAGGAGGAGGAGGAGGATCGGCGCGCCCGCCACATCGCTTCGATGCGCAGGATGCCGACGATGATGCCGATGCCGATCAGGATGACCTGACCGATGTCATGGACGTCATCGAGCCACCAGGGCGTTGAGAGATAGCCGCCCGACAAGACGATGTCGGGGGCGGCGGCGAGGGCAGCTTTCAGCAGCATCGGAATGCGCTCCACACGGGGCATGGCTATGGGTTGATGGCTGCTCATGTCGCCTCCATCAGGCCGCAGTGAATTTCAGGACGACGCCGCCGGGCTGCTGGGCATCGCCGGCAGCGCCAGGACGGTCTGGATCGGACTGATTTGCGGCGCGCCAATCGGTTGCGGCGATCAGTACGGCGGAGCCGGCCACAAAGCCGCTCAGGTGGCTGTTGCCGCCACCGCCACCGGTACGGGTGGCGGTGAAGCCCGCGCCGGCTCCGCCCCCACCGCCAAAACAGCCGCCACCGCCACCGCCGCCCGGGGGAAAGCTCGGGTTCCCATCGCCACCATCGCCGCCCTTGCCGCCAATGCCGGGGGAGCCGTCCTTATCCG
>NZ_BADK01000831.1 GCF_000333595.1 Azospirillum sp. B506
CGCCGATCCGGACGTGGCGACCTGGGTCGGTTCCGTCGGGGCCGGCAGCGGCCAGTCGGTGAACACCGGCCGCTTCTTCATCACCCTGAAGCCGCGCCGTGGCCCTCGGCGGCGCCACCGAGGCGGCGATCTGGTCCAACGCCGTCGAGGTGACGGAGGTTCCGGCGCATTGGCCTTCGATCCCCTACGGCCTGCCGCTGCCCAACCAGCAGTTCCGCGTCGTCGACGCCCAGGGCCGGGATTGCCCGGATCTGGTGCCCGGAGACTTGTGGATCGGCGGCGACGGGCTTGCCCGCGGCTACAAGGG
>NZ_BADK01000830.1 GCF_000333595.1 Azospirillum sp. B506
CGGGGGTCGGCAGCTACAACATCGCGGCCGCGTCGCCCCAGGGCAGCGGCCTCTCGAACTACACGATCACTTATGCCGACGGCACGCTGACGGTCGATCCGGCGGCGCTGACCGTCACTGCCGACGCGGCGCGCAAGACCTATGGCGACAGCGCCTCGCTGACCGCTTTTACCGCCACTGGGCTGAAGAACAGCGACAGCGTGACCGGGGTCAGCCTGTCCAGCAGTGGCACGGCGGCCATCGCCGGGGTCGGCAGCTACAACATCGCCGCCGCGTCGGCCCAGGGCAGCGGCCTGTCGAACTACACCATCACCTATGCCGACGGCACGCTGACGGTCGATCCGGCGGCGCTGACCGTCACTGCCGACGCGGCGCGCAAGACCTATGGCGACAGCGCCTCGCTGACCGGCTTCACCGCCACCGGTCTGAAGAACAGCGACAGCGTGACCGGGGTCAGCCTGTCCAGCAGCGGCACGGCGGCCACCGCCGGGGTCGGCAGCTACAGCATCGCCGCTTCGTCGGCCCAGGGCAGCGGCCTGTCGAACTACACGATCACCTATGCCGACGGCACGCTGACGGTCGATCCTGCGGCGCTGACCGTCACTGCCGACGCGGCGCGCAAGACCTATGGCGACAGCGCCACGCTGACCGGCTTCACCGCCACTGGGCTGAAGAACAGCGACAGCGTGACCGGGGTCAGCCTGTCCAGCAGCGGCACGGCGGCCGCCGCCGGGGTCGGCAGCTACAACATCGCCGCCGCGTCGGCCCAGGGCAGCGGCCTGTCGAACTACACCATCACCTACGCCGACGGCACGCTGACGGTCGATCCGGCGGCGCTGACCGTCACTGCCGACGCGGCGCGCAAGACCTACGGCGATACGGCGACCCTGACCGGCTTCACCGCCACCGGTCTGAAGAACAGCGACAGC
>NZ_BADK01000829.1 GCF_000333595.1 Azospirillum sp. B506
GGATGGGGGCGCGAAGCTGGGGCTGTTCGGTGTCGTCGACACGGCGGGCAGCATCCGCAACATCGGCCTGACCGATGTCACCATCACCGGCACCGGGGCGCAGGCCGGCAGCCTTGTCAGCGAGAACAGCGGCACCATCGTCAACGCCTATGCGACGGGAACCGTGACGGGAGGGACCGGGGTCGGCGGTCTGGTTGGCCGCAACACCGGCTCCATCACGCAATCCCATGCGGCCGTCGCCGTGACCGGAGACGCCAATGTCGGCGGTCTCATCGGCAATAGTCAAAACGGCACGGTGTCCGAGGCCTACGCGACCGGGACGGTGAACGGGGCCACGGCCGTCGGCGGTCTCATCGGCATTAGTCAAGACGGCACGGTGTCCAAGGCCTACGCGACCGGGACGGTGAACGGGGCCACGGCCGTCGGCGGCCTGATCGGCACCCTGTGGGGCGAACAGGTATTGCTTTCGGAGAGCTACGCCACCGGCGCGGTCACGGCGACGAACAACAGGGCCGGGGGCCTGGTGGGCGAGATGGCGGAGGAAGCCAACGCCAACAACGTCTACGCCACCGGATCGGTCACCGGCGCCATCAACGCCGGCAATGGCGATCATTACATCGGCGGCTTGGTGGGCGAATTTAAATACGGCACCGGCGCCATGACGTTCGGCACCATCTCCAACGCCTATGCGACGGGACGGGTGACCCTGGCCAGCACCTGCACCGCCAGAAATTGCAAGGCGGGTGGCCTGGCCGGGCGGAGCGCCGCCGGCAGCTTCAGCGTCGGCTATTGGGACAAGGGCACGACGGGGCAGGCCAGCGGAATCGGCAACGGCACCAGCAACAACGTCACCGGCATCGAGACGGCGGACGCCTTCAGCGCGGCGACCTATGGCGACCTCGACCTGACGAATAAGTGGTATATGATCGACGGCCAGACCCGGCCCTTCCTGCGCTCGGAACACGCGACATCCATCGTCAACGCCCACCAGCTTCAACTGATGGCGCTGGATCCCACCGCCGCCTACACGCTGGCCGCCGACGTGGACGCCGGCGAGACCGCCGGCAGCAACGCGGCCGGCATGTGGCGCGTCAGCGGGAGAAAATATGGGTTCTTGCCGGTCGGGAGTAGCTCGACCCCGTTCACCGGCTCGCTCGACGGCCAGGGGCACGTCATCCAGGGGCTGACGATCAAGCCGGTAGATTACGAAGAGATGTACCAGGGGCTGTTCGGCGTCATCGGCGCCGCCGGCAGCGTCAGGAACCTCGGCCTGACCGACGTCGCCCTCATCGGCGCCGGCAATTACGTCGGCGGTCTTGCCGGCGAAAACGGCGGTACCATCACCAACGTCTATATCACCGGCAGCGTCCAGGGATCTTACGCGGGCGGCCTCGTCGGCAAGAACACCGGCACCATCAGCCGCTCCTACAGCACGGTAACGATGTCGCAATCCGTGGTCGACGGCACCGTGGTCGGCAGCGACGTGATGGGCGGTCTGGTCGGCGAGAACACCGGCACGATCACCCAGTCCTATGTGACCGGAGACGTCATCGGCCGTAGCACGGCCGGCGGCTTTGTCGCCAAGAATTCCGGCACGATCACCCAGTCCTACGCCACGGGGGCGGTGACGGCAAGAAACGGCACTGACACCGGCGGTTTCGTCGCCGAGAACACGGGCAGCATTTCCCAATCCTACGCAACCGGCGGCGCCGTATACGGCGATAATTCGGTCGGCGGCTTTGTCGCGTCGAACAGGGGCGACATCAGCCAATCCTATGCGGCGAAAGCCGTGTCGGGACCGCAGTGGGTCGGCGGATTTTTTGGCTTTCAACTCAGCGGCACCATCACATCGTCCTATTTCGACACCACCGTCGCCGGGACCACCGTACCCGCCGGTGCCCCATCCACGGTGACGGGAATGACCGGCCTGACGACGGCGGAGTTCCAGGACACGGCGTCGTTCATGGCGGGGGCCTCCGGCTGGGATTTCGACAGCGTTTGGGCGCCGCCCAGCAGCGGCTATTATCCCGTTCTCTACACCATGGCGCCCGTGACCCGGGTCAAGGCCCTGTCGGCCGACACGGTCTATGGCAGCGGTTCGGGTACGGTGACCGCGATTGGCACGCAGAGCAGCCTCAGCAGCTACATCTTCGGCAAGGCCGGCGACAGCCTGACCCTGACCGGGGCCACGATCGCCACCGACCCGACCGCCGCCGTTTCGGCAACGCCGACCACCGCCAGCCAGCCCGCGTCCAACGCGATGGTCACCAGCGCCAAGGGCACGGACTATCGCGTGTTCTACTACGGCAACGCCGCGCTGACCGTGACTCCGGCGGCGCTGACGATCACCGCCGACAACGCCACCAAGACCTATGGCGATACGGCGACGCTGAGCGGTTACACGGTCACGGGCCTGAAGAACAGCGACAGCGTGACCGGGGTTTCCCTGTCCAGCACCGGCGGCACGGCAACCGCCGGGGTCGGCAGCTACAGCATCAGCGGCTCCAGCGCACAGGGCACGGGGCTGTCGAACTACACGGTGAGCTACACCGGCGGCACGCTGACGGTGAACCCGGCAACGCTGACGATCGCCGCCGACGACGTGACCAAGACCTACGGCGACACGACGACCCTGACCGGCTTCACGGCCACCGGCCTGATGAACAGCGACAGGGTGACCGGGGTTTCCCTGTCCAGCACCGGCGGCACGGCGGCGACCGATGGAGTCGGCAGCTACGCCATCACCGCCTCGTCGGCCCAGGGCACGGGGCTGTCCAACTACACGGTGAGCTACACCGGCGGCACGCTGACGGTTAACCCGGCGGCACTGACCGTCACCGCCGACGACGTGACCAAGACCTACGGCGATACGGCGAGCGTGAGCGGCTATACGGTCACGGGCCTGAAGAACAGCGACAGGGTGACCGGGGTTTCCCTGTCCAGCACCGGCGGTACGGCGGCGACTGACGGAGTCGGCAGCTACGCCATTACGGCGTCGTCGGCCCAAGGCACGGGACTGTCGAACTACACGGTGAGCTACACCGGCGGCACGCTGACGGTGAACCCGGCAACGCTGACCGTCACTGCCGACGCGGCGCGCAAGACCTACGGCGACAGCGCCTCGCTGACCGGTTTCACCGTCACCGGGTTGAAGAACAGCGACAGCGTGACCGGGGTTTCCCTGTCCAGCAGTGGCACGGCGGCCACCGCCGGGGTCGGCAGCTACAACATCGCCGCCGCGTCGGCCCAGGGCAGCGGCCTCTCGAACTACACGATCACCTATGCCGACGGCACGCTGACGGTCGATCCGGCGGCGCTGACCGTCACTGCCGACGCGGCGCGCAAGACCTATGGCGACAGCGCCTCGCTGACCGCTTTTACCGCCACTGGGCTGAAGAACAGCGACAGCGTGACCGGGGTCAGCCTGTCCAGCAGTGGCACGGCGGCCATCGCCGGGGTCGGCAGCTACAACATCGCCGCCGCGTCGGCCCAGGGCAGCGGCCTGTCGAACTACACCATCACCTATGCCGACGGCACGCTGACGGTCGATCCGGCGGCGCTGACCGTCACTGCCGACGCGGCGCGCAAGACCTATGGCGACAGCGCCTCGCTGACCGGCTTCACCGCCACCGGTCTGAAGAACAGCGACAGCGTGACCGGGGTCAGCCTGTC
>NZ_BADK01000828.1 GCF_000333595.1 Azospirillum sp. B506
GGGGCGGTGTCGAACGCGCTGGGATTCATCGACCGCAAGGCGGAGGAGCAGGCCGCCTGGCGCTACATCCAGATGCTGTCGATCCGCACGCCGTCGCCGCATCAGGTGGCCCGGCTGCTGTCCGGCGGCAACCAGCAGAAGATCGTCATCGCCAAATGGCTGTTCCGCCAGTCGCGCATCCTGTTCTTCGACGAACCGACGCGCGGCATCGATGTCGGCGCCAAGTTCGCCATCTACCAGCTTCTCGACCGGCTGGCCGCCGACGGGATCGGCGTCGTGCTGATCAGCTCCGAACTGCCGGAGATCCTCGGCCTGACCGACCGCGTCGCCGTCTTTCACGAAGGCCGGATCACCGCGGTGCTGAACACGCGCGAGACCAGCCAGGAAGAGATCATGCATTTCGCCTCGGGCCACGGCCGCCCGGCGGCACCGGGAGCCGAAACGACATGAGCAATCCGACGACGAAGGTTCTCGAAGCCGCCGCTCCGCCGCGCCAGCCGGTCGGCGACTCTCCCCAGGCCATGAATGCTCAGGGTATCAATGGCCGCGTGATGAACGACCGGCGCAAGGACCTGATCCAGAAATTCGCGGCCCTCGCCGGGCTTCTGGTTCTGGTCGCCGTCTTCTCCCTGACCAGCGACGCCTTCCTCAGCATCGGCAACGGCATGACCATCGCCTTGCAGGTGACTTCCATCGCCTATCTCGGCGTCGCGGCGACCTGCGTCATCATCACCGGCGGCATCGACCTGTCGGTCGGTTCCGTCCTGGCGCTGGCCGGGGTGGTTGCGGCTCTGGCGGTCAAGGCCGGGGCGCCGGTGCCGCTCGGCATGGGGCTGGGCATCCTGGTCGGCGCCTTCTGCGGTCTGCTGAACGGGCTGTGCGTGACGCGGCTGAAGCTGCCGCCCTTCATCGCAACCCTGGGCATGATGATGGTGGCGCGCGGCGTCGCCCTGCAGATCACCGGCGCCCGCGCCGTGTCGGGGCTGGGCGAGTCCTTCGGCGAGCTTGGCAACGGCGCCATGTTCCGCGTCGTCCGCATCGGCGAGGACGGTTTCCCCGACGTGGTGTTCCCCGGCATCCCCTATCCGGTGGTGCTGATGGTGGTGATCGCCATCGCCGTGTCGATCATGCTGAGCCGCACCACGCTGGGCCGCCACATCTATGCGGTGGGATCGAATGCCGAGGCCGCCCGGCTGTCCGGCGTCAATGTCGCCGGAGTCACCCTGTTCACCTATGTGCTGTCCGGCACGCTGGCCGGCCTGACCGGCTGCGTTCTGATGTCCCGCCTCGTCACCGCCCAGCCCAACGAGGGCGTGATGTACGAGCTGGACGCCATCGCCAGCGCCGTCATCGGCGGCACCTCGCTGATCGGCGGGGTGGGGACGATCTCCGGCACCGCCATCGGCGCCTTCGTGATCGGCATCCTGCGCAACGGGTTGAACATGAACGGCGTGTCGTCCTTCACCCAACAGATCATCATCGGTCTGGTCATCCTGCTGACCGTCTGGATCGACCAGATCCGCAACCGGCGCTGACCGGCCTTTTCCGAAAAGCCAACAAACAACAGGGAGTGAAACCATGAAGCGCTTCGTTTCGGCCTGTCTGGCGTCCGCCATCGCTCTCGCCGCCGGTTCCGCACTGGCTGCCGACAAGGAAATCGCGGTGGTGGTGAAGACCGTGAACTCTACCTTCTGGCAGAATGTGCAGAAGGGAGCCGCCACCGCCCAGAAGGAGGCGGACGGCTACACCATGACCTTCCAGGGTCCGGCGGCGGAATCGGCCATCGCCGATCAGGTCAACATGGTGGAGAACGCGGTGAACCGGAAGGTCGCCGGCATCGTGCTGGCCCCGTCCGATCCCGACGCGCTGGTTCCGGTGCTGAAGAAGGCATGGGAGGCGAAGATCCCGGTGGTGCTGATCGACTCCGCGATCTCCGACACCGGCAAGCAGTATTACCAGGCCATGCTGTCCACCGACAACGTCAAGGCGGGCGAGCTGTGCGCCAAGGTGCTGATCGACAAGGTCGGCACCAGCGGCAAGATCGCCGTCATGTCCTATGTCGCCGGCGCCGGATCGGAGATCGGCCGGGTCGGCGGCTTCACCAAATACATCAAGGACCATTCCAAGCTGGAGATCGTCGGCCCCTTCTATTCGCAGTCTCAGATGGCGACGGCGCTGAACCAGACCACCGACGTGCTGGCCGCCAATCCCGACCTGAAGGGCATCTTCGGCGCCAACGAGCCGACCGCCATCGGCATGGGCCGCGCGCTGGCCCAGAGCGGCAAGCCCGGCCATATCGTCGCGGTCGGTTTCGACGGCAACCAGGATCTCCAGGGCTTCGTCAAGGACGGCACGCTGGAGGCCATCGCCGTCCAGGGTTCCTACCAGATGGGCTATCTCGGGGTGCAGACGGCGGTCAAGCTGACCAAGCGCGAGAAGGTCGATAAGGCGCTCGACACCGGCGTGGTGCTGGTGACCAAGGCCAATCTGGCGACGCCGGAAGCGCAGAACGTCCTGTACTGAGTGACTGCACAGGTCCTTCTCCTGGCCTTGGGCGTGCGCGGCGCCCGGTCCCCCGCCGCGCACGCCATTTTCTTCACCATCGCGTTTCCTGCAGTTGAGGCAATAAGCGATGCGCATCGACGCCCACCAGCATTTCTGGCTGATGGCTGCCCGCCGGGGCGAATGGCCGCCGCCGGAGCTTGGCCCCATCCACCGCGACTTTCTGCCGCCGGATTTGCTGCCGCTGCTGCAGGAAAACGGCATCGACGGCACCGTGCTGGTCCAGACGCTGTGCAGCGCGGCCGACACCACCTTCATGCTCGACCTCGCCGACCGGCATGGCTTCATCCGCGCCGTGGTCGGCTGGACCGACCTGAAGGCGCCGGACGCCCCGCAGCGCGTGCGGGCACTGGCAACCCATCCCAAGCTGAAGGGACTGCGGCCGATGGTGCAGGCGGAACCCTCCGATTGGCTTGACGATCCCGCCCTCGATCCGGCCGCCACGGCAATGGCGGAGGAGGGGCTGAGCTTCGATGCACTGGTCCTGCCACGGCATCTGCCGTCGCTGCTGCGCTTCGCCCGGCGGCATCCGGCATTGGCCATCGTCATCGACCACGCCGCCAAGCCGGAGATCGCCAGCGGCGGCACCCCCGGCTGGTCCGAGGACATGGCCGCTCTCGGCGGCCTGCCGAATGTCCGGTGCAAGCTGTCCGGCCTGCTGACGGAAGCGGGCGAGCGCACGGGCATCGACGACATCCGCCCCTATGTCCGGCAGTTGGTCACTCGGTTCGGCACCGGCCGGCTGATCTGGGGCAGCGACTGGCCGGTCCTGCGACTCGCCGGCGACTATCCCGGCTGGCTGGAGATGTGCCGTCGGCTGATTCCCACGGAGGCGCATGGCGCCGTGTTCGGCGGCAACGCCGCCGCCTTCTACCGGCTGGACTGACCAAGCCCGCCATTCCCCAATTTCCTTCGATCCGCTTTTGCTTCAAGGACCCGACCGATGCCGTCTTCCGTTCCCGAACTTCTCCTGCTGAACCCGTCGGACAGCGTGGCGGTCGCCACCCGCGAGATTCCGGCGGGCAGCCCGGTCGGTGTCGGCAGCTTCGCCGGCACCGCCGCCGCCACCATTCCCAGCGGCCACAAGATCGCCATCCGCGCCGTGGCGCCGGGCGAAGCGGTGGTCAAATACGGGCAGGTGATCGGCACAGCCATCCAACCGATCGAACCAGGCCAGCATGTCCACGTCCACAATCTCGGCATGGGCGAGGCCCGGCTCGACCACGGCTCCACCCGCATCGTCGAGGCGGATCGCGGTGCAGAACAGGCGACCTTCCTCGGCATCCGCCGGCCGTCGGGGCAGATCGCCACCCGCAACTACATCGGCGTCATCGCCAGCGTGAACTGCTCCGCCACCGTCTGCAAGCGCATCGCCGACGCCTTCAATGGCCCTGCGCGGGCCGGTTACCCGAATGTCGACGGGGTGGTCGCCATCGTCCATGGCAGCGGCTGCGGCATGAACGGCACCGGCGAGGGCATGGCGATCCTGCGCCGCACGCTCCGCGGCTATGCCGACCACGCCAATTTCGCCGGGCTTCTGCTGATCGGTCTCGGCTGCGAGATGAACCAGATCGCCCCCCTGGCCCAGACGCTGGCGCCGCGCCCGGATGGGCTGATCGCCACCCTGACCATCCAGGAGGAAGGCGGCACCCGCGAAACCATCGAGCGCGGCGTCGCCCTGGTCCGCGCCATGCTGCCCATCGCCAACGACGTCCGGCGCGAGCCGGTGCCGGCCAGTCACCTGACCGTCGGGCTGCAATGCGGCGGATCGGACGGCTATTCCGGCATCACCGCCAACCCGGTTCTGGGTGCTGCGGTCGATCTGCTGGTGGCCCATGGCGGCACCGCCATCCTGTCGGAAACGCCGGAGATCTATGGCGCCGAGCATCTGCTGACAGCCCGCGCCGCCTCCCCCGCCATTGCCGGCAAGCTGATGGACCGGATCCGCTGGTGGGAGGACTACACCCGCCTGCACAAGGGCGACATGAACAACAACCCGTCGCCCGGCAACAAGGCCGGCGGCATCACCACCATCCTGGAGAAATCGCTGGGCGCGGTCGCCAAGGGCGGCGGCACCCGCCTGAACGCGGTGGTCGATTACGCCGAGCCGGTGACCGATCACGGTCTCGTCTTCATGGACACGCCCGGCTACGATCCGGTGTCGGCCACCGGCCAGGTGGCGGGCGGCGCCAACCTGATCGCCTTCACCACCGGCCGTGGGTCGACCTACGGCTGCAAGCCGACGCCATCCTTGAAGATCGCCACCAACAGCGCGCTTTATGCCCGTATGGGCGACGACATGGACTTCAACGGCGGCGCCGTGCTGGATGGCGGCGTCAGCGTGGCGGAGGCCGGGACGGCCCTGTTCCGCCTGATGCTGGACACGGCGTCCGGCCACCGCACCCGCAGCGAGGAAAACGGCATCGGCGACAACGAGTTCGTGCCCTGGCAGATCGGCGCCGTGATGTAATGGCGGACAGGGTCGGCCTGTCCCGTTCTCCATCGGTCCCCCGGTCGCCGATGAGGACGAACTGGCAGGACCGCTGCGTATGCGAAAATTCCGTGGTCGGCCTTGGACCGCGGCAGCTGCCGGGCTGGCAAACGCAAAAAAGGAGGAACCGGCAACGATGGCTGCCGGCCCTCCCCTCGCGGTTTCGATGACCTGCCGCCTGATTATGCCGCCAGATGCGACAGGTCGGTGTGGTGATCGAAGTGGCCGTCGTTGGCGAACGCCATCGCGTGGTAGTCGGCATGTTCCGGCATATGCGCCGCGTCAGGACCGAACGCCGGGGTGGCAGCGCTCTTGGCCGTCTGGGAGACCAGATGGTTGTAGACGTTCACGGTATCGAGTGCAGCCACCGTCGCAGACGGCTCGGCCACCGCCGCAGCCTTCGCGGCCGCGAACACGCTCTTGTCGACGTTGGCCACCAGGGTGCCGTTCCACCACATGTCCGACTGGCCCTTGATCACATCCTTGCCATCCAGAGCACCGCGGTCATAGCTGACGTTGGAGGCGGTCGGCGACAGAGCGTGGCCGTTGATCGTGATCTTGTTGACGACCAGATTGCGATCCTGGCCGTTGATCACGGTGTCGTTGTCGTACTGCACCTGGATCTTGTGCGCCTGATCGGCGGTGACGCTCGTCGAGAAGGTGTAGTCCTTCGCCGACGTGCCGACCGTGGCGTCGCCGATCTGCTTGCCGTCGACGAGCAGCTTGAAGTGCGCGTTGACATTGCCGGCGGCGTGGCCCGAAGCGTTCACCGTGATGCTGGCCCCGGCCTTGATCGCCGTCGCCGGGGCCGTGGGGGCGGGAGTCGCCGTCGACGACCCGTCGGGCACCGTGGTGTCGCCCGTGGGCTTGCTGTCGTAAACCCGCACATAGTCGATCTTGAACTGCTGGGTCGAACCGTCCGGGTTGCCGATCCAGCTGTTGCTGCCGCCCACCGCCTGGTTCAGCAGGAGATACATCGGGCTGTGCATATCCGACGGCGTGGGGGTGGAGAACACCGACTTCCCATCGAAATACCAGGTGATCTTGTCGGCCTGCCAATCCACGCCATAGGTGTGGAAGCCCTTCGACAGATCGCCCAGATCCTTGTTGAACGACTGGGCATAGGGGTGATTACCGCCGGAATCGTTGCCCCAATGCAGGGTGGTGGCATATTCGTTGGGAAGACGTGACGAATATTCCATCACATCGAGTTCCGGCGGCCATGCCTTGTCGGTGCGCATCAGCCAGAATGCCGGCCAGAAGCCGCTGCCGCCCGGCATGTCGGCGCGGATTTCATAATAGCCATAGGTGTGCTCGAAGGTCCCCATCGAGCTGAGCACACCCGTCGCATAGGTCTGCCCATTCGGCAGCCCGTCCTGGGGGGTTGAGGTGATCGACAGAACACCGTTCGAGACGCTGAAAGGATTTGTCGCGCCGGCGGGACCGGATTTTCCGGCGCTCTCGGTATCAACATAGTATCCAGTTTCACCATTAATGGGTGTTTGGGCACCCCAATGATAAGCTGTGTGCCACTTATCAGTCTTGCTGTAGGCATCGAAGCCGTTGAATTCATCGTTGAAAAGAAGAGTGCCAGACATATCACTGCTCCGTACTGTTCTGCATGCCCGCTTTAACTCGGGCATGTCGGAGCCTAGGGTCGCCTGGTTAACAGAATCATAAAATTTTACGCAAAAGCCGTCTCTCTCTGTGACGTCGGAGAGACATCCAGCCAAATTCACGCAAAAACTCATGATCAGGACGATTTTTTTTGAGTCTATCGCCTTAAGACCTCTTCCGCTCTAAGGCAAACACAAGATGTTGAATCAGTAAGACTCGGATCTTATTTTTAGCGAATCCACCTGATGACTCCGTCAGCGGATCCAAGGACTCCGCTCATGAAAACCTTTGCATAACGTTCCTTTTGGAAATGACCGTTCAGGACGAGACGAGGCAGGGCGTGCAACGCTCCGGCGTCGCCCGGCACCAGAACTCCCTTGCGCGTGGTGACCGCGGTGTCGAAGCCCAATTGTCCGGCAATCCCGAAATCCCGTACCCCGCAGGATCCGGGATCCCCATAGGGAAAAGCGAAATGGCGAACCGGGACTTTCAATCGATCCTCCAGGATGCTGCGCGACTCCCCCATCTCCCGCCGGGCCTCGTCTTCGGGAAGGGCGGCGATGGCGGGATGGGTCAGGGTGTGGGCGCCGAACTCCACCACCCCGCTGGCCTGCATGGCGCGCAGCTCCTCCCAGGTGACGCCCAGCTCGTCGGACAGGCTTTCGGGAGACTGGTCGTTCAGGGCACAGAAATCGGCAAAGGCCCCGGCCGGGTCGCCGGTGGCCTTCAGGGAGCCGACCAGCAGCGCATAGGCGGCGGTCTTTTCGTCCGCCGTCCGCGTTTGCAGGCGACAGAGCCTGTCGCCCTTGCCGAACCAGACATCGTCGCACCGGTTCAACACCTGCTCCACACCGAACCACCAGATCGGCAGAGTCCGGTCGGGGATGCCGGTGGTGACGAAGGCGGTGAACGGCGCTCCATGGCGTTGGAACATCGGCAACACCACCTCATGGGTGTCGCGGTAAATGTCGTCGACGGTGAAACAGACGAACTTGCGGCCGAAGCGGCGCTCGACGAGGCGTCGCCGCACCTCGCTCAGGGTGACGATGTCCCACCCCTCGGTCCTGGCGAGGTCGAGGACGCCGTTCAGGAACGACGCACGGATCGCCAGCCCGGCGGTCGGGGCGAACCCGGATGGCCCATCCTCGTCGACGACACGATGGAAGCAGAAGATCCCCCCCACACCGGCGATCATCCGGTCGATCAGCCGATAGAGCGCGGTGTAGTACAAGGCATCGAGGCCGAGGCCGATGATCTTTGGCGACATGGTTGACTTGTCTCCCCCGTTTGGCCGTTCGGATATGGAAGGGCGGTCAGCGCAGTCTCGCCGGCGGTCTTGCCGGCATTGCGGGAAGCGGCCGGCTCGCCAGGGCCGTCCGCAGCGACCCCATTGCCCGCTCCGCGAAAGCGGGAGAACCGTAGTAGGTCGACACGCGGCGAATCACCTCGGTGGAATTGCGCGGTGGCAACCGGTCCTTGCACCGCATCAGGAAGTCGACCATGGCGTCCTGCTTCATCGGATCGACGATGCTGCCCGCCGCACCGAGCGCGACGAGGTCGGGGCTGGCGCCGTTATAGACGGAGAAGAGCTGCGGCAGCCCGGCGACCGCCGCCTCCAGGGTCGCCAGGCTCCAATTGTCCTCCAGCGTCGGCAGCACGAAAATGTCGGCGGCGGCGAAATGGCGCGGCAGGTCCGACTGATCAACAAATCCGGCCATGACCGTCTTCAGTCCCGGCACCCCGGACAATGCCGTCCGTAAATCGGCGATGCGGTCGCCGCCGCCGGCAAGCAGGACGGTCGCCGGCCGCGGATCGCGGCATTGCGCCTCCGCCAGCGCCCGGGCGAACGGCATCACCCCTTTGCGGTCGACAAGCTGCCCGACGAACAGAAAGCCGGTCCCCTCGACCCCCAGCGCCGACCGGTGCCCATCACGGTCCGGCAATTCCGCCGCCGTGCGTTCGGCGAAGAAATCGGTGTCGACAGCCGTCATTCCTTCATCGACGGTGAGCGGGTCGGCGCCGTAATCCACCAGCAGTTCGGTGGAGGCGGCGCCGTTCGACCAGAAGCGCGTCGGGAAGCGGGTCAGCAGATGGCGCACCACCGACCGCGTCGGGCCGATGGCGCTTTCGGTGTGGCGGGTTCCCTCCCACCACAGCACGAAGGGGATGCCCCTCGCCTTGCAATACAGTGCGGCGGTCATGCTGCGCGCGCCGAATTCGGTGCTGACCACGATGTCCGGACGGGCCTTCACCAGGGCAGGCAGCAGCCCGGGGCTGATATGGACCCAGCGTTCGTCACGCACCCCCATGTTGTCACGGACGCGATGATACTTGATGGTCGCACCGCGCAGGACCTCATAGGAGAAGGCGAAGCTCTCCGGCGGCATCGCCCAGAGCCGGTTGGGTTCCCTCCAGCGGTCGAAGATGACGTGCAGCCTGCACAGTTTCGCCAGTTCCGCATAGAACGGGTTCCGGTAGGGCGTCGGCATCTGGTTCAAAAGCGCGACACGCATGATCTTCCACTCCGGTCAGATGGTCGGACGCCCGGCGGCGGCAGGCCGGAACCACGCATCCACGGGTCCGGCAAACGCCATGGCCGAACTGCGGAACGGGGCGGCGAATGCCAGCGTCATGACGATCAGCCAGCCGGGGTTCAGGCGGCCGCCGAACACCGGGTAGCTGAGGTTGTTCAGAATCAGGAAGACGGTCAGCGGGATCAGCAGCAACCGCAATTCATGGTCGAGCCGCAGGATCTGAAGCCCCAGGGCCACGCAGAACATCACGATCAGCCCCAGTCCGAGATAGCCCGATCCAAGCCAGGCCGACAGGAAGCCATTGTGGCTGTGCGCCGCCTCCCACCCGACGCTGTCGGGATCGGCAACCGAGAAGATCGTGCGCTCCAGGGCGAAGAAGCCGGTGCCGAACGGGCTGTTCTTCGATGCATCCCACAGCGCCTGCCACAACGGCAGGCGCCCCGTCAGCGAACTCAGCTCGTCGGCGCCCTTTCCGAAGGCGCCGGCGATGCCGCGCATCAGCGCCTCATCGACATGGGTCAGCAGCCATCCGGCCGCCCCGCCGGCAGCCACCGTCGCCGTCAGCACCACGACCGTCGCGGTCCGTCCGGCATGCTCCAGAAGCATCAGCAGCCCGAGCAGCAGCAAGGACAGCGCCACGCACATGTCGGTGGTGAAGGAATGGAACAGGACCAGCGACAGCAGGGACACGCCCAGCAGCAGGCCGGAGCGCAGGTCATGCAGCAGGACGAAGCGGTGGGCGCCCAGCAGCAGGACGATGCCTGCCACCATCGCCCCCTCATTGTTGTAGAAGGCGCCGACGATGCCGCCGGAAAAATCGGCCATGCCGCGGAAAACATAAGGCCACCAGCCGGCGACCAGCGCCGCGACGGCAATCCGCTCCACATCCAGACGCCACAGCGGCGATGCCGCGACATGCGCGGTGACAATCCAGAAGGCGAGCAGTTCGATGCCCTTGTAGAGGCTGAGCTGCGGCCACAACGACCACAGCACGCTGGCGAGCAGCGACAGGACCAGCGCCGTGATCCAGAAGGCGGGACCGCGCAGCAGATGTCCCAACGGCAGCGAGCGGCTGATCAGCAGCCACAGCATCCAGCCCGCCGACAGGGCGGTGAACAGCACCTCGATGCGGTTGCTGGTCGACAGACCTGCATTCACGAGATCGTCGATGTCCTCGCGCCAGTCGTAGAAGATCGGCTTCCACAACAGATAGACCAGAAGAAAGCCCCAGCTGACCAGCCGGGCCGATGTCGGCGCCACATGGACCGTCGGGCCGGCAAGCGCCAGCCGCCAGCCGGTCCACAGGGCGGCCAGCATGATGACGATCATCGCGGTCACATACAGGTCGAAGATCGGCATGGCCAGCCACCGTCCCCTTCGGCTTCGCCCCGCCGCAACGGGGCGCCATCGGTGCATTCACGAGTTTCCGGGCAGCGATGCCGGGCTGGAAACCACGGACAGCGGCCGGGATGGACGTCTCGACAGGCGCTCCACCTCGGCATAGACCTTGCCGACCGTGTTCTCCCAGCTCAGTTGCCGGGCGCGGTCGAGCGCCCCCGCCGACTTGTCGGCGAGAAGAGGCCGGTCGCGGTGGAACCGCAGCAGGATATCGGCGAGCGCAGCGGTGGTCGCCTCGATGCTCAGATCCTCCACCGGAATGGCGGCACCGCAGCTGTCGACGACGAATATGCCGGGTCCGCCGATGTCGAGACAGACCACCGGAAGCCCGGCCGTCAGCGCCTCCAGCACGACGTTGGCGCCGCCGTCCCGCAGGCTGGGGAACAGAAAGACGTCGCTGCTCCGGTAAAAGGCGTCGAGTTCCCCGCGCGGCAGCCAGGGGACCCAGCGGATATGGTCGGCGACGTTCAGCTTTTCCGCCAGCCGGCGGAAGGACTGCTCCTCCGGCCCCTGCCCGACGGCGGTCAGCGTGCCCTCCCCCCCGCGTGCCCGGAACTCCGCCAGGGCGCGGATCGCCAGCTGCAGCCCCTTCAAGGACAGGAAGCGTCCGGCGAACAGCATCTTCAAACCGTCCGGCCGGTCGGCCGGCGGAACCGGATGCGCGCGTCCCAGCCGGGTCACATCGACGCCGCTTTCGATGGCGACCATGGTCTTGTGCTGGAAGCGTCGTGGGATCAGGCCGGCCGACCGCGGGGTGCGGGCAATGATGAGGTCGGCGCTGGCGAAGCTGCCGGCCATCAGCGGATCGAAGCGGACCGCATGGTTCATCGCGTCGCGCAGGTCGTCTTCGAGGCGCCGGATCCAGGTGTAGCTCGGGCGCAGCATCCGCGGCGCACTATCGCCGCCGCCCAGCGGACCGAAGACGAAGGGGATCCGCAGCCGCCCCATGAAGCTTGGCGCACGGATCGACCCGAAGGTGATGTGGTGGACCAGCTCGAACCGTTCGCGGCGGTGCAAGGCCAGCGCCCGGGTTGCGGCCCCCCATTGCCAGACGAGATAATAGAGGAAGAACAGGTACTTGGTAGCCGCCCAGCGGTCCAGCCGGACCGGCAGTTCGTAATAGTGGAAGCGGATGTCCGCCAGTGCGGCATCGGCGGCGACCGCGTCTTCGATGGCGGCCCGGTTCTCGGCTTTCGTCAGGACATGCAGTTCATGCCCCAGACGGTGGATGCCGCGCATCCAGTTCCAGCCGACCCCTTCCTCGGAGCCGCGCTTGGGATCGCATGCATAGGCGGACAACAGGATTTTCATGATGTTTGTCGCTCCACCGTCAAGCCCTGAGGTGATAGTCGCGCAGCTTCGCTTTGTAGGAGCCGTACTCGCCCGTCCCGTAGCGGGCCTGCCGGGCGGTATCGACGCGGGTCAGGGCGGTGCCGTCCACCGTCGTGCCCATGCCGGTCAGCAGTTTCAGCGCCACCTTCACAACGTCGCGCGGCGTCTGCCCCCAGCGGACGACGAACAGCACGCGGTTGGCGACGTCGGTGTAATATTGGGCGTCGTAGACGGCCAGGATCGGCGCCGTATCGATGACGATCAGGTCGTACCGGCTTTCCAGGGTTTGGAAGACCTGCCGCAACCGTGTCGAGTTCAGCGCCCCCTCGTTCGGTCCGGACACGCCGCCGGCCGGCAGGATATGGATGCCCGACGCCGGATCGACCCGGATGACGTCGTCGAGGGCGGCGGATGCGGTCAGCAGCTCGCACAGGCCGGGCTCGTTCTTCATCGCCAGAAAGCGGCTGGC
>NZ_BADK01000827.1 GCF_000333595.1 Azospirillum sp. B506
GGTGGTGGCTGACATCACGGCGACCCGGCAATTCGACATCGAAGCGAAAAACATCCGCCTGCCGGACTATGATGCCACCCGCGCGGCCTATTTGAAGCAGCGGCGGGAACGCTGCGCCCAGCCGATCGAGACACCACCGGCAAAAGGGCCGGTTTCGGCTCCTCCGTCGCTCGACCGGACGCCTCCGGCCCGGGGGCGCTCGTCGCCCGGAACGGCCTTCCCCGAAGACGACCGTCCGGGGCCGCGCAAGAGCCTTTCCGTCCAGCGGGCATACACGGTCGCGGCCCGATAAGCGGGGCTGCACACGCCATCGAGGAACAGCCACATCACCGCTCTTTAGCAGGGTGCGGAAAAGCCATTTTCCTGCTGCGGCCGGGTTCTTTCCGGCAATCTCGCGTCAAGACCTTGCAAGATACCACCAGTATCTTGCTTCGGACTTTCCTAATCTTGCCAAAAGCCCCCTCCCTCGCGACGCAAAAGCCTTTTTCCGCACCCTGTAGCGTCCCTCCCGACGAACTGCGCTGGGTTTCGGGATTGACAGACCGGTCAATTCCCCAAATACCCTCAGTATATCTGGAAGATTGATCAAAATTTCTTGTGATCTTAGCCGCTCATTGCCGAAATAATCGCTGTGCGACTACGATATTTATTATGAACAGCGGTCATCGCAATCAATTTTTATTGATTTTATTTGTAAATTGAAAATCAACAATGATTTTATACCGGAAATTGGAAGCCTGATAGGGGTTGTCCGAATTGACCCCTCCTCTCCTTTATAAATAATATCATTCATCGGTCGTTTAAACACTTAAACAATTACGCCGGAGGCAAATGATAATGCCGTTAGATTCAAATTTTTACTGAAGACCTTCTTTCTTTTGTCGGCAATTTGTTATCGGCGATCTCTTTTGAAAATTTCTCCGCACGTTGAAAAAATGTCCTAAGGGAGGCGAAGCGCTGTGACAGAGCCAACTGAGCAGGGATCGGCACCGAGACTTGCCACCAGACTTGCCCCATGCGCGCGAGGACCGGTGTCGTTTCGGAACGGCGTCGCCGGTGCCATTCTGACCGTGCTGATGACCGTCGCCCTTGCCCAGTTCGCCTCGCCGTCCTGGGCGGCAACGGACGCATCTCCTGCCGCAGCCGGCGCCCCGCCCGCTACAGCCGCATCGTCGCCACCGGCCTCCGACGGCGCAACGCCGCCTCCCGCCGCGCCGGCACGACCGAATGGGCCGACCGAGGTGAAGGTGGGCATGTACCTCACCCAGCTGCTCGATTTCGACATGTCGAAGCGGTCCTATTACGCCTCCTTCTGGCTTTGGTACCTGCACGACAACCCCGAATACGATCCGCATGCAACGGTGGAAATCGCCAACGCAAAGTCCGACAGCGTAAAGTTCGCCTCGCTCGATACCAGCAAGGGAATCCGCTGGCAGCAGGAAAAGCACGGCGCGGTGCTGGCGGAGGATTGGGAGATCACCCGCTTCCCCTTCGACCGGCAAAAGCTGGTGATCATGGTCGAGGATGGCCAATCGGACACCAACCGGATCCGCTTCGTCGCCGACAGCAAGAACAGCCGCATCGATCCGGCCGCGACCGTGCCGGGTTGGACCATCGAGGGTTTCGAACTCTCTGCCCAGGACGTGACCTACAACACCTCCTACGGCGACCCCACCCTGTCGGAGGACAGCGTCTATTCGCGGGTGGTCGCGACCATTACGGTGAAGCGGCAGGGAATCCGTCTGCTGTGCAGCCTGTTCGTCGGATTCGGCGTCGCGTTCCTGCTGGCCCTGCTCACCTTCTTCCTGGATTTCGAGTCGATGGCGGGATCGCGGATCGGCCTGTGCGCTGCGGCGGTCTTCGCCGCGGTCGGCAACAAATATGCGCTGGACGGCTATCTGCCGCCCGCCTCGACCTTCACGCTTGCCGATGTGATCGTCAGCACGACCTTCGCCTCCATCCTGCTGGCGGCGCTCGCTGTCGTCCTGATGCAGTTGACCCACAAGCGCGCTCCGCGTTTCGCCCGCATCGCCAACCTGCTGCTGTGTCTGGCGACCTTCGCCGGATACGTCGGCGTCAATGGCTATGCCGTCGCCTCGGCCGCCTGACGGAACGGTGGAGACGACCATGACCGCCCCGCTCCCGATTGCCGGTTCGACGGCGCTGCGGCCAGCCGCTCAACCGGCGACCGTGACCGTTCTCGTCGCCGGGCAGCATGTCGCCGTGCCGGCAAGCCGGGTGGCGGCCGTCGATCTGGCGGTTCCCGCCGCACCGGTGGCGTTCGCTCCGCGCGGTTACGAAGGGGTGGTCTTCACCCACGGTGTGGCCGCCGCGCAGATCGACCTCGGTGCCCGGAACAATGGACGACCGGGTGCCGGCCGATGGAGCCTGCAACTGGACCACGCGGCCGGGCCGCTGTCCCTGCGGGTCGATGAGGTCAAGACCGGCGAGCGGGACTTGGAGGAGCGGGACTTGGAGGAGTGGGACTTGGAGGAGTGGGACAGGGCGGAGCCGACCGACGGCGCTTCCCTCTCCATCGATCCGGACGATCTGCTCGGCGGTCTGGCCACCACCGGACCGCGGCAGGCAGCAACGGCGCCGGGCGATGCGGACCGGGCAACCGAAGAGTTGGATGTGCTGTTGGTCGCCGGTGGCGGGCACCGCGTCGCCATTCCCGCGACGCTGGTCGACGGTGTCGGCCGTCCGGACGGATTTCTGACCGCGCATGGCATCGCCCACCGTCAGATGGTGATGCTGGACGGCGACCTGCTGCCGGCCCACTCCCTTGCCCGCTGGCTTGGGGATGGAACGCCTGGGAGCGACAGCTGGGCATTGCGACTGCGCACGCCCGACGGGACCATCGCCCTGACGGTCGCCGAACTGTTCGGCCTGCACAGCCTGCCACGCCGGGACCTGGTCGCCGTCGATGCCGATGGTGAAACCTCCCTGTGGTGGCGGGACGGGGCAGGCAACCGCCCGATCCAGGTCGTTCATCCGGGTGCCAGCGGGTTCCTGCCGATCGAGCGGCCGGCGGCACGCGAAGCGGTCCGCACGGCCGTCCAGCCCCTGTCCGCGCCTTCGGCAGGCCATAGCCATGTCGCGATGGCGGCCGGTCCCGTGGTCCTGGTCGCACCGGCCGCCATGGTGCGGGAGGTGAGGGAAATGCCTTGCCCCGACGACCTCCAGCGGTCGCGCCGCCCCGGATCGATCCCCGTCTTCGACATCGACACGGCATTCGGGGGCACGAGCGGGCCGGCCGGCTGCGTGGTGCTGAAGCGCGACGGCCAGCGCCCCATCGCCCTGCTGACGGGACGGATCGAAGCGGCGGATGGCGGCTTCGGCTGGCATGCGCCGCCACCGCTGCCGCATGCGATGGCAGCGCTGGCCGGGGCGGTCCGTCCGTCCATGACCGGAAAGCCGGTTCTGGACTGTCTGGTACGGCCCGACGCCTTCCGCCGTCCATGGCGGGCGGACCCCGGAAATGTCGTCCGGACGGCCATGCGGGCGTCATTCGCCGGCTGGCTTTCAAATTGGTGAGCGGACCCTGCAGGAGTGCCCCGGCGCAATGTTCAAGAACCTGAAAATCGGCAAGAAGCTGGCGGTCCTGGTGGTCGTCCTCAACGCCTTCACCGCCATCATCGGCCTCATCGCCCTGCATGGCATGAAGTTGGGAAACGACGCGCTCGACACGGTTTACAATGACCGGGTGGTGCCGCTGCGCGATCTGAAGATGATCGCCGACCTGTATGCGGTCAACATCGTCGATATGGCGCACAAGGCCCGCAACGGAAATGTGCCCGCCGAAACCGCATTGACCGCCATCGACGCCGCCCGGGCCGGGATCCGCGAAAAATGGCGGGCCTATCTGGCGACCTATCTGGTCGAGGAGGAAAAGGCGCTGGTGGCGAAAGCCGAGCCGCTGATGGCCGACGCCGACCGCGCGGCCGACCGGCTGCGCGGCATTCTCGCTGCCGGCCGCTCCGAGCGGCTCGACCGCTTCGTCATCGACGAGCTGTATCCGGCAATCGAGCCGGTTTCCGATGCGATGTCGGCGCTGATCGAGTTGCAGCTGACCGTCGCCAAGTCGGTCTACCAGCAGAACGATGCCCTGTACGATCTGACGGTCCGCCGGACCATCGGGTTGCTGATCGGTGCGGTGCTGGTCGGGGCGGCGCTCGGGGTGGCGATCATCCGCTCGATCACCGGACCGCTCGGTCAGGCCCGCGATGTGATCGACCGCATGGCGCGGGGCGATCTGACCGTCACGGTCGCCGACGACGGCCGCCGGGACGAGATCGGCCATATGCTGCGCGCGACCGCAGGCATCGCCGCGACGTTGAAGGCGGTGGCTGGGGACCTGCGCGACCTGATCGAGGCGGCTCGCGGCGGTGCTTTGTCCGTGCGGGTGGAGCCGGAACGCCATGCCGGTGAGTTCGCCGTTCTGGTGCGCGGCGCCAATGAACTGGTGGAGGTGCTGACCACCCCGCTGTTCGAGGTGGCTTCGGTGATGGCGCGGCTGTCCTCCGGCGATATCCGTGGCCGCATGACCGGGTCCTACGAAGGCGACCTCCGGGCCCTGAAGGCCAACGTCAATCGCAGCATCGACGCGCTGGCCCTGCTGCTCGACGAGATCTCGGGCTTCGCCGGGGCCCTGGCCCAGGGCGATGTGACCCGAACCGTCGACGGTGCGCACCAGGGCGACTTCGCCGCCATCAAGAACAACCTGAACAGTGCGGTCGAGCAGCTCGCCACCGTGTTGCGCGCGGTGAACGGCTCCACCGAGCAGGTCGCCACATCGGCAACGGAAACCGCAGCGGCGGCCATCGACGTGTCGCGTCAGGCGGCCGGTCAGATGATGACGCTGACCGACGTGTCGGGCGCCATCGAGCAGACCGCCGCCGCCATCGGCGAGATCGCCCGCAATGCCGAACGCGGCAGCACCCTGGCGCGCGGCACGGCCGACCTTGCCGAGGACGGGCAGCGAACGCTGATCTCGCTCAGCCGGGCGGTCGATGGCATCGCCGAGCGGACGGCGGGAATCGAGCGGATCAGTGCCCTGATCGCCGGGATCGCCGACAAGACCTATGTGCTGGCGCTCAATGCCGGGCTGGAGGCGGTCCGGGCGGGAGAGAGCGGCCGCGGCTTCGGCCTGATCGCCGCCAAGATCTCGTCGCTGGCCGAAGACGTCACCGCCGCCACCCGTGACATCGGCACGCTGGTGCGCGAGGCATCCGCGGGCGTGGAATCCGGCGTGCGGGCCGCCGGCGAGGCGGCGGAGGCGATCGGTCGCATCGTCGAGGCGTCGCGCGACAGCGGCACGACCGCCCAGTCCATCGCCGCCGCCATCGACGAGCAGAACGCGATGGCCAGCCTGCTGAAGGATCGGGTCGAGCAGCTTTCCATGACCGGGCAGGCGACGGCCGGCGCTGCGGAGGAGATCTCCGCCACCATGGCCGCACTGACCGATATGGCACAGCGCCTGAAGGCGGAAACCGCCCGCATCCGCACCGCCTGACGACAGCCGCACGCGACAGGGAGGAGTGGGGAAAGCCATGAAGGAAGGGTTGCGCCGCGCGGCCGGCAAACTGACCGCGCCGTTCCTCATCACGCTGGTGGTGCTGTTCGGCTTCTATCTCGGCGGTGACAGCTTCCAGGGCTTCGGGCTGGCCGCGATGGACAGCACGCGCCGCGTGCTGAAATACGTGCTCGGCGTTGCCGCCTTCCTGTCGCTGGCCGTGCTGGTGCAGCGGATCGTCCAATATGTGATCTTCGACGGCATCGTCGCGTCCACCACCGGGTCGCCGGTGCCGAAACTGCTGAGCCAGATGTCCGGTCTGGTCATCTTCGGCATCGCCGTGTCCGCCTGCGCCGGCATCGTGTTCGAGCAGGATCTGACGGTGCTGTGGGCGGCGTCCGGCGTCGCCGGCCTCGTGCTCGGCATGGCCCTGCGCGAGTTGCTGCAGGACGTGTTCGCCGGCATCGCCCTCAACATCGACCGCGCGATCCGCATCGGCGAATACATCCAGATCCACCGGTCGGGCGACAGCAAGATCAGCGGTCAGGTGCTGGAAATCAGTTGGCGCACCACCCGTGTGCGCGACTTCATGGGCGATCTGGTGATCTTCCCCAACAGCAAGTTCAGCGCCTTCACCATCACCAATTTCAGCCAGCCGGAGGCCAACAGCTTCCGCTTCGTGACCCTGACGCTCGACGCGCGCGTGCCGCTCGCCCGTGCCACCCGCATCCTCCAGGCGGCGGCACTGGAGGCGATGACCGGACTTGCCGGGCCCGACACGCCGGTCCCCTGGGTCGAGGTCAAGTCGATCCGGCTCGAAGGCGTGGAGTACGCCATCTTCTACAAGGCGGAATGGCGTCATCTCGGCAACGCATCGCCGATGATCCTGCAGACGGTGCTGACCCATCTCGCCTTCGCCGGGCTGGAGACCGCGACCGTCCTGGCCGACGGCCCATCCGGTGCGGACGGCGCGTTCCGGCAGGCCGGCGGCGCCGGTCCCGACACCGCCGGTCTCGCCGCCCTGCTGCGCGCCACCGCTCTTTTCCGCGGGGTGGGAGATGCGCCGCTGCGTCTGCTGGCGTCCCACGCGACGATGCGGGAATTGCCGGCCGGACAGGTGGCGATCCAGGCGGGAGAGGCCGGAACCTCGCTCTATCTCGTGCTGGAGGGGCTTCTGTCGGCGGATGCCGGGCGCCGGTCGGTCCGCGATCCGCTGCCGCCGACGCTGCGCCCCGGCGACCTGTTCGATCCCGCCATCCTGCGCGGCGAAGCCCATGGCAGCACCGTGCGTTGCCGCACGCCGGTCCTGCTGTGCGAATTCGGCCCCGACGCCCTGCAATCCCTGTTCGGCGCCGGTGCCGGTACGATGGAGCGGGTCGCCCGCAATCTCGTCGCCGGCTCCTCCAACCGGTCCAACGAGGATGAGGAACGGATCGCCGACACCCTGCGGCAGATGCGGCACCTGTTTCCCGCCCCCGTCGGACGGCAGGGCTCAGGCATCGGCCCGGTCGCAAACACCGGCTGAAACCGCCGGACAACCGGTCCCACCGGTCAAATTCAACGAAAACGCCAGAGAAGAGGTGACACCATGGATCCCATTTCGCTCGCGGTCGCCTTCATGGCCGCCTTCGGCATCATCTCGACCGATGCCGTCCTGCATGCCGACAGCGTCGCCGTCAGCCTCTACATGCCCGACGAGCTGTCCAAGGGGACCGCGAAGGGTGACGTCATAGAGGACATGTTCATCGCCAAGCTGCAGGAGATCGGCGACACCAAGTCCTATTTCGGCAGCCCGAGCGTGCGCTCGACCAAGGCCAAGACCATGGGGGCGGTGCTGGCCAAGACGCTGAAGCTGGAGGATATGACGGCCGCCGTTCAGCACACCTTCGGCATGAAGACGGCGACGGTGAACGGCAGCTTCGCCAAGGACGAGAAGGAGGGCAAGCTCCAGCTCGTCGCCATGGTGCGCGACCCGGACGAGCCGCCCTTCCCCGTGATCGTCAAGCGCAAGGATGGCGAATCGCTGCCCGACATGATGGGCCGCGCGGCACAGGAGGTGATGGAGCATCTCGCCCCCTATGTGACCGTGGTCTACGCGCTCCAGAACGCCGACCGTCAGCACGACTACACCGAAGTCGACGAGCTGATCGCGCGCGAGCTGAAGACCTACGCCTCGAAGACCTACTACCGGGAACGGGCCAGCATCCTGAACATGGCGGGCATCGTCGCCCTGCACAAACAGAAGCCCGACGAGGCCGCCCGCCTGTTTGAAGAAGCCGACCAGACCGACCCTGCCCTGCTGTTCCCCCGCGTGAACCGCGCCTTCGTCATGCTGGTGAAGGACGACGAGAAGTCGGTGGAAACCTATCTGAAGCCGGCGATGGAGTCCGCCCGCTATCAGCGCGCCTACACGCTGCTCGCCGCCGGGGATCTGGTGCGCGCCGGCGCCTTCATGGCGACGGGCCGCTACGATCAGGCCATTACGGCGCTCGACGATGCCGAATATTGGGATCCGACCAGCGCCCTGGTGCCGTCGCTGCGCGCCGAACTGTGCACGGAGCGGGGAGACGTGGTGTGCGCACAACGCAACCAGACGAAGGCCCGCGCGAACCTTGACAACTTTGAAACCTACCCGGAGGTCGCGAGCCTTTATTACCACATCTCCTGGCGCAAGGGTGAACCGCTGAAGCCCAGCGATCTGCGCCAGGATCTGGCCAAGCCTTCGGCGGCACAGCCGACGCCGGTCAAGGTGTCGAACGCCACCACCGCCAAGTAAAGGCACGGGATGAGTTGACCCAGCAAGGCAGGAGCTTCGGAAAGCCGGGGCTCCCGCCGCTGTACGTGAGATTTACGGCGTGAGAAGGCGGCGGTGCCGCAAGTCGTCCATTGTTTTTCCGGTGCAGCATAGGAATCATAGGTAAAACGAAGCCGCGCCGGCAAATGAGGGGACGCCACAATGAACGGAGCCGACACCGACCCAACCGACATGTCCGCCGATCTGCCGGACACACCTGACCGGGAGCGGCGATACTCCGCCCCGGCACTGGAAAAGGGATTGGACATCCTGGAATTCCTGTCCGAGTGCCGAGAGCCCCAATCCTTGCAGCAGATCGGCGACGGGGTGGGACGGACCAAGGGCGAAATCTTCCGCATGGTCTCGGTGCTGGCGCAGCGCGGCTATATCGAGCGGCTGGAGGGCGATGACCGCTTCCGCGTCACCGACCGGCTGTTCCGCCTGGGGATAAACCGGCCGGTCAACCGCTCGCTGATCGAAATCGCCCTGCCCTTCATGAACGCCTTCGCCGAGAAGACCGGCTATTCCTGCCATCTTGCCGTGATGTCCGGCACGCAGATCGCAGTGTGGGCGCGGGTGGAGAGCACCAGCCACATCGGCTTCACGGTGCGCATCGGCTATCGGCAGCCCTTGGTGCTGACCGGGTCCGGCCATTGCCTGATGGCCTTCATCGGCGCCCGCCGCCGCCATGCCCTGTATGAGGAATTGCGGCGGGAGGATCCGTGGATCGACCTCGACGCACTGGACCGCACGCTCGACAGCATCCGCGCCGCCGGCCATGTCGCCCGTCCCAGCGGCATCACCGAGGCGGTGGTCGATCTGTCCTGCCCGGTGATCGACCGGCGCGAAGGCGGCGCCGTCGCCGCCCTGACCTGCCCCTACCTGCGCACCCGCCAGGTCCCGAAGGAGCCGGAAGAGATCCTCGCCGCCCTGGACGACGCCACTCGGCGTATATCGGAAATCTTTTCGTTGGACTGACGGATCGATTTACAGGCGCAACAGCGATGTGTATATAAAACATACGATCCGCGACGCGGATTGCGTCAACCGCGATGCAACCGGCGCACTCCAAACAGGCCGGACATCGAGTTGGGGGAAACGCATCGCCATGACCGCCAGACTGCAGGGCAAGACCGCCACCGCCGCAGCACAGGGGATGGCCCGTGCCGCCGCCCTTGCCTTCGCACTGGATGGCGCCGGCGTGGTGGCGACCGACAGCTGACCGGCCCCCGACCGCTCTTGCCCGGCCTCGCCCCGATGGCGCGGCACAGGAGCGGCGGCTTGCCCGATACCCCGGTCAGACGACAGTGCCAACCGAACCGGATGGGGAGGTGCAATGCAGCAGGCGTCGCTCGACACGGCCCCCGGCCGGTTTCCGCGTCAGTCGGCGGGAACCGAGCTGCTGCGGCTGGACGACATCACAAAGCGGTTTCCCGGCGTGCTGGCGCTGGACGGCGTCGGCTTCGACCTGCGCCGGGGCGAGGTCCATGCGCTGTGCGGCGAGAATGGGGCCGGCAAATCGACGCTGATGAAGATCATCAGCGGCCAGTACCAGCCCGACAATGGCACCATCACCTACAAGGGCGAGGTCCGGCGCTTCGCCTCCTCGCTCGACGCCGAACGGGCGGGCATCGCCATCATCCACCAGGAACTGAACCTCGTCCCGCATCTGAGCGTGGCCGAGAACATCTTCCTGGCACGGGAGCCGAAACGCGGCTGGCCCGGCAAATTGTTCATCGACCGCGACGCGCTGCGCCGGCAGGCCCAGTCCTGCCTCGACCGGCTCGGCGTCGATATCCGCCCCGATGCCCCGGTGAAATCGCTGTCGGTCGCCCAATGCCAGATGGTGGAGATCGCCAAGGCACTGTCGCTGAACGCCGAGATCGTCATCATGGACGAGCCGACCTCGTCCCTGACCGAATCCGAAACCGCCCTGCTGTTCCAGGTGATCCGGGACCTGCGGGAGCAGGGGGTGGGGATCGTCTACATCTCCCACCGGCTGGACGAAATGGCGCTGATCGTCGACCGGGTGACGGTGCTGCGCGATGGGCGTA
>NZ_BADK01000826.1 GCF_000333595.1 Azospirillum sp. B506
TCCCAGGCAGCCACCGCAAGGGCCGGGACTGGCGGACAGGATGTCGGCCACCGCTCCCGCTTCCACTGGTTCCTGCGGTATCTCGCCGAATATTTCTGGGAGCTGTGCGTCTCGCCTCTCATGCTGATCTATATGGGAGCCGGCGCCCTGATCATGGGTTTCGTGTCGATGTGGTTCGGTTTCCACTACAACTCCTTCGGCGGCTATCTGAAATCCCTTCTGCACGACGAGACGCTGGTCGGGCTGGGGCTGGTCCAGGGCACCGTGGCGGTTCCGCTGATCAGCAGCATCCTGTTCGTGGCGCGCAACAACGCCATCATCGCCGCCGACATCGGAAACAGGGTCCTGTCGTCGCAGTTCAGCGCCATGCAGAATCTGCGCATCACGGCGCGCGGCTACATCTTTTCAGCCATCCTCATCAACATGGTGGTGGGATCGCTGATGCTGCTGGTCATCTCGCTGGGAATGGCGAGCTGGGCATCGATGCAGACCTGGCACGTCCAGTTCCCGATGCAGAGTTTCGAGCTGTGGCGCAGCCATTTCTTCCGCAAGCTTCTGCCCGACGGCGTGCATCCGGCCTTCAGCATGGTTTGGGTTCTTCTGAAGGTGGCGCTGAGTTCGCTGCTTGCCGGCGGCGCAGCGATTGTTATCGGCTGCGGAAAGAAAGAATCGGTTCTTGAAATAAACGCCGCGATCGCGCGTTCGATCATTGTCGGGGTGACTCTGACCCTTCTGGTCCACGCCATCATTTCAATTCTGACACTCTGATACATCTGCCCTTCGGATATTTCCCGATAGCGCGGGAACTCATTTGGGGTAACATTGCGGCGAATGGACGCCGTGAAACGGGGAAGCGGATCATGATCACGGATGCGGACATCGAGCAGCGGGCTGCGGCGCAGGATGCCAAGGCAGCAGGAGGCCAAACGGACCCCTGGCAATCCGGCGTTCAGGCGAGTCCTCCCTCGCCGCCGCCAGGCCTGCCGCCGTTGAAGGCGCCGGCTTCGGACGTGCGACCCTCGTCCCTGCCGCTGGTCCTGTCCATCGCGGCTCTTGCCGCCACGCTGTCCGCCCCCTACTGGTCGCCGCCGCTCTACCGGCTTTTCCGGCTTCAGCCGGCCGGGCTGGAATGGCAGGCGCGGCAGGAGGTCGAAACCGGCCGTCTGGCCCGTTCCGTGGCCGAGTTGGACCGCAAGGTCAGCGATCTGACGGCGACGCTTGTCAGGACGAGCGAACAGGGCCTGTCGGCCAATGCGGTGCTCGCCAATGCGGATGCCAGAATCCGGATGGTCGCGCTTCTGCAGCTGCGCGCGACCTTGCGCCGGCCCGTTCCCTTCGATGCCGAGCTGAAGGCCGTCCGCGCCCTGGGCGGCAAGATGGAGGAGTTGGATCCGCTGCTGGCTGCGGTGGAGGCTTATGCCGCAAACGGCATTCCGGTGGAAAGCCAGCTCCGGCAGGACTTCGCGGCGGTCACCGAGGCTGCCGGCCGCAGCGATCCCCGGCCGACGCCGATCAAATGGCTGTCCAACGTCACGGGCTGGACGCCGGTCGCGGTCGAACCGAAGCGATCAGGCCGGTGACGATCGCCGAACAGGCCCAGGCACTGCTGGCCGAAGGCAATCTGCCGGCCGCTATAGAGCAGCTGAGCGCCATCGACC
>NZ_BADK01000825.1 GCF_000333595.1 Azospirillum sp. B506
GGCACGTGGCGCTGCGCATCTCCGACACCGAGGGCGGCGACGCCTTCGAGGTGGCCGGCCGCGGCGAACTGCAGCTGGGCATCCTGATCGAGACCATGCGCCGCGAGGGCTATGAGCTGGCGATCAGCCGTCCGCGCGTGCTGTTCAAGACCGATCCGCTGAACGGCCAGCGCCTGGAGCCGATCGAGGAAGTCGTCGTCGATGTCGACGAGGAGTTCTCGGGCACCGTCGTGCAGAAGATGTCGGAGCGCAAGGCCGACCTCATCGAGATGCGCCCCAGCGGCGGCAACAAGACCCGCATCGTCTTCCACGCCCCGTCGCGCGGCCTGATCGGCTATCAGGGCGAGTTCCTGACCGACACCCGCGGCACCGGCATCATGAACCGCCTGTTCCACGGCTATGCTCCCTTCAAGGGCGCCATCGCGGCGCGGCGCACCGGCGTCCTGATCTCCAACAGCGACGGCACCGCGGTGGCCTACGCCCTGTGGAACCTTGAAGATCGCGGCCCGATGCTGATCGATCCGGGCGTGCCGGTCTATCAGGGCATGATCATCGGCGAGCACACCCGCGGCAACGACCTTGAGGTCAACGTCATCAAGGGCAAGCAGCTGACGAACATCCGCACCACCAGCAAGGACGAGGCGGTCCGCCTGACCCCGCCGATCCAGATGACCCTGGAAAAGGCGCTGTCCTACATCTCCGACGACGAGCTGGTGGAAGTGACGCCGAAGTCGATCCGCCTGCGCAAGCGCTACCTCGATCCGAACGAGCGCAAGCGCCACTCGCGCGCCGCCGAAGCCAGCTGATAACGGTTCGCATATAGGGTAGAGTACCGGCGGCGCTTGCCCCCCTGACGGGGAGCAGGCGCCGCCTTTTTTTGCACACTGCGAGGATGTTTCCGCATGGCGATGGCGACCGACGCGAAGTCCCCCGGCTCCCCGTCCTTCACTCCCGCCAGCTGTGGGCAGGCATCGGCCCGACCGGGCTGTTTCCCCCTGATCCTCGCACTGCTGATCGCCCTGCCGATCCTCGCCGTCTTCGTCCAGTCCGCCGGCGTCTCCACCGATCTGTGGGGGCATATGGCACGGACGGTGCTTCCCGGCTACATCCTCAACACGGCAATCCTGCTAGGCATCGTCGGCGTCGTCACGCTGGTGACCGGCGTCGCCTGCGCCTGGACCGTCACCATGCACGACTTCCGCGGGCGCGGGATCCTGCAATGGCTGCTGCTGCTGCCCCTGGCCATGCCTGCCTATGTGCTGGCCTACACCTACACCGACTTCCTGCAATATGCCGGGCCGCTGCAGTCCTTCCTGCGCGCCAGCTTCGGCTGGCGGCGCGGCGACTACTGGTTCCCGGACATCCACACCGCCTGGGGGGCCGGGCTGGTGCTGTCGTCGGTGCTGTACCCTTACGTCTATGTGCTGACCCGCGCCGCCTTCCTCGAACAGTCGGTCTGCGTGCTGGAGGCCAGCCGCACGCTGGGCTGTACCCAGTTCGGCGCCTTCCGCCGCGTGGCGCTGCCGCTGGCCCGTCCGGCGCTGGTGGCCGGCGTCGGCTATTCGCTGATGGAGACGCTGGCCGATTTCGGTGCTGTCCGCTATTTCGGCATCGACACCTTCACCGTCGGCATCTACCGCACCTGGTTCGCGCTGGGCGATCCTGCCGCGGCGGCTCAATTGGCTGCCGTCCTGCTGCTGGTGGTGCTGGCGCTGGTCGGGCTGGAGCGGCTGTCGCGCGGCAGAATGCGCTTCCACCAGACCACCGGCCGCTACCGCGCCCTGCCCGCCCCGCGCCTGTCGGCCCGCGGCACGGTGGTTGCCTGGATCGTCTGCCTGACGCCGGTGCTGTTCGGCTTCCTGCTGCCCGCTGCCGTGCTGGTCCGCATGATCCTGCGCGGCGGCACCGAGCTGACGCTCGCCCGCTTCACCGACCTGACGGTCAACACCTTCATCCTTGGCGCCAGCGGAGCGCTGCTGGTCGTCGCGGTGGCCCTGACGGTGATCCACGGCGTGCGTCATGACCGCAGCGGCTTCTCCACCGGAGCGGCGCGTCTCGCCTCGCTCGGCTACGCCACGCCGGGCACGGTGATCGCGGTGGGCATTCTCATCACCGTCGGGCTGACGCGCGACTGGACCGGCTGGCCGATGGGTGCGATCCTCGGTACGACCATCGCCGGCATCCTCTATGGCTACCTGATCCGCTTCTTCGTCGTCGCCTATGGCCCGCTTGAGTCCGGCTTCGCCAAGATCGGCCCCAATCTGGAAGGGGCGGCGCGCTCGCTCGGCCACACGCCGTTGCAGGTGCTGCGCCGGGTCCATCTGCCGCTGCTGCGCCCCAGCCTGCTGAGCGCCGCCATGCTGGTCTTCGTCGACATCACAAAGGAGTTGCCGGCGACGATGATCCTGCGGCCCTTCAACTTCGACACGCTGGCAATCGAGGCCTTCCGCATGGCCTCGACCGAGCGGCTGGACGACGCCGCCCTGCCCGCCCTGGTGATCGTGCTGGTCGGGCTGGCCCCGGTCATCTATCTCAGCCGCAGCATCGCCGCGGCGCGGCCGGGGCATCGCGGTTAGGTCAGCTTTCCAAACGCTCCTCGTGCTTGGCCTCCGCGGCCGGCAACGTCTCCGGACGCCGCGCGCGCAGCTTCTCCCGCTGCTTCCAACGGCGGAAGGATTGCTCGTTCCACCAGCCGCGCAACCGTCCGCCAATGTCGGCTATCCGCTGGTAGAGCGGCCGGCGCCGGCTGGTGACCCGGGCCGGCTCCAGTGCCATGCCGACGGAAGTGATGGTGTCGTCATCCATGTCGCGCACGATCAGCTCGACCCCGCCCATGCGCACCCGGTCGCCCAATTCGCAGGAGCCGCCGAACTCGTTGCGCAGCAGGTCGCTCAAGGTCAGGCGGGCATTGGGCAGCGACAGCGGCAGGCCGTACATCTCGGCAATCTGCTCCACCGTCGCGTCGGGGCTCAGCACCAGATCGCCGTAGAACTCCCGGTCGTTCTGGTCGAGCGCCCGGCTGCCGCCATAGAGCTTGTCGATCAGGGCCAGCCGGTGCTGCGGCGTGAACAGATAGACATGGTCGCCGGGCTGCAGCGGCTTCGCCTTGTGCAGCGGCACCACCGCACCGGAGCGGATGACCAGCGACGGCTTGGCCCAGCGCGGCATCCGCTGCCCGCGGGCGGCCGGACTCTTGGCATGGACGGTGTACGCGACCAGCTCCTGGTCGGCATTGCCGGGAAGCTCAAGCTCCACGCGCTCCACCGGTCCGCGGCGTGGCGGGACGATCAGCTCCAGCGCCCGCGCCATCGCGCCGATGGTCCAGCCCTGCACCAGAAGCGAGACGACCACGACGACGAAGGCGGTGTTGAAGATCAGCTGACCGTTCTCCAACTCCCCCAGCACCGGCACCAGCGCCAGCAGAAGCGACACCGCACCACGCAAGCCCACCCAGGCGATGAAGCTGGTTTCCCGCACCGAGAAGCGGAAGGGCAGCAGGCACATCCAGACCGCGACCGGACGGGCCACCACGATCAGGACGAAGGCCACCCCCAGCGCCGGCAGGATCATGCCGCCGAATTCTCTAGGGGTGGCGAGCAGGCCCAGCATCACGAACATGACGATCTGGCTGAGCCAGGTCAGGCCGGAATGGAAGCGCCGCAGTTCCAGCGCCCCGCGCAGCTTGACGTTCCCGGCATAGAGACCGGCGGCATAGACGGCCAGATAGCCGCTGCCGCCCATCACGTTGGTGACGGCGAAGATGAACAGGGCGAAGGTCAGCGTCACCACCGGGTTCAGCCCGGCTTCGAAATTCGCCTTGTTGATAAAGGTCACCAGCAGCCAGCCGCCGGCCAGCCCCATCACGCCGCCCAGCGTGAAGGCCAGCAGCAGTTCCCCCACGATGGCGACCGGAGACGCCAGCCCATGAGTCGCCGCCTCCACCAGCAGGATGGTCAGCATGATGGCGACCGGGTCATTGCTGCCGGATTCGATCTCCAAGGTGGAGCGCACGCGGTCGCGGAGCGTGATGCCGCCGACACGCAGCAGGAAGAAGACCGCCGCCGCGTCGGTGGAACTGCAGGCCGCCCCCACCAGCAGAGCCTCCCCCCACCCCAGCCCCATCAGATAGTGGGCGGCAACGCCGACCACGCCGGTGGTCACCGCCACCCCCAGGGTCGCGAGCGTCATCGCCGGCCAAGCTGCCGCCTTGTAGCTGGCGAGCTTGGTGTCGAACCCGCTTTCGAACAGGATCACCGCCAGCGCCATCGACCCGATCAGGAAGGCGGAACCGGCATCGTTGAAGGAGATGTGGCCGATCCCATCCTCGCCGGCCAGCAGGCCGATGCCGAGGAAGATCAGCAGCAACGGCGCACCGACCCGCAGAGCGAGGTAGCTGGTCAGCACACTGACGATCAGCAGGGTGGATCCGATGAGGATGATATAGCTGACCGCCTCCATAAGCCCCGCACGTCGTTCTTATCGGGCCGCCATCCGGCGGAACTCCTTGATTTTGACGGCAAGCACCCACATCCGCAAGGCGTAGGACCCGGAGGCGGTCATCCGGATAGGCTGTACGCTTACGACACCAGCCTCCAGCTTCCGTCAGCCTGTCGGCAGGCGGTGCCGCGAGCGACCTCGGTCCTGCCGTCGATCACGACCGTATGATTGTAGTCGCGGCAGGTCTGGCCGTCGGTGCCCTGATAGGTCCGCACCGGCTGGATGGTGCCGCTGTTGCCGGACTGCGGGTTGTTCCAGGTGATGGTCTGGTTGTTGGCGACCGCACGTTCTTCCGCGTCCGACGCCCGGTTCTGGTCGGCCGGGCTGAAGTGACGGGCCAGTTGCTGGCCGGCATAGGCGCCCACCAGCGTGCCGATGGCGGTGGTCGCCAGCTTGCCGGCCCCGCCGCCGAAGCGCGAGCCGAGCAGGCCGCCGGCGACGGCGCCACCCAGCGTGCCGACCGTCTCGGTCGTGTTCATGCCGGCGATCCCGCCGCCGCTGTTGCCGGTTTGGCAGGCGGCGAGCGACAGCGCCGCCGTTGCGGCGATGGCGGTGGCGCGCAGGCTCTTGGTGATGGTCCGCATGGCAGTTCCCCCGTATCAACGTTTCACGGTCAAAGTCCGGTCAACGCCTAGGAGGTGAAGAAGTTCCTCCCAACGGGCAGAGCCAAAAGATCAGGGGAGGATGGAAGCAAAATGCGATCCCGCGTGTTTTAAGACCGAACAGTCAACACATGGAGGGTAGCATGATGTCCCGTTTTCGTCTGATCGGTGCGGCGTTCGCGCTTCTTTCCCTGGCCGCCTGCTCGACCGGCGGCGTGGTGGGCGGTGCGGCCGGTGCGGCCGGCGGTTATGCGGTGGATGGCACCCGCGGCGCCGTGATCGGCGGCCTGGGCGGTGCGGCACTGGGCACCGCCATCGACCACTAAGGAACCGGTCAGTCGCGCACCGGCGCGCGTGTCGTTTCGCGCGGGCCGGTGGCGAAGACGGCAAGCGCGTCGTGCAGGTCCGGCAGGACGCGCTCCACCGCCGCCTCGCCCTCGCGGATGCAGTCGTCGGCGCGGTCGAACTCGGTCAGCCCGATATGGCCCAGCCGCGGCACGATGTGGACGTCCGGCGGATCGCCGGCCAGCCGCGACCGGGTGATGCGGTCGGTGACGATGCCCAGCGACGAGACCATCACACCGAACAGGCTCGGCCCTTCATAGTCGCGGCGGAAGATCCGCCGCGCCAGGGCGCCGATGCCGCTTGGCGCGCGGTGGTCCGGCGCCTCGTCCTCGACCAGCCGCAGCAGGTCGAAGCCGGCGGCGGTCGGCACATTCGTCCCGGGCTTGCGCGCCTTGCCCAGGATGTCGCCGGCGAGATTGACGGCGATCACCATCTGCGCGCCCAGCGCCCGGCAGGCCGACACCGGCACCGGGTTGACCAGCGCGCCGTCGATCATCCAGCGCCCGTCGATGGACACCGGCGGGAACACCCCCGGCAACGAGAAGGACGCCCGCATCGCGTCGACCAGTTCGCCCCGCTGCAGCCAGACCTCGTGGCCGGTCACCAGATCGGTGGTGACGGCGGCATAGGGGCAAGGCAATTCCTCGATCCGCACGTCGCCCAGGTGCAGGCGCAGCTCCGCCAGCAGCCGGTCGCCGCCGATCAACCCGCCGCCTTGCCGCAGCCGCAGATCCAGATAACCGACGATCTTCATCCGCGTCAGCGTGCGTACCCATTCTTCCAGCGTATCGAGCTTGCCCGCCAGATGGACGCCGCCGACCAGCGCCCCGACCGAGGAACCGCAGACGATATCAGCCTCGATGCCATAGCGCTTCAACGCCCGCAGCACCCCGATATGCGCCCAGCCGCGCGCCACCCCGCCGCCCAACGCAAGGCCGATGCGTGGGCGCCGCGCACCGCCCCCACTGTTGCCACCGTTAAGGCCGCTTCCGTTCGGCATCGTCATTCCCCCGTCCCCCGGCGGCACCGATGTTCGCCGCCACGATCATCCGCAGTTTGGCATGGAACCGGTAAAGGAAGCCTGTAACCGGTGGGGGCACCGCCGCGTCGACCGGTGGACAAAGCAGAAGCCCATGGGCTAAGCCATGCCCCTGGGACAAGAGCCCATCGGACAAGAGATCGGATGCGACCGTGACGAACAAGAGCGGCAAGCCCCTGCGCCTGGATGCGGCGACCGAACGGCTGGCGGCCCGGATGTGGCGCGAGTGGGTTCGGCCCTATCGCGGCAAGCTGTTGCTGTCCTTCGTGCTGATGGCGGTGGTGGCGGCGACCACCGGTGCCTATCCGCTGCTGATCGACCAGTCCTATGCCATGTTCTCCGCCCAGGACCGCGGCATGCTGCTGGCGATCCCGCTCGCCATCGTCGCGGTGACCATCGTCAAGGGCGCGTCGCTCTATTCGCAGACGGTGGTGACCAGCGACATCGTCCAGCGCATCATCGCCGACATCCGGCTGGCGATGTTCGCGCATCTGCAGACCGCCGACATGGCGCAGCTGCACGCCACGCCGACCGGGTCGCTGACCTCCCGCTTCATCAACGACGTCGACCTGATCCGCAACGCGCTGAGCCGCACGCTGACCGGTCTGGTGCGTGACATCCTGACGGTGATCGCGCTGGTCGGGTCGATGTTCTATCTCGACTGGCTGCTGTCGCTGATCGTCTTCATCATCTATCCCATCGCCGCCGTGCCCATCGTTCGCATCGGCAAGCGCCTGCGCCGCGTCTCCCGCGACACCCAGGCGCAGATGGGCGACATGACCTCGCTGCTGACCGAGAGCCTGTCGGGCGCGCGGATGGTCAAGACCTACAATCTCGAAGATTACGAGCGTGCCCGCGCCGGCCGCGCCTTCCACGACAATTACCTGCTGACCATGAAGGCAGTTCGCGCCCGCTCGCGCATCGATCCGATGATGGAGGTGCTGGGCGGCGTCGCGGTGGCGGGGGTGATCGCCTTCGCCGGCTATCGCATGACGTTGGGCGAAGGCTCGGTCGGCGCCTTTTCCGGCTTCGTCGGCGCGCTGCTGATGGCAGCCCAGCCGGTGCGCGCCATCGGCACGCTGAATGCCGCCCTGCAGGAGGGGCTGGCCGCCGCCCAACGCATCTTCGAATTGCTGGACCAGCAGCCGACCATCGTCGAACAGCCGGGCGCCAAGCCACTTTCCGTCCCCAAGGGGGCCGTGGCGCTACGCGGCGTCCGTTTCTCCTACGAGGCCGGGGCCGACACGCTGAAGGCCATCGACCTCGACATCCCTGCCGGCAGCACGGTGGCGCTGGTCGGACGCAGCGGCGCCGGCAAATCGACCGTCTTCAACCTGATCCCCCGCCTCTACGACGTGACGGGGGGCGAGGTGCTGATCGACGGGCAGGACGTGCGCGGCGCCACCCTGCGCAGCCTCCGCGGCGCCGTGTCGATCGTCAGCCAGGACACCGTCCTGTTCAACGACACGGTACGGGCGAACATCTGTTTCGGCCGCCTCGACGCCGGGATGGACGATGTGATTGCCGCCGCCAAGGCCGCCGCCGCGCATGACTTCGTGTCGAAGCTGCCGGAGGGGTACGATACGGTGATCGGCGACCGCGGCGTCAAGCTGTCGGGCGGCGAGCGCCAGCGTCTGGCGCTGGCCCGCGCCTTCCTGAAGGATGCGCCGATCCTGCTGCTGGACGAGGCGACCAGTGCATTGGACAGCGAATCGGAACGTCTGGTGCAGGCGGCGCTGGAACGGCTGACGGAGGGGCGCACCACTCTGGTGATCGCCCATCGGCTGGCAACCGTGCGCAACGCCGACCGCATCGTGGTGATGGAGGGCGGCCGCATCATCGAGCAGGGCACGCACGAGGCGCTGCTGGCCGCCAACGGCGCCTATGCCCGGCTATGCCGCCTGCAGTTCGGTGAGGATGAGGTGCGGGCGGGAGCGTGAGGCTTCCGCCCGATGCTCCATCCCCTCATTCCGCCGGGAACACCATCACCCGCCCGGCGGGCATGACGGCGGACAGTTCCTCCCCGGCGCGCACGTCCACATGCCCCGGGAGGCGCGCGTGGATCTCGGCTCCCACGCCCGGCAAAGCCAGACACACCCGCGTCGCCGGCCCGAGGAAGCTGGAATGGCGCACCCGCACCGGAACGGCGTCGGGCCGCGTGCCGAGCGGCACCAGTTCCAGATCCTCCACCCGGCAGGCAACCTCGACCTTGGTCCCGCCGGGCAGGCCGGGCGCCATGATCCGGCCGAGCGGAGTAACGATCTGCCCGTCGCGCACAGTCGCCGCAAAGCGGTTCACCTCGCCGAACAGACGGGCGACGAAGCTGTTGGCCGGCCGCTGGTATAGGTTGACCGGCGTGTCGGCCTGGACGATGCGGCCGGCCTCCATCACCACCACCCGGTTGCCCATTTCCATCGCCTCTTCCGGGTCGTGAGTGACGACGATGGTGGCGATCCCGCTGGCGCGGATGATCCGCACCACCTGTTCCCGCACCGAGCGGCGAAGCTGCTCGTCCAGCGCGGAAAACGGCTCGTCCAGCAGCAGGACCTTCGGGTCGCGCGCCATGGCGCGAGCCAGCGCCACCCGCTGCTGCTGGCCGCCGGACAGGGTGTGCGGATAGGCATCGGCATAGCGGGTCAGCGCCATGGTCTCCAGCAGGTCCTCCACCCGGCGCCTGCGTTCGGCGCGCGGGCGGGCGGTCTGACCGAAGGCGACGTTTCCCGCCACCGTCAGGTGGGGAAACAGCGCAAAGTCCTGGAACATCATGCCGACCGGCCGTTTTTCCGGCGGCAGCGACCGGCCGGCGGTGGCGAGCGATTGCCCGTCCACCGTGATTTCCCCTTTCTGCACCGTCTCCAATCCGCTGATCAGACGCAGCAGAGTCGACTTGCCGCAGCCGGATGGGCCGACGATGCACACCACTTCGCGCGGGGCGACCGTCAACGACACGTCGTCGACCGCGGTCAGCCGTCCGTAACGGTGGGTAATGCCGGACAGGACGACTGAAGGAGAAGGAGCCTCGCTCATGGTCACTTCCAGCCGGCACGGTCCATGATGCGCAGAGCCTGCGGCGTGTGGGCGGCGAAGGAGGCGGCATTCACCTCGGCCGCCTCGAAGCTGCCGAGCTTCACCAGTTCCGGATGCGGCTGGACCGCCGGGTTGACCGGATATTCCATGTTGCCGTCGGCAAACTGGCGTTGCGCCTCCGGACTCAGCAGATATTCCAGAAGCTTGCGGGCATTCTCCTGGTTCCTGGAGGTCTTCACGATTCCGGCGCCGCTCAGGTTCACATGGGTGCCGCGGTTGCCCTGGTTGGGGAAGATCACGCCGACCTTGGAGGCGACCTCGCGGTCCTCCTGCTTGGACGAGGTGATCATCTTGCCGACATAATAGGTGTTGGCGATGGCAACGTCGCCCTCGCCCACCGCGACCGCCTTGATCTGGTCGGTGTCACCGCCCTGCGGCGGACGGGCGAGGTTGGCGACAAGCCCCTTCACCCACTCCTCGGTCTTCTCCTCGCCCAGCGTTTCAATCATAGAAGCGGTCAGGGCCAGGCTGTAGGGATGGGTGCCGCTGCGGGTCAGGACGCGGTGCTTCCACTCCGGCGCGGCGAGATCCTCATAATCCTTGAGCTGCTCCGGCTTCACCCGGTCACGGGCATAGACGATGACGCGGGCGCGGCTGGACAGGCCCCACCAAGCCCCGTCCGGGTCGCGCAGGTTGGCCGGAACCTTGATGGCTTCAAGCTGCGCAGAACTGACGGGGGCGAGCAACCCATCCTTGGCAGCGGCGGCCAGACGGCCGGCATCGACGGTGATGAACAGGTCGGCCGGGCTGCTGGCCCCTTCGGACTTCAGGCGCTGGATCAGTTCATCGTGGTTGCCTTCAATGATGTTGACCTTGATGCCGGTCGACTTCATGAAGGTCTCATAGATCGCGCGGTCGGTATTGTAATGACGCGAATTATAGACATTGACTTCCTGTGCCTGAACCGAAAAAGCGGTCAAGGCACCGACTGCAAAAGCAACGCCGGCGATCTTGTCGATGAACATCCATCACTCCCGGACTGCGAATAGCTCTCAATTCGTGAG
>NZ_BADK01000824.1 GCF_000333595.1 Azospirillum sp. B506
AAGCTGTATTTCCCGGTCTTCCTGCTGGGCGCGTGTTCGGCAAGGTGATCGAGCTGTCCGCTTCTCCAAGTCGATTGTCTCGGCCGTCATCAAGCTGGTGGGGCGCGAGCGTGCGTGACCCTCCATCGTCCTGGTCTGCCTGCTGCTGACCTATGGCGGCGTGTCGCTGTTCGTCGTGGTCTTCGCCGTCTATCCCTTCGCGGCGGAGATGTTCCGGCAGGGCGACATCCCCAAGCGACTGATCCCCGGTGTGATCGCACTCGGCGCCTTCACCGTCACCATGGACGCGCTGCCGGGCACGCCGCAGATCCAGAACATCATCCCCACCACCTTCTTCAAGACCGACGCCTATGCCGCCCCCTGGCTTGGCCTGATCGGCTCGGTCTTCATCCTGGCGATGGGCCTGCTGTATCTGGAATGGCGCGTCCGTTCGGCCATCGCGCGCGGTGAAGGTTATGGCAGCGGCCACACCAACGAGCCGGAGACAGTCGCCTCGGAAGTCCTGCCGAATCCGATCCTGGCGCTGTCGCCGCTGGTCGCCGTCGGTGTTCTGAACAAGCTGTTCACCATGGCGATTCCCAGCCTGTACGGGGCCACCAACGAAGTGGCGCTGACCCCCGGCGCCAAGCCGCTGGTGACCCAGGTCTCCTCGGTCGCCGGCATCTGGGCGGTGGAAGGGGCTCTGCTCTGCGGCATCCTGATGGTGCTGGCCTTCGCCTGGAAGCCGGTGTCCCAACGCTTCGCCGAGGGCACCAAGGCCGCCATCGGCGGTTCGCTGCTCGCCTCGATGAACACGGCGTCGGAGTATGGTTTCGGTGCGGTGATCGCGGCCCTGCCGGGCTTCCTGGTGATCCGCGATGCGCTGGCCGCCATTCCCAACCCGCTGGTGAACGAGGCGGTGACCGTCACCGCCCTGGCCGGCATCACCGGATCGGCGTCAGGTGGCATGAGCATTGCGCTGGCGGCAATGGCCGACCAGTTCATCACCACAGCCAACGCCGCCGGCATTCCGATGGAGGTGCTGCACCGCGTCGCCTCCATGGCAAGTGGCGGCATGGACACGCTGCCGCACAACGGCGCCGTCATCACCCTGCTGGGCGTCACCGGACTGACGCACCGGCAGTCCTACGGCGATATCTTCGCCGTCACCTGCATCAAGACGCTGGCGGTCTTCTTCGTGATCGCTGTCTACTACCTGACCGGGATCGTCTGATCATGATGAACAAACTCATTTCCCTGGAAGAGGCCGTCGCGCGTATTCCTGACGGCGCTTCCCTGCTGATCGGCGGCTTCATGGCCGTCGGCGGCCCCAACCGGCTGGTGGATGAACTGATCCGCCAGGGCAAACGCGACCTGACCATCATCGCCAACGACACCGCCCGCCCCAACAACGGGCTGGGCAAGCTGGTGGTGGAGAAGCTGGTGCGCCGGGTCGTCACCAGCCACATCGGCCTGAACCCCGAAACGCAGAAGCAGATGATCGCCGGTGACATCGAGGTGGAGCTGGTGCCGCAGGGCACTCTCGCCGAGCGCATCCGTGCCGGCGGCGTCGGGCTGGGCGGAGTCCTGACTCCCACCGGTGTCGGCACCACGGTGGAGGAGGGCAAGCGCACGGTCGAGATCGACGGCGTCACCTATCTGCTGGAAATGCCGATCAAGGCCGACTTCGCCCTGGTCGCCGCCAAGCAGGCCGACCTGTACGGCAACCTCACCTACGCGTTGACCGCCCGCAACTTCAACCCGCTGATGGCGATGGCCGGCGCCACCGTCATCGCCGAGGCCGAGGACATTCTGCCCGTCGGCTGCATCCCGCCCGATGCGGTGATGACGCCATCGGTGCTGGTCGACCATATCGTCACCGCCACGCGGCGCTGATCGGGGAGTATTGAGTGATGGATGAAAAGACCCTGATCGCCAAGCGCGTCGCGCTGGAGCTGATGGACGGCGATCTCGTCAACCTGGGCATCGGCCTGCCGACCCTGGTCGCCCGCTATGTCCCCGCCGGCGTCATGTGTTCTTCCAGTCGGAGAACGGCATCGTCGGCATGTCCGGTC
>NZ_BADK01000823.1 GCF_000333595.1 Azospirillum sp. B506
CACGAATCTCTCCCGCCGTGTTCTCGACCGCATGAGCGACGCCCAGTTCCGCCTGTGGAGCCGCTATCTGGTGATGGGAACCGCCAGCGTCTATCTCGGCCAGGGCCTGTTCCTGCTGGCAGCGCATTAAGAATATAGTTTTAAATCAATAATTTAGTCTGTTCCTTCTCTCCATCCTTACTCCTTGGGGGGCTGGATCCTGCCTCCGCTGCGGCCGATAAGCCCGCTTTCCGATCCTTACGGCTCGGGGGCGGGCTTCCTTACATCCTGGGGGCGTGTAAGCCCTTGTGAGTCCTGACACGCCGCTTGAATCGCGCATCATGGTCCACTCGATCCTCCCATCCTTACCTCCTGGGGGCATAGATCCGGCTTCGAGTGCCCCCAAGCCGTAAGGATGGCGCTTGCCCACAGACCCCTGAACAGCAAAAATGCCGCCACGCCCCCAGGGAGTAAGGATGGCACGCATCTCTCCCAGGCGGTTTTGCGAATCGAGTCGTGCCGATTCGGATCGTGTGAGGATGTCTGAGGGTGGTTCCGGTCGAGATTCGCACTTTGGAAGCCGTGGCGGATCCGGCACTTAGCAGGCGTTCGCGACTCCCTTTCCCTTTTAAGAGGATTCGTCGGCGCGAATCTCCAGGTGACTCCACGAGTCGCAGCGAATCTTCCTTACAGCATGGGGGAGACAGCCTTACCGGGCGGGGGCGAGTCGCACACCCCCCGGGGCGTAAGGGTTCCGCCCCCCGGATGTAAGGATGAAAAGGATTCTGCGGCGTGACCCTTTCCTTACTTGTTTTTCTGGTAAGGATTGATTTAGCCTCCCTCGATTTCGTTGGAGGGCGGCGATGGCGGGGACGGGGCGCAGGAAGGCGCGCAGCACGGTGGCGGAGGAGTCCGTCCCGTCGGACGCGGCTGCGCCTTTCACGGTGCCGGCTGAATCGGGAAAGGCCGGATCCGGCCTCGTCGTTCTTGGGCCGGAGGATCTGGCCGGCGGTGCGGTGATCGACGGCGACGGCGCGGCATCCACCCTGCCGTCGGTTGCTGCGGAGGCTGCAGCTCCGGTCGCCGGCCTGACCGCCCGCGTCGCCAGCGCCACCTTCGAGCGTGACGGCTACAAGCATCTGATCAAGGCGGCGGAGGCGGTCTACAGCTATCCCGCCAACGGCACGCGGCTGTCGCTGCCGGCGCAGAAGATGCTGAACTTCATGATCCATCTGGCCGGCAGCCAGAATTTCGCCAACAAGCTCTACCGCATGCCCAAGCGTGTGGTGCGTGGCAACCACAAGGGCAACGAGCGGATCTTCGACGCGCTGAAGGAGATCTTCGATTCCAGCCTGGTGGTCATCGGTCCCTTCCGCGGCCGCCGGTCGCGTGCCGAACTGCGCATCCTCTCCAGCTATGTCCGGCCGGAGGAGGAGGAGGACAGCGACGCCGCCGACATCCATTTCCAGTTCACCGACGCCTTCCTGGAAATCCAGCGCTCGTCCCAGCTGTGGGCCAAGCTGTCCGGCCCGGCGATGGTCAAGGTCACCAGCACCTACGCGCTGAAGCTCTACGAGATCGGCATGCAGCGCTACCAGATGGATTATCCGTCGCTGGAACTGGACATCGACACGCTGCGCAAGCTGATGAATGTGCCGGAGGGCGCCTACAAGGATTTCGGCATCCTGCGCACCCGCACCATCGACCGCGCGATCGCCGAGGTGAACCAGCTCGCCCCCTTCCGCGTCAGCATGCCGGAAGACAAGATGAAGCGGAAAGGCCGCAAGATCGAGGCGGTGACCCTTGAATTCCTCGCCAAGGACGAGGAGGAGGCGGCCGAAACCTATCTGGAGCGCGAACGCCACAGCGCCGGCCGCCGCGCGCGGCGCATCGGCAAGGTGGATACCGTCGCCCCCGCCGACCCGGTGGAGGCCGGCCTTGCCGATCTCGGCCCGCTGCCCGATGCCGACGACGTGACCGCCCTGTGGGCAGCCGTCCTGCACGCCCTGAAGGGCAAGGTCCCCGCCCCGCTGCTGGCCGAACTGGAGCCGGACCGGGTGGAGGAAGCCCCCCAGGGCGGCCGCCGTCTCGTCCTGAAGGCGAAGAACGCCGCCGTTGCCGACACCGCCCGCATGAACCACTGGCCGAGCCTGAAGTCTGCCCTGTCCTCGCTGACCGCCGGGATGATCGAGGACGTGGCGTTCGAGGTGGCGGCCCGCAAGGCGAAGGCGGCGAAGGTGGGCTCCCCCGAGGCGTAAGGATCGGGGGCCTTTTGGGGCCGCATTGCTCAGCAAGGCGGTCTCGTTTCCGAGCCGTTCCACACCCAGCTGCACCTTGACCTGGGAGGCGTGTTTGCGTCCGCCGCCGTCAGGCGGTCGGCGCCCTGGCCGTCCTTGCGGCGAGGTCGTCGAGGACGGCGGTGAGATCGTCCTGCAGGTCGGATGGATCCTCCAGCCCGACGCTGATGCGCAGGATCAGGTCCTCGCCGGTCCAGGGGCGGGCGGTGCGGTTGCGCTTGACCGGCATCGGCGCCATCAGGCTGCGGGTTCCGCCCCAGGAGGCGCCTATGGCGAAGGTGCGCAACACGTCGAGGGCATGCTGGACATGCGGCGTCGCCGCGGGCGTGAAGACGACGCTGAAGACGCCACTGGCCCCGAGGAAGTCGCGCTTCCACACCGCATGGCCGGGAGAGCCGGGGAGTGCCGGATACAGAACCTGCTCCACCAGCGGATGGCCGGCCAGCCGTTCGGCCAGCGCCATCGCCCCGTCCGACGCCTGACGCATCCGCACGCCCAGCGTCTCCATCCCCCGCAGCACCAGCGAGGCGTCATCCGGCGAAACACCGATCCCGTAGCGGCCGAGAGCGCTGCGGATCGGCGTGATCAGGGCCTCGTCCCGCACGGTGAGGGATCCCATCAGCAGATCGGAATGGCCGCTGATGTACTTCGTCAGCGCTTCGGTAACCAGATCGGCGCCATGGTTGAGAGGCTTGAAGTTCAGCGGGGTGGCCCAGCTGTTGTCGCAGCCGACCAGGGCGCCATGACGGTGCGCCACCGCCGCGATGGCCGGCAGGTCCTGGACCTCCATCGTGGTGGAGCCGGGGGATTCGCACCAGACCACCTTGGTGCGTCCGTCGATCCGCCGCTCCAGATCGCCTACATCGGCCGGGTCGTAATAATCGACCTCGATGCCGAATTTGACCAGATCGTGGTTGGCGAAGTCGCGCATCGGTGGATAGGAGGTGTCGGCGATCAACATCCTGTCGCCGGCCTGCAGGAAGGGCAGCACGGCAAAGCTGTTGGCTGCCTGCCCTGACGGCAGAAGGAAAGTCCAGGCTCCATTTTCAAGCGCCGTCAGCTTGCCTTCCAGCGTCCGGGTCGTCGGGGTGCCATAAAGACCGTAGCTATAGCCGGTGTGTCCGCGGTCGCCGCGGGTCGCGTAAGCTTCGGCATTGGCGAAGACGATTGTCGATCCACGATGGACGGGCACGCTGAGGCTGTCGAATCCTTCGGCGGCAGCCGAAGGATTCACCACACATTGGGTGAGATCTTTCATGAGAGGCGTCCTTTGACTGACACTTCCCCGATATGACGCCCCCAGCCCTATTTCGTCCAATATGGATTTCAAGCTAGTTTATTCCCCTGGGTTATAGGGAGACCATCATGAACCTGCGGCAGGTCGAGGTGTTCCACGCGGTGATGACCAACGGCACCGCATCGCGCGCGGCCGAGGTGCTGCGCATTTCGCAACCCGCCGTCAGCAAGGCAATCCAGGAGCTGGAGCGGGAAATCGGCTTTTCGCTGTTCCACCGCGCCAAAGGGCGCATGCTCCCGACGGAGGAGGCGCGGCTGTTCTTCCAGGAAGTGGCCTCGTCCTTTGCCGGCTTGATCCATCTGCGCGCCGCCGCTGCCCGCATCCGCGACTTCGGCTCAGGCGAAATCCGGGTGGCGTGCCACTCGGCAGTCAGCACCACCATCCTGCCGAAAGCATTGCGTGCCTTCCAGGTGCGGCATCCCGACGTGTCGATCACGGTGCAGGCGCGCATGTCGTCCGTGGTGAAGGATCTGATCGCCTCCGGCCAGTTCGATGTCGGACTGGCGGCTGACGAAATCGACGTGACGGGGGTGGATGCGACGCTCTTCATGCGGCAGCGCCTGGTGATTGCCGTCCCGGCCGATCACCCGCTGGCGCAGCGCGAGCTTCTCCACCCCGCCGATCTTCATGGCACGCCCTTCATCGCCCTCGCTCCCGAGGACACCGCGCGCCGCCGGCTGGACGGAGTGCTGGCCGCCCATGGCGTGATGCCGAAAATCGTGCTGGAGACGCCCTACTCGACGACCATCTGTGCGATGGTGCAGGCTGGCATCGGCTGCGGTCTGGTCAGTCCGTTGACTGCCGAACCCTTTCTCGGGCGAGGCCTGGTCGCCTGCGCGTTCGAGCCGGAAATTCGATCGCGCACTCTGCTCCTTCTGCCACCGAACCGTCGTCCATCCCGCATCGTCGCCGACTGCATCGCGGAGTTGATGGCGTTTTCAACGGATTGAGGTCTTCCCTCTCGGGAGAGGCCGATTTTGCACAAAACGCCCCAGAAAAGGATAATGTTCCTATACTTTCTCCGCATGCGTCCCATCCCCCTTGCGGAGCCAAGCCATGCCCCTCGACAGCCGTACCCTCGCCGACGACCGGTTTCCCCTCTGGGCCGAAGAGCCGCCGGTGCCGTCCGGAGGCTCGCTGGTCCCCGGGTCGCAGTTCCACGAGGAACAATGGATCATGGCCGCCGGCATGCTGGCGCGCGGCAGCAGCTTCCTCTATGTCGCCCGTGCCATGGGGTGCAGCCGCACCACCCTGTGGCGGGCCTATTACGGGTCCAAGGATTTCCGTCATAGGGTGTGGTGGGAACGGCAGGCGCTGAACCGCGAGGCCGACCTGCGCCTGTCGTCGCTGCGCAGTCTGGTCGTCGAGCAGATCGAACGGCTGGTCTCCTCCGGCGATCCGTCGACCGTCCGCTGGCTGGCCGACCGGCTCGGCCTTCTCGACGGACTCGGCGCCCAACCATCGCAACGGCCGGCGCAGCAGCCGCGACCCGAGCCGGCCGACTCCGGTCCTCCGCAGTCGTCTGAAGATCCGTCCGCCGACAGCGTCCCGGACCTCGACGACGACAGCATCCCCGGCGCCTTCCGCGAACGCACCCCGCCCGATCCGCGCGCCGTCGCCGCCATCCTCGCCCGTCCGGAATCGGCGGGGCCGAAGGGCCTCTATCCCTGGACCGTCAATCCCGACGATCCCTATCCCAGCCTCGGCTCGGCGCTGGAGCGCCAGGGCGGCAAGGCCGCCTTCGGCCGTCTGTGAGGCGGGTCGGCCGCCGGGAAAGATGGAACAGCCGCCGGAAACTGTTCCACGCTGTTCCATCCCCCCAAGAGGCCCCCAGGAGGTAAGGATCGGCGGAGTCCTCCCCCGCCGATTCCCCCGAACACTCGGTCGAACCCTCAGCCCTGCTTGGCCTTCAGCGCCGCCAGACGGTCGGACAGGCTGTTCGGCGCGGTCTTGCCCGAGGCGGCGGCCAGGGCGGCGGCGATGTTGGGGTCTTCCTTTTCCGGGGCCGACGGGCGCAGCAGCTTGGCCTTGGCGTTGGCGGCCTCGGCGGCGGCCAGATCCTTGGCGGCGGTGTCCTGCATCGCCTTCAGCGCGACGGTCAGGCCGCTGGTGGCGCCGGCAAGGCCGGCGGCCTGACGGGCGGCTTCGGCCTGACGCTCGGCCATGGCGCGCTGCTGGTCGGCGCGGCCCATGTCGCGCTGGGCGCGGGTCAGCTCGGCGCGGGCGGACTTCAGCTTGGCGCCGGCATCGGCATAGTTCTTTTCCAGCATCTCCAGGAACTCGCGCGCCTCGACGGCGTCGCGGACTTCGCGCTCGATGTCGGGGGCCATCTCCTCCAGCATGGCGACGACGGTCTCCAGGCTCTTTTCCAGGCCGGCCTTGCGCGCCGGGTCGGTCTCGGCCTCGATCTGGCGCTGCAGATGCTCGGCGGCGGCCATGCGCTGGGTCGACAGGGCCTTGATCTCGTCGGCCTCGCGCTGCTCGCGGTCATGGATGGCGCGGGCTTCCGCCACCTGCCGGCCCAGCCCGTCGAGATGCTGCTCCATGGTCCGCAGTTCCGCCTCGGTCGCGGACTTCGGATCCCAGCGGACCAGCGCCTCCATGGCGCCCTGGACGGCCTGGTCGGTCTTGACACCCATAAGGTTGCGGATGAAGGCAAGCATGGCTGATTCCTGTCGAAGGAGGGTTGTTGGAGGCGCCTGGGCCAAGGCCCCGGACGCTTCGCCTGCACAGATGGGGTGGGGGCGATCCGGGAACCAGACCCCCATCCTTACCGCTCGGGGGAGAATTTTCCGGCCCGCATCATCCGGCCTTGTTTAGCCGGCCATGGCGGCGGCATTGATCACCGCCACCCCCAGCTGGACGCCGACCAGCGTCGCCGCCGACGCGACGTTGCCCGATTCGATCTGGCCGCGCAGGTCGCGGATCAGCAGGGTCGCCACGGCGAAGGCGACCAGCTGCAGGATCAGCGCCACCACGCCCCACAGCACGATGTCCAGCACGACGCTGCTGGTCGCCAGCGTCGCCGCCAGCGGGATGGCGAGCGCCACGATGGAGCCGCCCAGCGTCAGGCCGCCGGCGGCATTGCCTTCCGCCACCAGCCGGCGCTCGTCGAAGGGGGTGATGCGGGTGTAGACGGCGACGCCCGCCGCCAGCAGCGCCAGCGTCACGGCGATCTGGACCAGCAGCACCGGAAGGCCGGTGCCGAGCGCGGTCAGGATGGAACCGAAGGTGCTTTCCATGGGGCCGGCACTCTTGTCGTGTGGGTTAGGACAGGGAGAGGGAGGCGGGGTTCACGTCGATGCCGGCGGCGATCTCGACCGACGCGCGGCCGGAGCGCTCCACCGCCTCCACCAGGATATATTCGGTGGCGGGCGCCGGCGATGCGGCCCCGGTGGGGGCGCCGTACAGCATCGACTGGCTGGTCACCGTTTCGGTCCCGCGCAGGGTCTGGCGCGCCTCGGCAAGGGTGAAGGGCTGGATGCGGCTGGCGCCCGGCTGCCAGATGCGGGGATAGAGCTTGCCGTCCTTGGTCTGGAACTCCGGCCAGCCGATCATCCCCTCGGCATCGTCCAGCCAGAATCCCCACTCGCCCTCGTCGGCCGGGGTGATGCTGTCGATCGGGGTGAAATAGCGGCACTCGTCCGGCTGCCCGTCGGGGCCGAGATGGATCTGGAAGAAGCCGCCACCCGGCAGATGCAGGCGATAGACGGTGGCCGGGCCGGAGGTGACGGTGCCGACCGCCTCGATCGACACCAGCCGGTCGCTGCCGGTGTCCGGCGCCTTCACCTTGGTGGCGCCCTCCGCCAGCAGGAAGGGGGTGGGGTCGATGGTGACCGTCATGCCCAGCCGGAACAGCGACGGGCTGTAGGCCTTGCCGCTGAGCTTCTGGTTCACGTAATTGCCGAGCGTTCCGAACAGGGGCACGTCAGATCCTCCCTTGGAAACAGGGCTGTTGGCGACAGCGCTTGGTTTGGCGGGCGCATCCATCCGGCGCCGCGCCCGCCACAGCAGGAACAGCACCGCGACGCCGAGCAGCAGCAGGCCCCACCACCAGAAGCCGTGCCCGGAGCCGCGGGACGCCTGCACGGCGCTGGCACTGTCCATCGCACTGGCCGAACTGGCCGAATCGGCGCGGGCCAGCTCCGCCGGCACGTCGGGCGGCAGCTGGCCGGCCTGGCGCGGGGCGCCGGCCTGGGCGGCCACCGACTGGTCGAGCTGGTCCAGCTTGCCGCGCAGTTCCGCATTGTCGCGGGCCAGCCGGTCGGCCTCCTGCCGCCATTCGCGATAGCCGGGGTCGTCGGCGTTGTTGTGGAAGAAGGCGGCATGGCCCGGCCGGGTCAGCGTGTCGAGCATGAACCACAGGAACAGCCCGTCCCAGATGCCGAAGCGGCGCGGGGCGCTGACGGTGTAGGGCGGCGGGGTCCAGCCATAGCCGCCATAGGGGTTGGCCGGGGCCGGGCGCGTCGACGGGGTGCGGTAGGACGAGCCGCCCCAGCCCCACCCCCAGCCGGACCCGCTCGAACTGCTGGATCCGCCGGTGCTGCCCTGGGTGGAGGCGCCCTGGGTGGAGCCGGCGGGAGGCGGTGCGTTCGGCTGGACCGGCGGGGTGCGGTCGGCCTCCTGCTTGCTGCGGTACCGGTTCAGCGCGTCGGCCGATCCCTGCTGGCTGAAGGCCTTGTCACCGGCCGAGGTCGGCGGGGCGGCGACCGACGGGGCGCTGTTGCCGGGCCGGGCATAGCCGCCGCTCGAACTCGAAGACCCGCCGGAGAACCAGCCGCCGCTTCCGGTGGAGGGCGTGCGCGAGGTCGAGGGACGGGAGTATCCGCCGCTGCTGCTGCCGATGGACGGGGTGCGCGACGGCCGCGAATAGCCGCCCGAGGACCGGCTGCTGGATCCGGCGCGGGCTTCGGCCACGTCCGGCGTCAGCGCGATGGCCGCCGCCATGGCGGCGATGACGGCCGGGGCCGGTGCGGCGGGAGCGGTCAGGATCGTGCCGACGGAGGGCGCCAGCGGCTGCACCATCATCAGAAGGGCGACAGCGGCGGCGCGCCATCGCTCCGTCCGGCGATCCTGACACCGGGTGGGCCTGTCGGGCTTCGCGGTCTGCGTCATCTTCCTCTCGCACGTCGTCCGGAGCCGGTTCAACCGGCCCTCCCGGCGATTCATTGCGCGAAGGTAGGCAGATAAGCGGCGGTGCTCAAGGGATTAACCGTTGCGGCCGACCCTTACGGCCGCGGTCAGGAAACCGCGGGCGCCGTCCGCTTCGCCGGTGCCGGTTCCGGCGGCGACGGGCGAAGGGTGGGCGGACCGCCGGCGGCGGTGACCAGCCGGTCGCTGGCTGCCTCCAGCCGCTCCTCCAGGTCGCGCATCGCCTCGGCGCGCGGCTGTCCGGGCATGATCGGCGGCAGGAACTCCACCACCACCGTGCCGGGACGCTTCAGGAAGCTCTGGCGCGGCCAAAAGAGGCCGGCATTCAGCGCCATCGGCACGATGGGAATGCCGAGGCTCTCATAGAGCACGCCGACGCCGATCCGATAGGGCCGGTAGGCGCCCGGCGCCACGCGGGTGCCCTGGGGGAAGATCACGATGGGGCGTCCCTCGTCCCGCACCGGGCGGGAGTTGCGGATCAGCGACTTGATCGCCGCCCCGCCGGCCCCGCGGTCGACCGGGATCATCTTCGCCTTGGCGGCGTACCAGCCCCAGATCGGGATCCACATCAGCTCGCGCTTCAGGATGATCGCGGGGTCCTTCACCAGCAGGTGAAGCTTCATGGTTTCCCAGGCCGACTGGTGCTTGGCCGCCAGCAGGAAGGGGCCGTCGGGCAGGTTCTCGCGCCCGCGCACCTCGTAGCGGATGCCGACGAGCGTTCGCTCCAGCCAGCCGACGGTGCGCAGATACCATGTCACGACCGCGACCATCTGCGGACGCGGCAGCAGCAGCATCCACAGCAGGGCGAAGCACATCAGCGCGGTCCAGAGGTGGAACGCGATGTTGAAGGCGAGGGACCGGATCCAGATCATGGCCGGCAACTTGTCAGGTCTTTGCCGACTTCTCAAGTATTCCGCGCGGTCGGAGAGAGGGCGCCGTTTGCGGGGCAGGGTGGACTCCGCCCCCGGCCGGGTGCATTGTCCCGAGCGTGGAGGGGTGGGGCGCGAAGGGTTGGCCAGCTGTGGTGGAACCGTGATCCGTTTCGAGAATGTCGGCCTGCGCTACGGCACCGAGGCGGAGGTGCTGCGGGACATCAGCTTTACCCTTCAGCCGGGATCCTTCCATTTCCTGACCGGCGCCAGCGGGGCGGGCAAATCGTCGCTGCTGAAGCTGATGTATCTGGCCCACCGGCCGTCGCGCGGCCTGGTCACCCTGTTTGGCCGCGACATGGCGCTGGTGACCCGCCGCGACCTGCCGGAACTACGCCGTCAGATCGGCGTGGTGTTCCAGGATTTCGCCCTGCTCGACCATCTGTCGGCGCTGGACAATGTGGCGCTGCCGTTGCGCATGGCCGGCACGCCGGAGGCAGACGTCGTCGCCCATTGCAGCGAGATCCTGCGTTGGGTCGGTCTCGGCAACCACCTCCATGCCAAGCCTTCGACCTTGTCCGGTGGGCAGAAGCAGCGGGTCGCCATCGCGCGGTCGGTCATCAACCGGCCGCGGCTGCTGCTGGCCGACGAGCCGACCGGCAATGTCGACGACGGCATCGGCATGCGGCTGCTCTATCTGTTCGAGGAACTCTACAAGCTGGGGACCACCGTGGTGATCGCCACCCACAACGAGGCGCTGATCCGCCGGTTCGACCATCCGCGCCTTCATCTCGACAATGGCCGGCTGATGGTGTTGCCGGCGCGTGGCCGCGTCGAGGCCCGCGCGAAGGACGCGCGGGCCAATGACCCAGCGTGGGAGTAGCGGCATGGCGCTTCGTCCGGTGCGGCCCCGTTCCGATCTTCCCCTGGCGATCGATCCCTCCTCGCGTTTTCTCGGCTGGATCAGCGCGCTGATGGCGTTCCTGGCTGCGCTGGCGCTGGCCGGCGCCATGCTGGTGTCGGACATGGCGCAGCGTTGGGACAGCGGGCTGGCCGGCGGACTGACCGTCCAGGTAGCGCCGATGCCGGGTGCTCCCGTGGCTTCGCTGGACGAGCGGGCGGAAGCGGCGCTGACCGTGCTGCGCTCCTTCCCCGGAATCCGGACGGCGACCCTGCTGGGCGGAGGAGAGATCGCCCGGCTGCTGGAGCCATGGCTGGGGGCGGGGGCGACGGACCCGTTGCTGCCGATGCCGCGGTTGATCGACGTCGTTGCTGACGGGCCGGTCGATGTCGCCGCCCTGCGTCTGCGTCTGACCTCCGCCGCACCGGGCGCGACGCTGGACGACCACGCGGTATGGCTGGCCGATCTGCGCTCCTTCGCCGGGGCGATCCGGCTGGCGGCGCTGGGGGTGGTGGTGCTGATCGGGGCCGCGGCGGTGATGACCGTGGTCTTCGCGGTACGCACGGGCCTAGCCATTCACCGGCCGGTGGTCGAGCTGTTGCATCTGATGGGCGCCACCGACCGCTATGTCTCCCGCCAGTTCGAACGGCATGTGGTGGGCCTGAGCCTGCGCGGTGGCGGGATCGGGCTGCTGCTGGCCGGCGGCATGTTGTACGGCCTGCACCGTGCCTCGCAGGGGCTGCGGGCCAGCCTGCTGCCCGACCTGACATTGCAGCCCTGGCAATGGGTGGCCCTGCTGCTGGTGCCGGTTGCGCTGGCCGTGCTGGCGCTCGTCACCGCGCGCTGGACCGTGCTGCGCACGTTGGAGTCCATGCCATGAGGTGGGCTGTGACGCAGGCCGCACCATGAGCCACGGTTACCGGCGGCGCGGCGGCGGAATGATGGCGCGCGCGGTCGCGCATCTGGTGGCCGGAATGCTGGCGCTGGCGGTGATCTGGCTGGCCGGGTTGTTCTGGTATGCGGCCGACGTGCCGCGTTCGTCTCCCAGCGGTGCCGATGCCGAACGGCCGACCGACGCCATCGTCGTGCTGACCGGCGGCAGCCACCGGCTGGGGACCGGGCTGGAACTGTTGGCTGCCGGGCGGGCGAAGAAGCTGTTCGTCTCTGGCGTCTATGACGGGGTGGATGTGCAGGAGCTGTTGAAGCTGTCCCGCCGCTCTCCGACCGAAATGGAATGCTGCATCACGCTGGGCTATTCCGCCGACAGCACCATCGGCAACGCCTATGAGACCGCGGACTGGATGCGCGACCAGGGGTTCCGGTCGCTGCGGCTGGTGACCGCCAACTACCACATGCGCCGCAGCCTGCTGGAGCTGTCGATGGCGATGCCCGACGTGGAACTGGTTCCCCATCCCGTCGTCGCTCCGACCGTCCATCTCGACGACTGGTGGATGTGGCCTGGAACCGCCAACCTGCTGGTCAACGAGTACAACAAGCTGCTGGTGGTGGGCCTGCGCTGGACGGTCCGACGGGCGATCCGTGAGTGATGCGGACGAGACGGACGCGGATGTCAAACAGCGAATGAGAATGACTTGCAATTAGGGGCGGGCGAGGGTAGGGTCCTGTTCAGGGTTCACGCCCGGACATCGCCGACCGCAACGTCCGTTCAGCAAGAAAGACACGCCATGCACGACATCGCCGTCTCCGCTCCCGCCTCCTTCGTCGCCGCATCCCTGCCGGTGGTCGAATCCGCCCGGCTGATGTCGGGCAGCCGCGAGATCGTGATCCAGCACGCCGGGCAGAGCTACCGCCTGCGCGTGACCCGCGCCAACAAGCTGATCCTGACCAAATAAAAGACCTTCAAAGAACCTTCCGGGAAGACGTCACCAAGAATGGGCGCCGGCCATACTGGTCCGGCGCCCATTTTCTTTTAGGTGATGACGTTTCACGTCCGGTCTTGTACCTCATAACCGGCATCCTCGATGGCTTGGCGGATGGCGGATTGGTCGGCGCTGCCTTCGATGGCGACCTCCCCGGTCTTCAGGTCGACCAAGGCGCGTTCCACGGAGGGGATCGCCTCCACGGCCTTGGTCACGGTCTGGGCGCAGTGGCCGCAGGTCATCCCGGAAACCTTCAACGTCAGCATGGGGCCTCTCCATTGGCGGTGAGTGATGTGTGATTGCGATAGGCTGCACCTTCCAGCGATTGGAAAGTCAAGCGGCATTCCGCAGGCCCGATCAACCACTCAAGGCCTGATCGGTACGCCCTGAACCAATGTCTCAAAAATGAGATTTAGTCTCGTATTATAGACGATTTTCTGTGAAGAAATCTCGAAATCGAGAAATTTTGTCGGCTTGTGATTTTGTGTGCGCTGCAAAAAGTCCGTTATTCCAAAGGTTTCTCCTGTGACAACTTGGCTCTTCCTTCCTGGCATGGGCCTTGCTGATAAGGAGCACCCCTCGCCCCAGGGGGAACTCCATGAAAAGAGCGCCGCGATGCCTCTGGTCACAGCAACAACCCTTCTGCCCGTCCCGGCGCGCCGCGTGTGGCCGTTGGTGCGGTGGGACGGTGCCGTCGGCGACTGGTATCCAGGCGCCATCTCCATGACCGTGGATGGGGCGGGGAAGGGGGCGCTCAGGCTTCTGCGGCTTTATGACGGCACGCCGGTGGTCCACCGGCTGGAACATGTCAGCCAAGTCGACGACGCCTACACCTACACGGTGATCGAGGGTCCTTACCCGGTCGCCGACCTGCTGGCGCAACTGCGTTTGCGGCCCGATGGAGAGGGGCAGGCCGAGCTTCACTGGACCGCCACCTTTCACCGGCTTCGGTGCACGGAACTGGAGGCCGAACGGTTCGTCCGCGATCTCTACGACGCGGGCATGGCCCGCCTGCGCGGACTGCTTCATTCCTGAATCACGAAAACGACACCTCAGACGTCATGTGTCCAAAAGAATAACCGAGGGAG
>NZ_BADK01000822.1 GCF_000333595.1 Azospirillum sp. B506
GCTCCGCAGGCTCAGTACAGCCCGCCGGTACCCAGCGTCGCCGCGGCCGGCGGTGCGGGAATGCCGGGCTGCGGCGTGCCGAAGCCGGCGGCGGCGTTCGGGTCGCCCGTCAGGGCGCCGGACGCCTGCGAGGACCCGTCCAGCACCACCTGCGGCTGGTCGGGGTTGGGCTCGGTGCCCGGCAGGAAGGCCTCCCAGATGGCGCGGTTGTCGCCGAACTGGGCAAGCTGGCCGTTGGCCGGATTGACGCGGACGAGGCGCAGGCCGGGCGGCACGCGGAACGGCGTCGCCGGCTTGTCCTTCAGCGCCACCTGCATGAGGCTTCCTGACCGGCCAGGAGGTCGAATGGCTGTCGCACGTCACCAGCGTGCTCCGCGCTCAGCTGAAGGACATCGACTTCCGGGTGTCGAGCGACTTCTCACCCGACATCGGCGAGGCCATCCAGCGCGGCGAGATCGATCTCGGCTTCTGCCGGCTCGAATCGCAGCCGGACGTCTCCTACAAGGTCATCGCGCATGAGCCGATCCTGGTCATCCTGCCGGCCGACCATCCCCTGGCCGCCCGCTCCGCCATCGACGTGCGCGACATCGATCCGGATTCCTTCATCGGCTACACCGGCACCCCGCATGTGCTGCGCGGCATCGTCGACCGCTATCTGCGGGAGCGCGGCGTGGTCGTGTCGCCGGTCCACGCGCTGGACGGCATCGCCACCGGGATTTCGCTGGTGGCCTCCACCGGCGGGGTCACGCTGCTGCCCGCCTATGTCGAGCCTCTGCTGCCGCGCTCGCTGGTCAGCCGGCCGCTCACCGGCAATGCGCCGGTGATCGAGATCGCCGCCGGCTATCGGGCCGACAATCCCTCGCCCATCCTGCAGGTCTTCCTGGAGAACATCGACCAGCTCATCGCCTCGAAGGCGAAGGCGGCCGGCATTGCACAAACCTCCCCGGACAGCAAACCGCCCCCATGAGCTTCCCGCGGATCGACCGTTCCGCGGGACCGCCCCTGCCGAGCCGCCTTGCTTTCCGGCGGCAATCGCGACACCCTGGTATGGCACGCGAACGGCCGACGGGCTTCCCGAAGGGGTTGCCCGTCGTCGCAGCTCGCGCCGCTGACCAGTCACCCCGCCGTCCTCCCATGGTGGCCGCCCCGGCGGCGCACCGGACGGCCCAGACAAAGAGGACGGCCCCCGCGGCCGGAACCACATGCGCCGTCATCGCCGCGCCAAGATCGTCGCCACCGTCGGACCGGCCAGCAACTCGCCGGAGATGCTGAAAACCCTGTTCCTCGCCGGTGTCGACACCTTCCGGCTGAACTTCAGCCACGGCACCCACGACGACCACGCCAAGGTCCACCGCGCCATCCGCGAGCTGGAGGCCGAGGTCGGCCGTCCCATCGGCATCCTCCAGGATCTCCAGGGTCCGAAGATCCGCGTCGGCACCATCCGCGACGGCAAGATCGCTGTGGCCACCGGCGAGCAGATCCGCTTCGTGCTCCAGGGGACCGACGGTGACAAGCGCTCCATCCCGCTGCCGCACCCGGAAATCTTCGCCGCCATCATGCCGGGCCACCATCTGCTGATCGACGACGGCCGCGTCCGCGTCGAGGTGGTTGAGCTGGGCGACGACTGGATCGAGGCCAAGGTCGTCGTCGGCGGCGTCATCTCGAACCGCAAGGGCGTCAACCTGCCGGGCACCATCCTGGACCTGTCGCCACTCACGCCCAAGGACCGCGCCGACCTCGCCTTCGGGCTGGATCTCGGCGTCGACTGGGTCGCGATGTCCTTCGTCCAGAAGCCGGGCGACATCCTGGAAGGCCGCAGCCTGATCGGCGACCGCGCCGGCATCATGGCGAAGATCGAGAAGCCGCAGGCGCTGGAGAAGATCGACGACATCATCCGCCTGTCCGACGCGGTGATGGTGGCGCGCGGCGACCTCGGCGTCGAAATCCCGCACGAGGACGTGCCCGGCCGCCAGAAGGAGCTGGTGCGCGCCTGCCGTCTCGCGGTGAAGCCGGTGATCGTCGCCACCCAGATGCTCGATTCGATGGTCTCCGCCCCGACCCCGACGCGGGCCGAGGCGTCGGACGTGGCGACCGCCATCTATGACGGTGCCGACGCGGTGATGCTGTCGGCCGAATCGGCGTCGGGCCAGTATCCGGTCGAGGCGGTCACCATGATGGACCGCATCATCCGCTCCACCGAGCAGCACAAGCTCTACCGTTCGCTGATCCAGGCGACCCATCCGGGCGAGGAGCACACGCCGCCCCACGCGGTGGCCGCCGCCGCCGCCGATCTGGCCGACACCCTGCATTCCTCGGCCATCGTCGCCTTCACCTCCAGCGGCACCACCGCGGCGCGCATCGCCCGCAAGCGGCCGGAGGTGCCGATCCTGGCGATCACCCCCGACAGCGCGGTGTCGCGCCGGCTCTGCCTGCTGTGGGGCGCCCACAGCGTGCTGTCCGACGACATCCGCACCTACGAGGAGATGGTCGACCGCGCCATCGCCATCGGGCGGGCGGAGGAGCTGGCCGGCAAGACCGGCACCCTGGTCGTCGTCGCCGGCATCCCCTTCGCCCAGGCCGGCACCACCAACAACCTGCGCGTCATCCACATGGACGGCACGGCGTAAGGTCGGGAAGCCCCATCCCCCGCCCCTCACCGGGCGGGGGCCTCTTTCTACCGTTCCATCTTCGTCGACAGCACGATGGACGACATCGTCCGCTCGACCCCCGGCAGGCGGCCGATGGCGTCCAAAGCGGCATCCATCGCGTCATGGGTCTCGGTGCCGACGGTGGCGCACAGGTCGTACTGGCCGCTGATGCTGTGCAGCCGGATCACCTCCGGCATCTTGCGCAGGGCATGGACGGCACGGTCGGCGAGCCGGGCGTTCACGCTGATCATCACCAGCGCCGACACCCCGCGCCGCGGCGCCGGATCCCCCAGCTTCACCGTATAGCCGGCGATCACCCCCTGCCGCTCCAGCCGGGCGATGCGGTCCTGCACGGTCGAACGCGACAGCCCCAGCGCCCGGCCGAGTGCGGCCGTGCTGGTGCGGGCGTTCACCGTCAACAAGTCGATCAGCCGTCGGTCGAAATCGTCCATGATGGTCCGTCACGGGGGAAGGGCACGCATAATCCCCTCTCCCCCCGCTCACGCGCAAACGAAGTTTGCGCTGACGCGACAGGCGGATCGAAGATCCGCCGAAAGCGGGGAGAGGGTTAGGATGAGGGGGGCGCGTAGCAGAATTTTCCGGGAAAGGCACGCTGTGCATCCCCCTCACCCCGCCCCTCTCCCCGGGGGGAGAGGGAGATATCCGCGGCAAGAGCCTCCCTTACCCCTCGCAGCCCGCCTGGTAGCGTTCCATCGCCGCCCGGATGTCGTCGGGGATCGGCACCGCGGCGAAATCGTCCAGCGAGGTGGTGACCAGCGTCAGGCTGCCCGACAGCCGCACCTGCCCCTCATGCTCGCCGTTGATGCGCAGCTGGAGGGAACTGCGGCCCAGCCGTTCCAGCAGGACGCCGAGGGTCAGCGTGTCGCCCATGCGGCTGGGAATGACGAAGTCGCATTCGGCATGCACGATCGGCAGGCCCAGGCGCCGCTGCAGGATCATCGTCGCATAATCGATGTCCAGCCCCTGGGTGAACCAGTCCTCCACCGCGCCGTTGAACATGTCGAAATAGACCGGGAAATAGACGATTCCGGCCGGGTCGCAGTGGGAAAAGCGAATGGGCCGCTGCACCCGGAAACAGCCCGGCGGCAGGGGCCGGTGGCTGGGCTGGTCGTCGGGTCGGCGCGGCCGCTCGCTGTACTCGTGCATCTCTCGGTCAATCCTTGTTCCGCTTCGGTCGCCGGACATAGGGGATGTCCGCCGCCTCACGGTCGCCGCGTCTCACGCCGGCGGAAAACAGTTGTGGCTATTCCAAACAATCCGGGAAATGCGCCTTTCGTTCAACGGCTTCCTGCAGCAATAGGGGAAAGCCGCAGTTTTCGCACCGTTCGCTGTTGCGGAAATGCTGCACTGCAATCACGACAACGGCCCGGATCGGCCACCGGCCGCGGTGCCCGCAATTTGTCGCAGGTTTGTGGCTTTTAAGCCGAAACATCACACAAAGATCCCGCCGCTCCTCGCCATTCTCCGCACGCATCCGGGTTCAGGCCCAATACGGACATCAGCCCAACGGCCGCCCAAGGCCCAGGGCACATCAGGCGAGGACACCGAACCGATGGCCAGTTCAACCACCAAGATCGTCGTGAACGCCCTGGGCAAGGCCGCGGGCGGCGTGAACGCCCATTTCACCCTGCTGGTCGACGGCCAGAAGGTGGGTGAGGGCACCGCCGGCACGACGGCGAAGGATTTCGTCTTCACGCCGGTGCTGACCAGCGACGTCGCGCACAAGGTGCAGATCCAGTACGACAACGATGCCGTCATCAACGGCCAGGACCGCAGCCTGACCGTCAACAGCATCTCGATCGGCGGAAAGACGGTCGCGCCGACCGCCGGCATCGTCAGCTATGACAAGGGCGCGCTGGACGGCAAGGACGTCGTCGCCGGCCAGTCGAACCTGTGGTGGAACGGCACGCTGGTCGTCAATGCCGACAAGAGCTATTTCCCCGCCACCGTCACCGCGACGCCTGCCTCGGGCAAGGACACCATCGTGGTGAACGCCTCCGGCACACCGGCCGGCGGCGTCAACGCCCACTTCAAGGTGCTGGTCGACGGCAAGCAGATCGGCGAGGGCACCGCAGGCACCAGCGCCAAGGATTTCAGCTTCACCACCGACGTCGCCGACCGCATCGCGCACAAGGTGCAGGTCCAGTACGACAACGATGCCGTGATCAACGGCCAGGACCGCAGCCTGACCGTCAACAGCATCTCGATCAACGGCCACAAATACGCCGCGACCGACAGCGCCGTCACCTATGACAAGGGTGCGCTCGACGGCAAGGACGTGGTCGCCGGCCAGAAGGGCATGTGGTGGAACGGCACGCTGGTGGTGAACGCCCCGGCCTCCGATTTCCCGGCCGGCACCACGACCACCACGCCGACGACCCCGGCCACCCCCACGACGCCCACCACCCCGACCAATCCCGCACCGACCGGCCCGGCCTTCTACGTCGCCACCAACGGCAAGGACAGCTGGTCGGGCAAGCTGGCCGCTCCCAATGCCGACGGCACCGACGGCCCCTTCGCCAGCCTCGCCAAGGCGCAGGCGGCGATGCGCGCCGATTCGACCATCGACACCACCTACATCCGCGGCGGCGACTATCACCAGACCGGGCTGTGGCTGGACAGCCGCGACAGCGGCGTGACCTTCGCCGGCTACGGCAGCGAGAAGGCGGTGATCCACGGCGGCTCCAACGCCAGCGTGTCCTTCGGCCTGGGCGGCGCCAAGAACGTCACCATCGAGGGCCTCAACTTCGCCGACGGCGTCGTCGGCGGGCATTACGTCTATGCCGACAATGCCGCCGGCCTGACCTTCGCCAACAATGTCGTGAAGGGCGGCGGCTACGGCATCACGGTGCAGAACAGCGCCAACAGCAAGGTCACCGGCAACCAGTTCGACAACACCGGCGCCGAGTCGATCTTCGTCAAGGCCGGCTCCAACGCGACGCTGGTCTCCGACAATCTGATCCGGCACCCGAACGCCGCCGACCGCGGCGACGCCGGCATCTGGATCAACGGCAGCTCGGACGTCCAGGTCACCCACAACCAGATCGAGAACTCGCCGGAAAAGGCCATCGCCGTCGGTTCGGTCCAGACGGACGGCAGCGACGCGGCCTACCGCGTGACCATCGCCTACAACAAGGTGATCGACGCCAATCTGGAGTCCAACGACGGCGGCGGCATCTACCTGATCAACCGCCAGCAGGATCTGGCCAACCACACCGTCATCAACAACGACGTGTCCGGCACCACCGCGACCAACCCGTCCGGCAGCGTGGCGAGCTGGGGCATCTATCTCGACGACTGGACCAGCGGCACCACGGTGAAGGGCAACGTCGTCCACGACAACATCGGCGGCGTCTTCCTGCATGGCGGCTGGAACAACACGGTGACCGAGAACGTGATCGCCGGCAACAGCGGCGCCCAGATCGGCCTGCAGCAGGATGTCGCCTGGAGCGGCTGGAAGGGCCACACGATGAGCGGCAACGACATCTCGGGCAACGTCATCGACGTGCGCGAGGGCACCGCTGTCCACATCTACGGCCCGGCCAATGTCGGCAACCTGCACAACAACTTCTACAGCAGCCTCGATACCGCCGCGAAGGAGTTCGACGCCTGGCCGCAGGTGATGTCGAGCGGCGCCTGGGGCACCCTGGCGAACTGGCAGGCCGCCGGCTACGACAAGGGCTCGGTGACGCTGAACCCGGCCTTCGTCAATCCGGGTGCGGACGATTTCAGCCTGGCCTCGAACTCGCCGGTCTACGGGCTGGGCTTCGACCACATCGCCTACAGCGACATCGGTCTGCTGCACGCGTAACCCTCTCGCCATCACGGGATCCCCCTCTCCCCGGGGGGAGAGGGGGATCTCACCCTCCCCCCGGGTCCTATCACCTGCAGCCGATCATGGCCCGGCTGGAACCTTGCGGTAGACAGGATGTTATGGCTTTTGAAAAGTCGTCCGATCCGACACCGGGCGTATCTTGAAGTGAAGACCGGCCACCCCACCTGTCAGTCGTCATGCCGCCCCAGCCCTCCCAAAAGGAACGCGGGCGTCATCCCGATAAAAACGCCGGATGACCCGCCCGCGACATATCGTCTCCAGGGGCAGCACGCCGCAGGTCTGCCCGGCATTCTGCCGGCGGCCAGCCAATATAAGAGGAAACCATGGACCGTCGTGACATCTGGATGAAGGACCCGGAGCTGAAGGCCGCCTACGAGGCGCTCGGCCCCAATTTCCGCCGCGAGGTGGAGCAGGCGCAGGCCCGCCGCAGCCAGCGCACCCTCCAGGGCGCCGCCATCGCCTCGCGCGGCAACCGCGCCGCATCGAAGCCCCAGCCGGTCAGCGTCGTCCGCCGCTGATGCCTGATCGTCGCGCGTGATCGCAGCAGATCTGCGTGACCGTGGCTGGATCTGTGGAGAAGGACGGACCTAAACTCGGCATTCCGCCGTTCCATCGGTTCGCTTCCCCCGCTTCCGGCCAAGCCAATGTCTTCCAACCGTCCGCAACACCCGCTGCGCCATCGGCTGCGCATCCCCCGCCATGTCTGGATGTCGCCCAGGACCTGGCGTCGGCGCCTGCTGTTCTGGTCCGGTGCCGGTGTGGTCGGTCTGGTCGCCGTCCTGTTCGCCCGCGCCGCCGATTACGCCCAGCAGCTGTTCCGGCTGGCGGAGGCGGCATCGCCCTGGCTGCCCGTCCTGCTGACCCCGCTGGGTCTGGCCTTTTCGGCCTGGGTGGCGCTGCGGGTGGTGCCGGGATCGCAGGGCAGCGGCATTCCCCAGGCCATCGCCGCCCGCCATGTCCAGGATCCGGCGGCCAAGCGCCGGCTGCTGTCGCCGCGCATCGCCGTGGGGAAGATCCTGCTGACCCTGGTCGGGCTGGCCTGCGGCGCCTCCATCGGGCGGGAGGGGCCGACGGTGCAGGTCGGCGCCTCGATCATGCTGATGGCCGGCTCCCTCGCCGGGCTGGGGCGGGAGCCGGGACTGATCCTGGCCGGCGGAGCCGCCGGCGTCGCCGCCGCCTTCAACACGCCGCTGGCCGGCATCGTCTTCGCCATCGAGGAGATGGCCCGCAGCTTCGAGAAGCGGACCAGCGGCCTCGTGCTGGTCGCGGTGGTGGCCGCCGGTCTGGTTGCGGTGGCCTTGCTCGGCAACTACGCCTATTTCGGCCACACCGCGACCTCTGCGAGCTGGCAGGACTGGAAGGCGGTGCTGGCGACCGGCATCGTCGGCGGGCTGGCCGGCGGCGGGTTCAGCAGCCTGCTGCTGTGGCTGTCGCGCGGGATCCGCTGCGGCCTGGGCGGACGGCTGGCCCGTCACCCGGTCCTCATCGCGCTCTGCTGCGGCCTTGCCCTGGCGGTGATCGGCGCCGCCACCGGCGGGCTGACCTTCGGCACCGGCTACGAGCAGGCCCGCGCCCTGCTGGACGGGGTGGAAACGCTGCCCTGGTACTACGCCCCGGCCAAGCTGCTGGCGACCGCCCTGTCGGGCATCTGCGGGATTCCCGGCGGCATCTTCTCGCCCTCGCTGTCGGTGGGGGCGGGCATCGGCTCGATCATCGGCGGCCTGCTGCCGGACACCTCGCTGGAGGCTGTGGTGCTGCTGGCGATGGTCTCCTATTTCGCCGGGGTGGTGCAGGCGCCGCTGACCGCCGTCGTCATCGTCACCGAGATGAGCGCGTCGCCCGACATGCTGCTGCCGCTGATGCTGAGCGCGGCACTCGCCACCACGCTCTCCCGGCTGGTCTGCCCGCACTCGGTCTACCATGCCATGGCCGACGCCTTCCTGGCGGTGCTGCGGACCGACGAGGCCGGCAAGCCGGCCCCGCCCAAGGCGGCGGCGATCCCCTCGCCCTGACCAAACGCCTCAATAAGCGCTGGCCCGGTCCAGCCGCGCGATGTCCTCGGCATCGAGCCGCAGAGTGGCGGCGGCGATCAGGTCGCCCATCTGCTCCGGCTTCGATGCGCTGGCGATGGGGGCCGTCAGCCCCGGCCGCGCGATCAGCCAGGCAATCGCCACCTGCGACGGCGTCGCCCGATGCCGGCCGGCGACCTCGTCCAGCGCCGCCAGGATCGCCCGGCCGCGCTCGTTCAGGTATTTCGACACCGCCCCGCCGCCGCGGGCGCTCTTGCCGGCATCCCCGGCCGAGCGGTATTTGCCGGTCAGGAAGCCGGCGGCCAGCGAATAGTAGTTGATGACGCCCAGCCCGTTCTCCCGGCAAATCCCCTCCAGCTCCGCCTCATAGCCCTGGCGGCTGTAGAGGTTGTATTCCGGCTGCAGGGTCTCGTAGCGGGGCAGGCCGGTGCGGGCGCTGACCGCCAGCGCCTCGCGCAGGCGCGGTGCCGTCAGGTTGGAGGCGCCGACCGCCCGCACCTTGCCCTGGTCGATCAGCTCCTTGTAGGCGCCGAGCGTGTCCTCGAACGGGGTTTCGGGATCGTCCCAATGGGACTGGTAGAGGTCGATGCGGTCGGTCTGGAGCCGCTTCAGCGAGTCTTCCACCGCGGCGCGGATCCAGGCGGGCGACAGCCCCTTCCTGCCCGGCCCCATCTCCGACCCGACCTTGGTCGCCAGCACGATGCGGTCGCGGTTGCCGCGGCTCTTCATCCACTTGCCGATGATCGTCTCGGACTCGCCGCCCTGGTTGCCGGGCGCCCAGGCCGAATAGACGTCGGCGGTGTCGATGAAGTCGAAGCCGGCATCGACGAAGGCGTCGAGCAGCCGGAAGGAGGTGGCCTCGTCGGCGGTCCAGCCGAACACGTTGCCGCCGAAGCAGAGCGGGGACACCGTCAGGCCGCTGCGGCCCAGTGTACGTCGATCCATTGCATCGTCTCCTTGGAGGTCAGGTCAGGCGATTTCAGGTCGGGCGGCGGGCCGCCCCGCGGAATTCGGTCAGGTAGACCAGCAGGCCGACGGCGGGAAAGGTGAAGCCGATCCAGGTCACCGGCGCCCAGCCGCCGACGGCGAAGGCATAGCCGGCCAGCGCCGACCCTGCCGCGCCGCCCAGGAAGAAGATCGCCATATAGATGGCGTTCATCCGGCTGCGGGTCTCCGCCCCCAGCGAATAGATGGCGCGCTGCCCCAGCACCATGTTCATCTGCACGCCCATGTCGAGCAGCAGCCCGGCCAGCACCAGCAGCGCAATCGACCCTTCTCCCGCCCGCGCCACGAAGAAGGACAAGGCCGCCATCGCCAGCGCGAAGCCGGTGGCCGGCCGGGTCCAGCCGCGGTCGGCGATCCGTCCTGCGATGGGCGCCACCAGCGCACCCGCCGCCCCCGACAGGGCGAACAGCGCGATGCCGCGCTGGCTGAGATGGAAGGGCGCCCCCGCCAGCAGCAGCGGGACGGAGGTCCAGTAGAGGCTGAAGGCGGCGAACATCATGGTCTGGTAGACGGTCCGCCGTTGCAGCACCGGTGTCCGCACCAGCAACTGGCCGAGCGAGCCGAGCAGCGCGCCATAGCTCGACTGGCTCTTCGGCCGCCGCTGCGGCAACACCCGCCGCAGCAGCACGGCGAAGCCGACCATCGCCACCGCCGACAGGGCGAACACCGCCCGCCAGCCCAGGCTGTCGGCGATCAGGCTCGACAGCGGGCGGGCCAGCAGGATGCCGAGCAGCAGCCCGCTCATCACATTGCCGACCACCTGCCCGCGCGAGGCCTCCGGCGCCATGTGGGCGGCCAGCGGCACCAGCATCTGCACGGCGACGGAGGTGACGCCGATCAGGAAGGACGCCGCCAGGAACAGGGATGCGGAGGGGGCGACCGCCGCCACCAGCAGGGCCGCGACCGTGCTGCACAGGGTGACCACCACCAGCCGGCGGTTCTCCAGCAGGTCGCCCAGCGGCACCAGCAGCACCAGCCCGGCGCCATAGCCGACCTGGGTCAGGGTGACGACGAGGCTGGCGGTCTCCGGCGACAGCCCGACCGCCGGGCCGATCAGCCCGACCAGAGGCTGGGCGTAATAGATGTTGGCGACCACCACGCCGCAGGCCAGCGCCATCAGCAGGACGAGCGAGCGGGACAGCGCCGGATGGGCGGCGTCCCCGGCGGCCAGGGGATCGGGACGGGGAACAGCGGTGGGCGGCATCGCGCGGTCCTGTGGAGTGATGACTGTTCGAACCTGTGACAGAACAGCGCGCAGCCTATGTCGGCACGATGCTCCGTTGCACCGCCGATTTGCGCACCGGAGGAATGCATGGCCGCAGGCCGCAGAATCGGACAGGATCCGGTCGAGCCTCCACACGACTCCCATCGGACGCCCGCCATGCCCTTTCCCGTCCCCCTCCCCGGAATGCCGCTGGCCTTTCTTCTGGCGGCGGCACCGCAGCCGCCGCTCCAGACCTGTCCGGTGCCGGTCGTCGAGGCCCTGGAGATCCAGGCGGTGGAGATGCCAGCCGGCGCCTGCCGGATGACCCACTGTGCCGCACCGCTGCCGAGCTTAAGCGTCTGTCGCTGCATCGGCGGTCCGGCCTCCTCCACAAGCGGCTGGACGGCGACCTACAGCGTGAAGCGGGGGGAGGCCACCGGCCACTGGTCCAGGGCGCTCGACGACCTGATGCCGGAGCAGATGGGTCCGATGGATGTGGCGCTGGCGGATCTGTCCGGCAGCGGCACGCCGTCCCTGGTCATCGCCGAGCTGGACGCGGTCAGCACCGGCGTCGGGCTGCACAGCTGGACCCTGACGCTGCTGGAGGCGCAGCCGCCCTTCCGCCAGCTCGCCACCGCCGAGACCGTCGAATATGGGCCGGGCACGCTGGCGCAACGCCTGGACGGCAGGCCCGGCTGCGACCTGCTGATCGCCACGCCGGAAGACGACTGCCGCAGCGATGCGGGCGCCGGCATCGTCCTGTCCGGCCACTGGATGCGCTTGCAGCCCGGCCTGGAGCACGATGGGCTCCGGCCGCTCGGCAGCCGCCCGCCGCCGCCCCGCCGCTTCGTCAGCGCCGAGGATCTGGTCGACGACCGCGGCAAGCCGGCCGCCTGGTTCTCCACCCCCGGACCGGACCGGCAGTGCCCCGCCGGCTCCCGATGACCGCCGCGGGTCAGGCGATCTCCGCGCACAGCGCATAGAGCCAGTCGCGGAACGGCGCGAAGCCGGCATCCTCCCGGCAGACGGCGCGATAGACCAGATACCAGGAATGGACCATCGGCACCGCCAGCGCGAAGGGCGTGGCGAGGCGCCCGGCGGCGATGTCGTCCCCGCTGTAGAGCCGCGGCGCCAGCGCCACCCCGACGCCGTCGATGGCCGCCTGCAAGGTCATGGCGTAGCTGCTGAAGGACAGCCCTCTCAGTCCCAAATCCGTTCCCGGCTCCGCCTTCTGATCCGCCGCCCCGGCGGCGGCGAGCCAGCGCGGCCAGTCCTGCCCCCAATGGGAGACGTGCAGCAGCGTGGCGCCGGCCAGATCCGCCGGCTTGCCCAGCTCCGCCGCCAGCCGCGGCGCGCAGACCGGCTGCAGGCTGGAGGAGAACAGCCGCTCCGCCTCATAGCCGGGCCATTGGCCGTCGCCGAGCAGCACGGCGCAGGTCCAGTCGTCCTTCATCGGCGCCCCCGCCCCGCCGGTGGCGATCCGCACCTCGATCTCCGGATGGTTGAGGTGGAAGCTCGACAGCCGCGGGATCAGCCAGCGCACCGCCACCGTCGCCCCCATGCCGACCGTCAGCACCGGCCCGGCCCGCATCGCCGACACCTGTTCGACCCGCCGGGCGATGCCGTCGAACGCCTCGGTCAGTGCCGGCTGGAGCGCCCGGCCGCGTTCGGTCAGCAGCAGCGCATTGGCCCGCCGGTCGAACAGGGCGAAGCCCAGCCGTTCCTCCAGCAGCTTCACCATCCGGCTGACCGCCGCCTGGGAGACATGCAGCTCCGTTGCCGCCGCGGTGAAGCTGCCATGGCGGGCGGCAGCCTCGAAGGCGCGCAGACCGTTCAGCGAGGGCAGGCGGCGCATGGTCCCATCCTGACTTTACCCCAATTTTTCCTGGGGCTGAGCATCGAACAATGCCGTTTGCGGCGCAACCGCGCGCGTGCGAGTTTTGCCCGCATCTTCTCAGACATCCGGGCGATTCATGCTGACGCTTCCGCTGATGGTGGGGCTTGGCCTCACCGTTCTCGTGACCTCGTTTCTGTCGGGCCTGTTCGGCATGGCCGGCGGCATGGTGCTGATGGGCCTGCTGCTGATCCTGCTGCCGGTGCCCTCGGCGATGCTGTTGCATGGCGTGACCCAGTTTGCCTCCAACGGCTGGCGGGCCTGGCTGTGGCGGCGCCATGTCGTCTGGCCGGTGATCCTGCGATTCGCGCTGGGGGGATCGGTGGCCGGTCTGCTGTTCGCCCTGGTCGGCGCCGTTCCCGACCAGGCGGTGTCGCTGCTGATTCTCGGACTGATGCCGTTCCTGGCGCTGGCGGTGCCGGCCCGCTGGGCGCTCGACGCGCAGAAACCGCTGCATGGCGTGCTGGGCGGCTTCCTGTGCATGGGGGTCCAGCTGATCGCCGGCATCTCCGGACCGCTGCTCGACACCTTCTTCATCCGCAGCGGCATGACCCGCCAGAGCGTGGTCTCCACCAAGGCCGCCATCCAGTCGGTCGGCCACATGGTGAAGATCGTCTATTCGCCCCGCTGGTCGCCGCGGCGC
>NZ_BADK01000821.1 GCF_000333595.1 Azospirillum sp. B506
GGCGCCGAGATTGATCACCATCGCCAGCACCGCCGGCTTGCCATTCCGCCAGCCGGATGCCCAGCGACGGCAGGCCGAAAAAGATGAAGAACAGCTGAACCAGGAAGGGGGTGTGCGGATCAGCTCGACATAGGCGCCGACGACGACCGCCAGCGGCTTGACCGTCGAGGTCCGCGCCGCCGCCCCGCCGATGCCGAGCGCCACCCCCCAGCACCGTGCTGACCGCGGTCAGCGCCACGGTGGTGGCGACCCCGTCCACCAGCACGGGCGTGTAGTCCAACAGGGACGAGAAATCGAAACTGTAGGCCATCCGAAGGTCCGTCTGTGGGAGGCGGAGAATCCCCTCTCCCCGGGGGGAGAGGGAGAAGAGGGCAACCTTACGTCACAGATCCTTCGGCAGCGGCGCGTGCAGCCACTTCTTGGCGATGTCGTTCAGCGAGCCGTCCTCCTTCGCCTTGGCGATGATGGCGTTGACCTTCTCCAGCAGCGGCCCCTCATTCTTGTTCAACCCGACGAAGCAGGGGGAGTTCTTGACCAGGAACTTCAGGATCGGCTGGCGCGGCGGGTTGCGCTCGAAGATGGCGGCGGCGACCACGTTGCCGGTGGCGACCAGCTGCACCTGCCCCGACAGGAAAGCGGAGATGGTGCCGTTGTTGTCCTCGTAGCGGCGGACGGTCACCTTGTCCGACACGATCTTCGACAGCTCGATGTCCTCGACCGACCCGCGGGTGACGCCGACGCTCTTGCCGTCCAGATCCTCGACCTTCTCGGCCTTGATGTCGTCGGGACCGAAGACGCCGTTGAAGAACGGGGCGTAGGCGGTGGAGAAATCGATGACCTTCTCGCGCTCGGCGTTCTTGCCCAGGCTGGAGATCACCAGATCGACCTTGCCGGTGGTCAGGTAGGGGATGCGGTTGGTGCTGGTCACCGGTACCAGCTCCACCTTGGCGCCCATCTCCTTGGCGATCAGGGTGGCGGCGTCGATGTCGTAGCCGACCGGCTTCAGGTCGGTGCCGACCGAGCCGAAGGGCGGGAAGTCCTGCGGAACGGCGACGCGCAGCACCTTTTCCTTGGCGATGCGCTCAAGCGCGTCGGCTTTTGCATGGGTGGGAGCGAAACCGCCGGCCAGAACCGCCGTGGCAAGGCCGAGAGCACCCAGAATCTTCGCGAACCGCATGGCACCTGATCTCCGAACCGAAAGACGATGAGCCTCCCTCTTCAAACCATGTGCCACTTTCGGCCTACGAATTCGGGTGTGCGCCAAAAGGCTGGAATGTTACGTTTATCCCGTCTTTAGGCATCTCCGTTACAATCGTAACGTCGCTTTGGTTGCGCTCAAGGTGCTCGTTTTTTGTGCTTACGTGGAATTTGCGAGGCGATTGGCCCATGAAACAGGCAGAAAGACAGACAAGCCCCTTGACGGAGGCCGCCGACCCATCGCTGACCGCCCGCATCCGCGACCGCTATGGCGACCTCAGCCCGATGGAGCGGCAGCTCGCCGATGTGATCCTCGCCTGTCCGGGCGAGCTGTCGGGCTATTCGGCGACCGAGCTGGCCGGCCGGGCCGGCGTGTCGAAGATGACGGTGTCTCGTCTGGTCCGCCGCCTCGGCTATGCCGGCTTCGAGGAGGCGCGTCTGGCCGCCCGGCGCGGCGGCGACTGGGGCTCGCCACTGTTCCTGCTGCCGCCCGGCGGCACGGCGGCAGTCGCCACCGGCGATCCCACGCCGCTTGAGGCGCATTTCCAGCGCAGTGCCGAGGCGCTCGCCGCCACCGCCCGCCAGACCGACCCGGCGCTGCTGGCCCAGGCGGCGCGCGCGCTGGCCGACGCCCGGCGTATCTGGGTCTGCGGCGCCCGCAACAGCGCCTTCCTGGCCGGCTATGCCCGCTGGCAGTTCATCCAGGTCCGCGGCGAGGTCCACCAGCTGGCGGCGGTCGGCGAGACGATGGCGGAGACGATGGCGGATCTCCGCCCTGGCGATGGGGGCCCCGGCGACCTGCTGTTCCTGGTCGGCATCCGCCGCCGCCCGCCGGCCATCGTCCGCCTGCTGCGCATCGCAGGGGAACGCGGCATCCCCACCATCCTGATCGCCGACAGCCACTCCGCCCTGGAGGCCCCGCCGCCGCCGCTGACCTTCCGCTGCGAAACGCGCAGCCTGGCGGCACTCGACAGCCATGTCGCCGCCCTGGCGGTGATCCACGCGCTCGCCGCCGAACTGATTCCGCTGACCGGCGAGCCCGGCCGCGCCCGCATCCGCGCCATCGAGGACCTGCACGAGCGGCTGGAAGAACTGTAGGCCTTCCACCGCCGTCAGGTTCGGATAGCATCCGGCGGATGCGCGATCCACGGTCGGGAGCAAGGCGATGGCTTGGTTGCGGTGGGACCGGGGCCGTCAGGAGAATGGCGGCAAGGAGTATTTCAAGATGCTGCTGGCCCGGTCGGCCCGGCTGCGCTTCGACTGCTATCTGCTGCGTTACCCGGCGACCAGCGGCCTGGACGAGCATGTCGATCCCGCACCGGACGGCTTCGAACACCACCGCGTCAACCTCATCCTGCGACAGCCGGCGACGGGCGGGCTGTTCCTGTGCGATCGGGCGATCATCGACAGGCCCCGCCTCAAATATTTCCGCCCGGACATCCATCCGCACCGCGTGACCGAGGGGGTCGGCGAACGGCTGGTCCTGTCCATCGGCTGGCTGCGGAAGGGCCGGCGTCCGGCCGGCCAAGCGTGACGAACCGCATATATTGGGATGGGGGGTCGTCCGCCGGGACCGCGAATGCCGCCCCGTCCTGCCGCCCCGTCCTGGCGTTCGACGGCCATGCACGCAAAACCGGGAGTTCCTCCATGCCTGAAGACACCCTCTCCGTCCTCTATCGCGCCTATATCTCCTGCCTGAACCATCAGGATTGGCAGAGCTTGGGAAGCTTCGTCCATGAGGACGTCCGCTACAATGGAGAGAGGCTCGGGCTGTCCGGCTATCGCGGGATGCTCGAGGCGGATTTCCGCGCGATTCCCGACCTCAGATTCGCCATCGACCTTCTGGTCGCCGAGCCGCCCCGCATCGCAAGCCGCCTGACGTTCGACTGCACGCCGACGGGTCTTCTGTTCGGCATCCCGGTCAATGGCCGGAGGGTGCGGTTCGCCGAGAACGTCTTTTACGAGTATCGGGACGACCGCATCGAAACCGTCTGGTCGATCATCGACAAGGCGGCCGTTGCATCCCAGGTTTAGGTCCTGCGAACGCACCCGCTCCGGGCTGCCGTTCCGGCCGCTGCGAGATCGCTGCGCCCGTCGAGGATAGCGTGGTTGCGCGACGGGGTGTGGGGGAAGGGCCGGGTCAGATGTTCTGGCCGCCGGAAACCTCGATGCGCTGGGCGGTGACCCAGCGGTTGTCGGGACCGAGCAGGCTCGCCACCGCCGGGCCGATGTCGTCGGGCACCCCGACGCGGCCCAGCGCGGTCATCGTCGCGAAAGCCTCGTTGTAGGCCGGGGTGTCGCGCACCGCACCGCCGAGGAAGTCGGTCTCGATGGCTCCGGGTGCTATCGCGTTGGCGGTGATGCCGCGGGCGCCGAGTTCCTTGGCCAGATAGAGCGTCAGGATCTCGACGGCGCCCTTGGCCGCCGAATAGGCCGAGAAGCCGGGATAGGACACTCGCGTCAGGCCGGAGGAGAAATTCACGATCCGGCCGCCGTCCGCCAGCAGCGGCAGCAGGGCCTGGGTCAGGAAGAAGACGCCCTTCACATGGACGTTGAAGAGCATGTCGAACTGCGCCTCGCTGGTTTCGGCGAAGGCGGCCATCTCCCCGTGGCCGGCGTTGTTGACCAGATGGTCGAAGCGGTCGCGGCCCCAGCCCTCCAGGGTGGAACGGACGCGCCCGGCGAAGTCGGGGAAGCCGGAGATGTCGGCGGTGTCGAGCTGCAACGCCGCCGCCCGCCGCCCGAGCGCCCGGATTTCCGCCAGGACGGCGTCGGCCTCCGCGGCCTTGCTGCGATAGGTGAGGATCACGTCGCCGCCGCGGCGGGCGATGCTGAGGGCGGTGTTGCGGCCGAGGCCGCGGCTGCCGCCGGTCACGATCGAGATGCTGGACATTGCCCGTCTCCTGGTGCCGG